>CAYQTB010000004.1:7178-61818 GCA_964420315.1 uncultured Thiothrix sp. | reverse complement strand
GAAACGCGGGAAGTCGGTACGTTTGGCAAAGAAGTTTTGGTAAGCCTTTTCGAGGTTTTTGAGCGCGTGTTGCAAGGGGTGGATGGGGGCATCCTTCAGCCAAGGCGTTTCAGCACCGTTGCGCCATGCGGTCAGGTGTTTTGCCATTGCCATGTAACCGATGAACTTTTCACCCGCTTCATGGTTGGCTTGTTGCAATGCTAACGCCTTGTTGTAAACGAAACGGCATGACCCCGCGAAACGGCGGAGTTGACGTTGGGTTTCACCGTCGGGCATGAGTTCGTATTGGAAGGCTTGTAATCGTTGCATAAGCCCATTATAGATTAAAAGTGGCGGTTTCGGCATTGGTAAACAGCAGCAGATACCCCACTAAACACACTCCTAACATAGGGAGGCTTTGCCTCCCGCGCTATCCTCCCCGCCCTGAAGGGCGAGGTTTGCCGCGCAACCTGATCAAGATAGATGTAAGCATGAGGGTTATACAAACCTTGTTGGGCAGAAAAACCGCATTCCTGTTGTAATACCTTGCTAAACATGGTCAGCATTTCGTGCTGACTATTACCGCCCTGCTGAATATTCAGAAACGCCACATTGCGCCAAAATGCACAAAAATCTGCCCCTGCAAGTTTGGGATTGTTTACCAGCTTGGCAAGAAAGGTTTCTACACGCAGTTTGTTAAGGTAGGTTCGGGCAAGTACATGATTCATTTCCGCCAACAGCGGTAACTGCACTTCTGGGGAAAACTGACGAACCCATCTATCCACATGCTCAGGTGTTGGCGTGGGGATTTCACCCGTTCGATAATCCACCATGATATTGGCAATGGACTGTAACAGTTGATGGCGTTCTGTCACTGCATGACTCCCAAGGGCAGTTTCTTCAAACCTAGTATATCCGCAATCAAGCCATCAGCCTGCTGTTCCAGTGCCAAAATGTCGGTAGCGACCGCTTCCAGCGAACGCAGCGGTTTATGACGGTAGAAATACCTGTTGAAGCTGATTTCATAGCCAATCTTGACCAACTCCATATTCAGCCAAGCCTCGGCAACGTGCGGTTTGACTTCATCAAGGAAGTATTGGTAGATGCTGTCTTTCAGCGGAATTGATTCGCTGTCGCGCAAATCCGCGCTAGTTTCATAGGTGAGGTATTCGCCCTTTTTGCCCGTCGGGTAATACCCAAAGTCGGGTAAATCCTCCACCACGCAATCGTAGCGTTCCAGCAAGTCATCCAATTCCTTGCCCGCCAGTTTCACCACCTTTTTCACCACTTTGGCGGCGGTTTCGTCATACCAACTCACCGCGTTCAAAATAGCATTCTTTTCAGAGGCAGAGAGCTTGATAGCGCGAGTTTTCAGCGCGGCATCCACTTGTTCCTTGAACACGTTAAAGTCGTCAAATTCCACTTCACCCAACTCAGCCATGAGTGTGTGCGCCGTCTCAAAGAGTTGTTTCAAGCCTGCCCAATACTTCACATCGAGCAGTTTGGCTTTCGCCTTGGTATTGAGGCTAATGTCGTTATCTTCGCACCAACCGAGAATGGTTTTTTCCTGCGCCTTCAAAAAGGCGGATTCATACACCTTGTCGCCGTGGGTGCTGTACAGGTGTTCCATCACCTCCGCCAACGATTTGTCGAAGCGCAACGGCGCAATCGCCTCAGCGGAAAACCGCGCCTTACGCCGATCCGGGCGTTCAATCGTGACTTTGTAATAACCAAAATCATCATTGCGAAAAACCTTGCTGGCAATGCCGGTAGGGTCGCCGTTGGCATCGAGTTCGCGTTCAAGCGCGGCGCAATCCAGATAGGTTTGGGTAATCTGCTGGATGTGTTCCGGTGCGAACTCACAGTTTTTATTGCCCAGATTTTTGCGCAGCTTGCGGAACAACAGGCTGGCATCAATCAATTGCACTTTGCCTTTGCGTTCCTTGGGCTTGTTGTTGTTCAGCAGCCAGATATAGGTGGTAATGCCGGTGTTGTAGAACAGGTTATTTGGCAATTGCACAATCGCGTCGAGCCAGTCGTTTTCGATAATGTAGCGGCGGATATTGCTTTCCCCACCGCCCGCATCACCCGTAAACAAGCTGGAACCGTTATGCACCGAAGCGATGCGGCTGCCCCCTGTTTTCATCTTGCTGACCATTTCCATCAGGAACAGCAATTGCCCGTCGCTGGAACGCGGCGTGGCATCCGCCACTTCCGGCT
The DNA here is from genome assembly GCA_964420315.1 of uncultured Thiothrix sp. Classification (GTDB taxonomy): domain Bacteria; phylum Pseudomonadota; class Gammaproteobacteria; order Thiotrichales; family Thiotrichaceae; genus Thiothrix. Next base: position 59,619 of record CAYQTB010000004.1, on the reverse strand, counting down.
TGCCCCAATAATCGTACAACGTCACCTTGAAACGTGGGTCGATCACATCCGCTCCGTCTTTAATGTTCTTTTGTTCCGAAGCCCAGCTTTTGCCGTAAGGCGGGTTGGAGAGCATAAAGTCAAAGCGATTGGGGGCGAATTCATCGGTGGAAAGGGTCGAACCAACTTTGATGTTTTCGGGGTTGTTGCCCTTGATCATCATGTCGGATTTGCAGATGGCGTAGGTTTCGTCGTTGATTTCCTTGCCGAATAGGTGAATGTCGCGCTGTTTGCTGCTGGGGTACTTTTCTTCGATGAAGTTCTGCGATTCGGTGAGCATCCCGCCGCTACCACACGCAGGGTCGTAGATGCTCAAGGTCAGCGGCAAATCGGCTTTGATCGGGTCAAACACCAAGTGGGTCATCAACTCAATCACTTCACGCGGGGTAAAGTGTTCGCCCGCCTCTTCGTTGTTTTCCTCGTTGAATTTGCGGATCAGTTCCTCAAACACATAACCCATGCCGAGATTGGTCAACGCGGGGAGTTTGTTGCCGTCGGGGTCTTCGGCAATGTCGGGCGTGAGGTTGATAGAGGGCGAAACAAACTTTTCCACCACATCCAGCAGCACTTGCTTGGAAGCCATGTGGCGAATTTGCGCTTTCAGGTTGAAACGCCCAATGATTTCCTTGACGTTTGCGCTGAAACCCAGCAAGTATTCTTCAAAATTTGCCAGCAGGATTTGCTGGTTATTGGTGGCAGTGCTGAACAGCGTTTTCAGTGTCCAGCGCGAGGTGTTGTAGAACACATAACCGGAAGCGGCCTTTAATGGCTCATCGTCCAGTTCGGTGGCGTGCATTTCTTCGCGCTGGAAGTTGACCTCATCCAGCACCGCTTGCTTGGTGGTCTCTAGCAGCGTGTCGATACGGCGTAACACCACCATCGGCAAAATCACATCACGGTACTTGCCGCGCACATACACATCGCGTAAACAGTCGTCGGCGATAGCCCAAATGAATGAAATGAGTTTGTTGTGTACGCTGTGATCCATGACTTTCCCTAAGTATTGCGTGGACTGCTACCCTAGCAGCTTGTGCGCAACGGGCAAAGGGATAACGTGCCAGAAAATCCACTTCAAACCCATCAACTGTGTGCGCATAACCGATTCTTCCATCAGCTTGTTCAGGCTCACGCAGCGACGTGTCGCTAACGTTTTCAGGCGGTTGTGTTGTTCGTCAGGTAGACGGGTTGTCATGGTTGCCATTCGTTTGTTTCCTGTAATTCCCTATGAAGATGGCGGCAGTGTCAAACCCATGTTTCCCGATTTGCTGATCGTGCGGCAAGATGCAAAAGGGGACTACTTGTTTGGCATTTTAGCTCTATCTTTTTTATTGCTGGCTATTTGATTTTTTATTTAAAAAATAATAATGCATTAAACCTTAATCTTTGTCCTGAGGTTTCTATTACAACTCATTGGCTATAAAGTAATTTATTGAGCCAAATTCGGTGTATTTGTTTTATTTTTGTACTCCATTATTTTATTTAAAGTGATTTTGATCTGATTTTATTGACAGGTCGCGACTGTCTGCCTATATTCCCATCTAGGTGGAAGAAAGTGGAAAAAAGTGGGTTGTATTCCCATTTTGAGTGGAATTAGATGGTATGTTTCGTGGTATTTCCAACATCTCGATTGATCCTAAAGGCAGGCTCGCCATGCCCGCTAAGTATCGTGAGGATATTGTGGAAAACGCTGCGGGGCAGATTGTCATTACGGTTGATCACACCGATAAGTGCTTGCTTGTTTACCCGATGGATCAGTGGCTGAAGGTCGAGAAAACCCTGATGTCTTTACCCAATATGAATCGCCGGGTACGCAATATGCAGCGCCTGATCTTGGGTCATGCGGCTGAGTTAGAGATGGATGCGCAAGGACGGGTATTGCTGCCAGCCCCGTTGCGCGAATACGCAAACATTGACAAGCGCGCGGTATTGGTTGGTCAGGCGAATAAATTGGAATTGTGGGACGCTGATACATGGGAAGCCGCCCGTGAATCTTGGTTGCAGGAAGCGCAGGACGATGATGAGGCGACCGAGGTATTGAATCAGGTTTCCATGTAATGCGGATAAAAGGTAGTTGATTCAGTGTTGAAACACGACACAGTGCTATTGCAGGAAGCCGTGCAGGCATTGAATGTTCAAGAGTCGGGCACTTATGTCGATGGCACGTATGGTCGTGGTGGTCATTCGGCGTTGATTTTGGAATATTTGGGTTTGAGCGGTCGCTTGATTGTGATTGATAAGGATCCTGTGGCGATTGAACATGCCCGCCAACGTTATGCGGCTGATGGGCGAGTATTTGTGTGGCACGGCTCGTTTCGGGATTTTCCGCAAGCGCTGTTGGCAGCCGGTGTAACGAATAAAATTCAGGGTGTCTTGCTGGATCTGGGGGTTTCTTCCCCACAATTGGATGATGCAGAACGTGGTTTCAGCTTTATGCGGGACGGACAACTTGACATGCGCATGGATATTACTAGCGGTGAAAGTGCCGCGCAGTGGTTGAACCGGGCAGATGAGGCTCAAATTGCCGATGTGCTGTGGCGTTATGGTGAGGAGCGTTTTTCCCGCCAAATTGCAAAAGAAATTGTACGTACCCGGATCAACGCACCATTGGAAACCACTACCCAATTGTCGAATTTAATCGCTAGTGTGGTGCATAAACGTGAGCCGGGCAAAAATCCTGCTACCCGTAGCTTTCAGGCTATTCGCATTAAGGTCAATCAGGAATTGGATGACATTGAGGTGTGTTTGCAGCAAGCGGTGGAATGGCTGGCATCTGCCGGGCGTTTGGTGGTCATTAGTTTTCATTCCCTGGAAGATCGCATTGTTAAACATTTCTTGCGTGATCATTCCAGCGTACCGGTGTTGCCCAAAGGGTTGCCTATTATGCCAACCTTTATTCAGCCGCCGATGAAGCTCATCGGTAAAGCCGTGCGCCCTTCTGTGCTAGAGGTGGAAGGCAATGTCCGCGCCCGTAGCGCCATTATGCGCATCGGAGAACGGTCTGCATGAATAGAGGTGGCTTGCTAACGTTGGCATTACTCTATTTTCTGGTCATTGCCTTGGCATTGATGGTTGTGGTGAATCGTCACCATTCGCGGCAATTGTTTGCTGAATTGCAGAAGCTGGAAAAAGAACGTGATGAGTTGAGCGCTGATTGGAGTCGCTTGAAACTGGAACAAAGCGTTTTGTTAAATCAAGTACACGTGGAAACCCGTTCTAAACAGGTGTTAAAAATGCAAAAGCCCAGTGCTGATAACATTAAGGTAATACGCGAGTGAAGCGTAAGGCACTCAAATCCCCTGTGTTTCAGGGGAGACGTTTGTTTTTGATGTTGGCTTTGCTGGTCGTGATTGGCATTCTGATGTTGCGTGCGGCTTGGTTGGAAATTTTTCAACAAGAGTGGTTACAACAGCAAGCCGATAAGCGCCAGATGCGTGTTGTTACCGTACCGGCTTACCGGGGCATGATTACTGACCGTAATGGCGACCCGATGGCAATCAGTTCCCCCGTCTCTTCCTTATGGTGCAACCCGCAGGAATTACTGCAAGCCCGTGAGGAATTGCGTCATGAGTATGAGCTGTCACGTCAGGTGACGGATGCTACCGTTGGTGATAGCGCGGCAGAAGAACGTGAGGGGCAAGCGTTGGCGAGCACCCGGTTCGCACGCTTGGAATCTGGGTTCCGTCAAATCGAAAAAGAGCTGGGTCTGGAAGAGGGCGGTTTGCCTGCCAAGTTAAAAGAAGCCAGCAGCAAACAATTCTTTTACCTTGGGCGTCAATTGCCATTGGAAGTCGCGGATAATATTTTAGCCTTGGATTTACCCGGTGTGGCAGCAACACGCGAATACCGCCGTTATTACCCTTTAGCCGAAACTGCCGGGCATGTGGTGGGCATGACCAATGTTGATGGCAATGGCATTGAGGGTATTGAAAAAGCGCGTAACGAAGTATTGGCGGGTAAAAACGGTCAAACGCGCGTGGTGCGTGATGCCAAAGGCAAGTTGGTCGAAAGCGTGATCAGCATGGAAGAAATGCAGCCAGGGCAGGATGTGCGGCTCACGATTGACCGTCGTATTCAATACCTCGCTTACAAAGAACTGAAAACGCAAGTGTCGTTACTCAATGCCAAAGCGGGTTCCTTGGTGGTATTGGATGCGCATACCGGGGAAATCCTCGCGATGGCAAATGTTCCTTCTTTTAATCCCAATAACCGTAAAGAGTTGGAACCCTATCTCTATCGCAATCGTGCAGTGACGGATAAATCCGAACCGGGTTCAACGTTAAAGCCATTGACCATTGCAGCGGCATTAGAGGCGCGGGTATTAGGTGCGGATGTTGAAGTGAATACATCACCTGGTGAAATTAAATTTGGCAAATACAGCGTTAAAGATCCCAAAGATTATGGTTCAGTCACGTTGCCCACGTTGTTAGCGAAATCCAGTAACGTTGGGGCAAGTCGGGTGGCATTGCTGATGAGTGCCCGTGATCAGTGGATGTTCCTCAGTCGTCTGGGCTTTGGGCAAACGCCTAATGCAGGTTTTTCCGGTGAAACAGCGGGAATGCTGACCAATTACACGCAATGGGGCAAGGTTGACCGTGCCTCACACGGTTACGGTTACGGTCTGTCCTCCAGCTTATTGCAGTTAACTCATGCGTATGCACCGTTTGCGGCGAATGGGGTATTGATGCCGGTTTCCATTTATAAGCCAGAGAAGTTGGGTCTTGGTCAGCAGGTGATGAACCCTGATACCGCGAGTTCTGTCCTGCGCATGATGGAGGCGGTGGTGCAGGAAGGTGGTACCGGCGAAAAAGCTATGGTAGATGGCTACCGTGTCGCGGGTAAAACCGGGACGGCTTACAAATACATCGATGGTAAGTACCAAAATGACCGCTATTTAACGAGCTTTATCGGTATTGCGCCTGCAAGCCGTCCACGTTTGGTGGTGGCGGTACAAATTGATGAGCCGAAAATTGATGACAGCGGTGGTCGTGCTGCTGCTCCGGTTTTCTCTAAGGTGATGGCGGAAGCGCTGCGTTTATTGGACGTACCCCCCGATAATTTGCCGGATGCCAAGCAGGCAGTGCAGCAAGCACCCGTAGTGAATACAGCAGGAGGAGCAACATGACGATGGTTTCCCTACGTGAATTATTGCACGGTATTGCGGATGCTGTACCTGATGTTCAGGTCAGTGGTTTGACACTGGATAACCGTTCCATTCAGCTTGGTATGGCGTTTATTGCATTGCGTGGCACACGCCAGCACGGTTTGAGTTATGCCGCCGCCGCTGTGCAAGCCGGTGCGGCAGTGGTGCTTTACGAGCCAGAAACAGACCTACAACAGCCACCCTTGTCGGTCGAGTTAGTGCCGGTGCCTTCCTTGCGGGAGCATTTAGGCACACTCGCCGACCGTTTTAATGCCAGCCCCAGTGCCGAATTGTTCATGGTGGGCGTGACAGGTACTGACGGCAAAACCTCGGTGAGTCATTTTGTCGCCGAGGCACTGAATGCGATTCAACCACAGCAAGCCGCTGTGTTGGGAACATTGGGGATTGGTGTGCCGGGGGCGTTGCAGCCTGCCACGCATACCACGCCGGATGCACTGACCTTGCACCGTCTGTTGCGGCGCTTGCAGCAGGATGGCTTTACCACGGTGGCGATGGAGGTTTCCTCACATGCGCTGGATCAGGGGCGTGTGAATGGGGTGCGCTTTAATGTGGCAGTGCTGACGAATCTTACCCGCGACCATTTGGATTATCACGGCACGGTTGAGGCGTATGCCGAGGCTAAGCGTAAGTTGTTTCACTGGCCTGATTTGCAAGCAGTGGTGCTGAATCTGGATGATGCCTTTGGGCGGCGTTTGGCGGCGGAATTAACCGGCGGTGCGCTGCGGGTAATGGGTTACGGTGTCGGTAATGTGGCGGATTATCCGGCTAACACCTTGGTGGCAAGCAATCCGGTCTTTGACCATAGCGGCATTCGGGCAACTGTGTGCGTTGGGCAGCAGGAAGCACTGCTACAAGCCCCTGTGTTGGGGGCGTTTAATTTGCATAATTTGTTGGCAGCTTTGGGCGCGTTGTTGGTGAAAGGCTTAACACTGTCAGCGGCTTTACAAGGTTTGCAACAGGTTCAGGTCGTGCCGGGGCGCATGGAGCGAGTCACGTCGACTTCGCTCAGTGAGCGTTTGGTGGTGGTGGATTACGCGCATACGCCCGGTGCATTGCAGCAAGTATTAAAGGCGGTACGGGTGCATACCCGTGGGCGTTTGTTGTGTGTGTTTGGCTGTGGTGGCGATCGTGATCGTGGAAAACGTCCGTTAATGGCAGAAATTGCTGAATCAGATGCTGACGTGGTGATTGTAACCGACGATAATCCGCGCTCTGAAAATCCACAACAAATATTTGAGGATATTATGCAAGGCTTCCGCAATAAAACGGGTGTTGTCTTTGAACACGATCGTACTAAAGCCATTCGTTTCGCCATTGGGCACGCCCAACCCGGTGATACGGTGTTAATTGCAGGCAAGGGTCATGAAACTGTGCAAATTCTAGCACATGATACAGTGCCGTTTGATGACCGCATTCAGGCGGCCTTGGCGTTGCAGGAGTGTGGCGCATGACTTGGCTGAATTTGACTGAAATTGCGCAAATGACGGGTGGTACGCTTCACGCCTCGGAGGTTGAGTGTAGCCGAACGATTGCCATTGAGCGTGTCGAGCGCGATTCCCGCCAGGTGCAAGCCGGGGATTTATTTCTCGCCTTGCGTGGTGAGCGTTTTGATGCCCACGACTTTGTGCCGCAAGTGGCGGGTAAAGCCAGCGCTGCGCTGGTGTCGCGTGTTGTCGATGCCCCGATTCCGCAAGTAGTGGTCGATGATGTGCGCTTGGCATTGGGGCGTTTGGCGGCTGCTTGGCGGCAAAGTTTTCAGCAGCCTGTGATCGGTTTGACTGGCAGCAATGGCAAAACCACAGTGAAAGAAATGCTCGGGGCTATTTTGTCATTACAAGGTGATACCCTAGCAACATTGGGTAACCTTAATAATGATATTGGCGTGCCGCTGACCTTATTACGTTTGCGTCCGCAACATGCGTTTGCCGTGATTGAAATGGGTATGAATCACTTTGGTGAAATTGATTACCTGACCCGTATCGCCCGCCCGACCATTGCTGTCATCAATAATGCAGGTGCTGCTCATTTGGAGGGCGTGGGTGATCTGGCTGGGGTGGCGCGTGCTAAGGGTGAAATTTTCAACGGTTTGTCGGCACAGGGGATTGCGGTTCTCAATGCAGATGATGCTTATGTGAATTATTGGCGCGGTTTGAATGCCGCCAAACGCATTGTAACGTTTGGCATGGAAACCCCGGCGGATGTGCAAGGTGGTAGCACAGTTGCTATGCCTTTTTATGTGCAAGCACAAGGTGAAACCATTGCTGTTAACCTTAAACTGTTGGGGCGGCATAACCAGATGAACGCGTTAGCAGCAACTGCTACTGCACTGGCATTGGGAGTTGCGTTGGAAACGATTCGGCAAGGCTTAGAGGCGTTGCAGCCTGTCAAAGGACGCTTAAACCCCAAACCGGGTAAATACGGTTGTCGGGTCATTGACGATACTTACAATGCTAATCCCTCGTCAACTGCGGCAGCGATCGACGTACTGGCAAGTTTGCCGGGCAAAAAAATCTTGGTTCTGGGTGATATGGGCGAGTTGGGTGACACGGGTGAACGGTTTCATGCCGCACTAGGTCAGCAGGCACTGCAAGCTGGTATTGATGAGCTATTTACGTTGGGAGCGCTAAGCGTTCATGCCAGTGCGGCTTTCGGTCAGGCTGCACAAGCCCATAGTGAGGTGGAAACCTTATTGGCAGCGTTAGAAGCCAGCTTACAACCCGGTGCTCAAGTGCTGGTGAAAGGTTCACGTTCGATGCGGATGGAACGGGTGGTGGATGCATTGACAGTCGCAGCTGTCCGGGAGACTGTGTAATGTTGGTGTGGTTGTTTGAGTTTTTGAGTGATTTTTACCGTGGATTCAGCGTGTTCCAATACTTGACGCTGCGGGGCATTTTAGGGTTATTGACGGCATTGTTTATCGCCTTGTGGACGGGTCCTAGCATGATCCGTGCCTTGACTCGTTTGAAAATTGGGCAATATATCCGTGAGGATGGTCCGCAACACCAAATGAAAGCAGGTACGCCGACGATGGGTGGCGTGATGATTCTTTTTGCGATTGCTGTGGCGACCTTGCTGTGGGCAGATTTGTCAAACCGCTATGTGTGGGTGGTATTGTTTGTCACCTTGGGGTTTGGCTTGGTGGGCGGTTTAGACGATTACATTAAGCTTAAAAAGCGTCGCAATATGGGATTAACTGCCCTGCAGAAATACATTGGTTTGAGCTTGATTGGTTTTGCGGGTGCGTTTTACTTGTTTTTTAGTGCGACAAGTCCGGTTGAAACCACGTTTTTCTTACCGGTGTTTAAGGATGCGCATTGGCAGTTAGGGTGGTTGTTTATCCCTTGGGCGTATTTGGTGGTAGTGGGTTCGAGCAATGCCGTGAACTTGACCGATGGTTTGGATGGCTTGGCGATTATGCCCACGATTATGGTGGCGGGCGGTTTGGCTATTTTCGCCTATGTGAGTGGACATGCCACGATTTCGCAGTATTTGGGAGTGCCGCGAATTCCCGGAGCGGGTGAGTTAGTGGTATTTTGTGCGGCAATATTCGGTGCTGGTTTGGGGTTTTTGTGGTTTAATACTTACCCCGCACAAGTGTTTATGGGCGACGTGGGTGCATTGGCACTGGGTGCAGCACTGGGTATCGTCGCGGTGGTGGTGCGTCAAGAAATCGTACTGGCAATTATGGGGGGGATTTTTGTGTTAGAAACCCTCTCAGTCATTATGCAAGTGGGTTATTTTAAAGCCACAGGTGGCAAGCGAATTTTCCGCATGGCTCCCTTGCACCACCATTATGAGAAAAAAGGCTGGCCCGAACCACGGGTCATTGTCCGTTTTTGGATTGTCACCGTGATTCTGGTGATGATTGGTTTGGCAACCTTGAAGATTCGTTAAGGCAATGAGTGACGCTGGTATGACAATACAAAGGCACAACTGGGATACGCTGGTGGTTGGCTTAGGTCAGACCGGGTTATCGGTTGCGCGGCATTTAAAGGCACGTGGCGTGGCTTTTGCGGTGGTGGATAGCCGTGCGAATCCGCCGGGTAAGGCTGAGTTGCTAGCAGAATTTCCACAAACACCTTATCACTTCGGCGCCTTTCCTGAATCAGCGGATTGGTTTGCTAGTGCGGCTACCTTGGTGGTTAGCCCCGGCATTGCGATTGCGACCCCAGAAATCCACGCGGCAGGTGAACGTGGGGCGGCAATCATTGGCGACATTGAGTTGTTCGTGCGTGAAGCACTAGCACCTGTGATCGCGATTACGGGTTCTAATGGCAAAAGCAGTGTCACTACGCTGGTGGATTTAATGGCGCAAAAAGCCGGTATGAAATCCTACGCAGGTGGCAATCTGGGCTATGCCGCGCTGGATTTGCTGGCACAGCCGACGCCGGATGTGTATGTGATGGAACTTTCCAGCTTTCAATTGGAAACCACCCAATCACTACGCGCTGTTGCCGCCGTGGTCTTAAATGTCAGCGAAGACCACATGGATAGATACCCCAGCTTTGCTGATTATGCCGCAGCCAAGCAAGTTGTGTACCAACATTGTGGATGCGCGGTAGTAAATCGTGACGATGCGGTGGTGATGGCGATGCTAACAAACCTGACGGACGCTGAGCGTAGCCGAAGCGTCAGTTTTGGCTTAGGCATTCCGACGGACGGTCAATACGGCCTGCGTGAACACGCGGGTAAGCGCTGGTTAGCCAAGGGCGAAACCTTGTTGCTGGCGGTGGATGAAATGAAGTTGCCGGGTGAGCATAACTACGCGAATGCGCTGGCAGCGCTGGCGTTGGGCGAAGCAGCCGGTATTTCGATGGATGGTATGTTGGCGGCTTTACGTGAGTTCACCGGCTTGGCACATCGCACCCAATGGGTACGCGAACGCGCCGGAGTGAATTGGTATAACGATTCCAAAGGCACGAATGTTGGCGCGACGCTGGCGGCTTTGGCTGGTTTGCCCGGTAAAACGGTGTTGATTGCTGGAGGACAGGGCAAAGGTGCAGATTTTTCGCCCTTACGTGCGGTGGCAATGGCAAAAGCACGGGCATTAGTATTGATTGGCGAAGACCGCAATAAAATTGCCGATGTGGTGGAAGGTTACGTCCCGTATGTATTCGCCCACGATATGGCGGATGCGGTGGCTATTGCCGCCGAGCTGGCGCAGGTCGGGGATAATGTGCTGCTGTCACCCGCTTGTGCGAGTTTTGATATGTTCAAAAGCTATGTGCATCGCGGTGAGGTGTTCAGTGCGGAAGTCAGGAGCTTGCCATGATTAAACTGCCTGCTTTGACGCTGGATACCCCGACCGACAATTTTTGGTCACGTTATGTGGATCGTGACTTGCTGATTGCGTTGCTGGCAATCATTGGGATTGGGATTGTGATGTTGGCATCAGCATCGTTATGGGTAGCAGAAAAGCAATACAACGACCCGTATTTTTACCTGCAACGTCAAGCGATTTATCTGGCGCTAGGGTTGGTGTTGGCAGGTGGAATGTACCAGATTCGGATGGATTTTTGGCAGCATTTGGGGGTGCGTTTATTGCCGATTGTGTTGGTTTTGTTGGTGTTGGTGCTGATTCCCGGCATTGGCAAGGAAGTGAATGGTAGTCGGCGTTGGTTGAATCTGGGGTTTATGTCGGTGCAGGTGTCGGAGCTGGCAAAACTGATTATGTTGTTGTATTTGTCGGGCTATTTGATTCGCCACGGTAAAAGTTTGGCAACGTCGCCGTCTTATCAGCCCTTACTAATTCCTCTGGTGGTGTTGGGCGTAACGGGTGGTTTGTTGTTATTAGAACCCGATTTTGGTTCGACTGTGGTAGTTTTTGTGACGGGTCTGGCATTGCTATTTCTAGGCGGTGTACCGTTGAAACGCTTGGGTCTTCTGCTCGGCGGCGCAATTTTGGTCATGATCCCGGTATCCATGATGGGGTATCGAGGGGCGCGTTGGGATGCGTTACTGAACCCTTGGGCGTACGAAGCCGATAAAGGTTATCAGACCGTTCATGCGCTGATGGCGATTGGTGATGGGGGGTGGTTTGGTAATGGTCTGGGTGGTGGTATCCAGAAATTGTTTTACCTGCCAGAAGCACACAATGATTTTATTTTCTCAATATTGGCGGAAGAGTTCGGCTTTATCGGCATGTTGGTGGTACTGATTTTGTACGGCTGGTTGGTGTTACGCGCGTTTTTGATTGGTTTTCAGGCAGACAAGGCGGGTAAGCACTTTGGCGCGTATGTGGCTTATGGCATTGGGTTCTGGATGGGGTTTCAGGTCATTCTGCATGTTGGGGTGAATCTGGCGGTGTTGCCCCCGAAAGGCTTGACGTTGCCACTGATGAGCTATGGCGGGAGCAGTTTGTTGATTACGTTGATGGCAATGGCGTTATTGATGCGGGTACACCGTGAAACCCAGTCGGTGCAGTTTGGTTTACCGGAAGTGCGTGCGCCCAAACCACCGAAAGCGCGTGCGATTCGGAGGACTACCCGTGGCGAGTAAACAGCAGCGTCCGATTATGATTACCGCAGGCGGCACAGGTGGGCATGTTTACCCCGGTCTGGCGGTGGCGCGTGCGTTGATCGCGCAGGGGATTCCCGTGGTGTGGATGGGAACACGCAAAGGCTTAGAGGCGCGAGTGATTCCTGAAGCCGGTATTGAAATGGCGTGGTTGGATGTCAGTGCTTTGCGTGGCAAAGACGTGCAGGCATTGTTATTAGCGCCGGTAAATTTGGTGCGAGCGTTGTGGCAGGCGTTGCAAATCGTGCGCAAACATCAGCCCGCTGCGGTATTAGGCATGGGTGGATTTGTGGCAGGCCCCGGTGGCTTGATGGCGGCATTGCTGGGCAAGCCGGTAGTGATTCATGAGCAGAATGCCGTCGCAGGTTTGACCAATAAATTGTTATCCCGCGTGAGTCGGCGGGTGTTGGAAGGCTTCCCCGGCACATTTGCTGCCAGCCCAAAAGTGATGGCAACCGGTAATCCGGTACGTTTGGATATTGCCAATTTACCCTCCCCGGCAGAGCGTTTGGTTGACCGTGACGATGAGCCGGTACATGTGCTGGTGGTCGGGGGCAGTTTGGGGGCGCAAGCGTTAAACCAAATGGTTCCACAAGCCTTGACGCAATTGGACGCGGCAATTCGCCCGTTGGTGCGCCACCAAGCTGGTGTGAAAAACATTGAGGATGCCCGTAGTCAATACGCCGCAGCCGGTGTTGAAGCGGAGGTGACGCCGTTCATTGAGGACATGGCGGAAGCGTATGCTTGGGCGGATTTGGTGATTTGCCGTGCGGGTGCGCTCACCATTGCCGAATTGGCTGCGGCAGGCGTGGCGGCGGTGTTAGTACCTTATCCACACGCAGTGGATGATCACCAAACGGCAAACGGCAATTATTTAGCGGAAAACGGCGCAGCGTTACTGATTCAGCAAGGTGATTTAACCCCGAAAAAGCTCGCGGGCGTGTTACACGATTTGTGTACGGATCGCGCCCGTTTACGGCAAATGAGCATCGCGTCACGCACATTGGCAAAGCCTCATGCCACGGCACAAGTGGCGGCTATTTGTGCCGCTTACGCCGGTTATGATTTCGATAATTCAGCAAGACAACAACAAGGGCAACAACAATGAAACTAGGCAAGGACGATCTGGCTCGCAAACGCATTAATCGGCTGCATTTCATCGGTATCGGTGGGGCAGGGATGGGTGGTATTGCTGAGGTGGTCGCCAATTTGGGTTATCAGGTCTCCGGTTCGGATGTGGCAGAGGGGGCGATGACCCGCCGTCTGCAATCGCTGGGTATCACGGTTTATAAAGGTCATGCAGCAGAAAACGTTGCGGGTGCGGACGTGATCGTGGTGTCAACCGCGATTGATGCGACTAACCCGGAAGTCGTTGCAGCACGTGAAAAACGCTTGCCGATTGTGCGCCGTGCAGAAATGTTGGCAGAACTGATGCGCTTCCGGCAGGGCATTGCGGTAGCAGGTACGCACGGTAAAACCACGACGACCAGTTTGACCACGAGTTTGCTGGTGGAAGGCGGGATGGATCCGACTTACGTGATCGGCGGCAAGCTGAACAGTTCCGCGAGTAATTCCAAACTCGGTACGGGTGAATACCTAGTGGCGGAAGCGGATGAGAGCGATGCCTCATTCCTGCACCTGCAACCGATGATTGCAGTGGTCACGAATATCGACGAAGACCATATGTCCACTTACGGTGGTGATTTCAATAAATTGAAGCAAACTTTCGTGGAGTTTTTGCATCACTTGCCGTTTTATGGCTTGGCGGTGTTGTGTTTGGATGATGAATGCGTGCGTGAAATCATGCCGGACGTTGGGCGACCTACCGTCACCTACGGCATTGATCAAGAAGCGGATGTGCGGGCGACGAATGTGCGCTTTGAGGGTACACAAAGCCATTTTACGGTGCATTGCGTGAAAGGTAATCGCACTTTGGACATCATGCTGAATTTGCCGGGGCGTCACAACGTTTTGAATGCACTGGCGGCGATTGCGATTGCGGCGGAACTGGATGTGTCGGATCAAGCCATTCGGGATGGTTTGCGCAAGTTTGACGGCGTAGGGCGACGTTTCCAGCAATACGGTGATATTACGTTCGCGCCGGGTAAGTGTGCGACCTTGGTGGATGATTACGGGCATCACCCGCGTGAAATGAAAGCGACACTGGAAGCGGTACGCAATGCTTGGCCGACGCGGCGTTTGGTGCAGGTGTTCCAGCCGCACCGTTACACCCGTACCCGCGATTTGTTTGAAGATTTCGCGCAAGTGTTGTCGGAAACCGATGTGCTGGTGTTGATGGATGTGTACCCCGCCAGCGAACAGCCGATTCCAGGTGCGGATGGGCGGGCGTTGGCACGGGCGATTCGTATCCGTGGCAAGGTTGACCCGATTTTTGTGACCGACGTGGAAGACGTACCGGGCGTGTTAAAGCATGTGTTGCAAGACGGTGATGTGATTTTAACCCAAGGTGCGGGCAGCGTGGGTGCATTAGCCGCGAGTTTGCCCGAAAAGCTGATGCTGAAGCCGGAGGGTGGTGCATGAGTCAGAATCTGATGGCTAAATTCGGCAAAGTGGCGGTGTTATACGGTGGTTGGGCTGCCGAGCGCCCGGTTTCACTGCAAAGTGGTGCGGCAGTGCTGGCAGGTTTGCAAGCCAGTGGCGTGGATGCGCATGGCATTGATGTTGACCGTAACATTATTAAGACACTGCAAGACGGTGGCTTTGATCGGGTATTTAATATTGTGCACGGTGCGGGCGGTGAGGATGGCGTGTTGCAAGGTGCGCTGGAAATTCTCGGTTTGCCGTACACGGGCTGTGGGGTGATGGCTTCGGCAATCAGCATGGATAAGCTCATGACTAAGCGGGTGTGGGCAGGCGCGGGGTTGCCTACCCCCGCGTATCGGGTACTGACGGCAGCTACCGATTTTGATGCTGTGGTTGCCGAGTTGGGTTTGCCGCTGATGGTGAAACCGGCGACGGAAGGTTCCAGCATTGGCATGAGCAAAGTGAAAGCAGCAACGGATTTGGCAGGTGCTTACCACAAAGCCGCCGAATGCAGCACGGTGGTGATGGCTGAGCAGTGGATCACTGGCGCGGAATACACTGCTGGAGTCGTCGCTGGCGAGTCATTGCCCTTGATTCGCTTGGAAGTGCCGGGTGAGTTTTACGATTACGAAGCGAAATATATCTCGGATGATACCCGCTATTTCTGCCCTTGTGGTTTGGATGCGGCAGAGGAGCAAGCCATGCAAGTGCTGGCACAGCAGGCGTTTGCTGCGGTTGGCGGGCGCGGCTGGGGGCGGGTTGATCTGATGCGCGATGCCCAAGGCAAGGCGTGGCTGATCGAAGTGAATACGAACCCCGGAATGACGGATCACAGTTTGGTGCCGATGGGCGCTCGCGCTATCGGGATGGACTTTAACGCGCTGGTGGTGCGCATTTTGGAGACGACATTGTAATGGCAACAACACGCCGTAACACCGTTAAACGTACCCGCTCAGGCTTTAGTTTGCCTGAGGTGTCGCCGGTTTTACTGAAGCTGATTGCGGTGTTGGTGTTGGGTGTTATGTTGCTGGCAGGCGGCTTAGGGGTAAGGGCGATGCTCAATAACCCAGAAAACCTATCCATTAGTCAGATTGATCTACAAGATGGGCTTAAGTTCATTAAAGATGCTGAGTTACAAGCCATTACGGATAAATATCAGCAAACCAATTTATACTTGCTGGATGCCAAGGCGTTGGAAACGGAACTCAAAGCCTTGCCGTGGGTACGTGGGGTTAGCTTACGTAAAGCTTGGCCTGACCGGTTGATTGTGGGCATTGAAGAGCAGCATCCCGTGGCGTTTTGGGGGCGGGAACGCCTGATGAATAAATACGGTGAATTATTCAGTGCTGATCTGTCTTCTATACGTGGATTATTGCCAACGTTATACAGCCCGGAAGATAAAGGGCGCGAAATTGCGGAGCGTTATCTGCGCGTCAAGGAATGGCTAAGCGGTTTACCTTTGGAAATCTCGGAACTGACGGAAGATGTTAGTGGTTCATGGCGCTTAAAAATTAAAGATGGTCCGGAAATCATGATCGGTAGCGAAGATCAGGAACGCCGGGTGCAACGCTTTCGCGTTGGTTTTCAGCAGGAATTAGCCAAAAAACTAGGCAATATACGGCGAGTGGACCTGCGTTATCCCAACGGTTTTGCAGTGGAATGGAAGAAATCCCCAGTCGGCTCGCGGGAATCAACGCACCGATTCGCAGGAGTGAGTGATGTCAAAGAAAGAACATAACGTGATTGTAGCGCTGGATCTGGGTACATCCAAAGTGGTGGCTCTGGTCGGTGAGATCAATGACGCAGGACGTTTGGAGATTATCGGCATTGGTTCATACCCGTCACGGGGCATGAAAAAAGGCGTGGTGGTCAATATCGAGTCCACCATTCAGTCGATTCAACGTGCAGTGGAAGAAGCCGAGTTGATGGCGGGTATCCAGATTCGTTCCGTATACGTGGGTATTGCCGGTAGCCATGTGCGCAGCTTGAATTCTCACGGGATTGTGGCGATTAAGGATAAGGAAGTCACGCTCAGTGATGTTGAACGCGTGATGGATGCGGCACGGGCGGTGGCAGTACCTGCGGATCAGCGCATTTTGCATGTATTGCCTCAGGAATACATCATTGACCAGCAGGAAGGTATCCGTGAGCCGATTGGCATGTCGGGCGTGCGGCTGGAGGCGCGGGTGCACTTGGTAACGGCAGCGCACAGTGCGGCACAGAATTTGGTTAAGTGCGTGGAGCGTTGCGGCTTGCACGTGGAAGACATTATTTTGGAGCAAGTGGCTTCCAGTTACGCGGTGTTGGAAGAGGATGAGAAAGAGCTGGGCGTCTGCCTTGTGGATATTGGCGGCGGAACCAGTGACATTGCGGTGTTCATGAACGGCTCGATTCATCACACGGCGGTTATTCCGATTGCGGGTGATCAAGTCACCAATGATATCGCGGTAGCGGTCAGAACCCCGACGCAACACGCGGAAGAGATCAAGATTAAACACGGTCGGGCATTACGCCAGCTTGTCGAGGAAGACGAGTTGATTGAAGTGCCGGGTGTAGGCGAGCGCGAACCGCGTAGTTTGTCAGTACAGACCTTGGCGTCGGTGATTGAGCCGCGTTACGAAGAATTATTTTCACTGGTGCTTCAGGAGCTGCGTCGCAGCGGTTATGAAGAACGCATTGGCGCAGGCATTGTGCTGACTGGCGGCTCCTCCAAAATGCGGGGAGTGCGTGAGTTAGCCGAAGAAGTATTCCACATGCCGGTACGGATCGGTATGCCTCGGAACATGGGCGGTCTGCGTGGTGAAGTTGAAAACCCTATCCATTCCACTGGGGTGGGACTACTGCTGTACGGGATGGCGCAGCAGGCATATGGCATCAAGCGTACTTATCCCACTTTAGGCGTTATGTCTACGGAAGATGGCTGGTGGGATCGCTTGAAAAGCTGGTTTAACGGTAATTTTTAACAGTCGGAGAGTACGGGCATGTTTGAATTAATGGATAGTGCAGCCAAAGGCGCTGCAATCAAAGTCATCGGTGTCGGCGGTGGCGGCGGCAATGCAGTCAAGCATATGTTGGCATCTGGCATTGAAGGCGTTGAATACATTTGTGCAAATACCGATTCCCAAGCCTTGGCGGGCATTGGTGTGAAGAGCGTATTGCAACTGGGTACTTCTCTAACTAAAGGTTTGGGTGCGGGTGCCAACCCTGAAATCGGGCGTGAAGCTGCGATTGAAGACCGTGAACGTATTAAGGAATTAGTCAGCGGTACGGATATGCTGTTTATTACTGCCGGGATGGGCGGTGGCACAGGTACAGGAGCCGCGCCTGTCATTGCTGAAATTGCGCGTGATATGGGTATCTTGACCGTAGCGGTGGTGACACGACCGTTCCTGATGGAAGGTTCACGCCGTAAGAAATCGGCGGATGCGGGGATTGCCGAGTTGCACAAGCATGTCGATTCCCTGATTACCATTCCTAACCAGAAGTTACTGACTTCATTGGGTAAGAATGTTTCGTTATTGTCAGCGTTTGAAGCCGCCAATGATGTGTTGCTGAAAGCGGTGCAAGGCATTGCGGAATTGATTACTAACCCCGGTTTGATCAACGTTGACTTTGCTGACGTGCGTGCGGTCATGATGAACGGTGGCGTCACCATGATGGGTTCAGGTGAGGCACAAGGCGAAGACCGTGCTTCCAAAGCGGCGCAAATGGCCATTTCTAGTCCACTGTTGGAAGACATCCGTTTAGATGGCTCTCGCGGTATTCTGGTCAGCATCAGCGGTGGTCTGGATATGACCATGCACGAGTTTGAAGAGGTGGGGTCGGTCGTGGGGCAATTCGCGGCGGATGATGCGAACGTGATCATCGGTACGACCTTGAATCCAGAGCTCGGTGACAAAATCCGCGTCACTATTGTGGCAACGGGTTTGGAAGAAGGTGGTGTGACAGCGGCAGCACGACCAGCATTGTCGGTTGTGGGGCATCAGCAGCCAGCTAGAGGTCTTGACCGTCATGCGCAACAGCAAGCGGTGGTCAATGAGCAACGCAGTCGTGTCCGTGATTTGCCACCCGTGGTGTTGGCGCAGGATGTTCCCGGTGTGAGAGGCTCTTACGGCGCTACCCGTGATACCCCAACTTATATTCGCAATGGCACAGAAAGCAGCTTGGATATTCCGGCTTTCCTGCGTAAACAAGCCGACTGAGTATGTAGTCCTGAATTTCGTTGATTAATCGACATGCCCGTCGAGGCGTTGAGGCTCTGCTTCAACGCCAACGGAGCGGTCAATGCTGCATTATTGATGGAAATAATTAATTTCATGCATCAATTCATGAAGGTTTGAAGAAACTTGTTCAGACTCTAACAAGTCAAATCGACTAGAATTCACGTAATCTAAAAAATAACGCGCCAGCAACGAAAGGGAGTCTACTTTGTTAAGGCAACGGACACTAAAAACAACCGTATCGACTGTCGGTATCGGTTTGCATTCGGGCACGAAAGTTTCAATGACTTTACGCCCCGCACCTTCTAACACCGGTATCGTGTTTCGCCGGGTTGATATGACCCCTCCTGCATGGATTGAGCTTCACCCCGAATTAGTCGGTGAAACCATGCTATGCACGGCACTCATCCATCAAGACGCTAAGGTAGCAACGATTGAGCACTTACTATCAGCGTTAGCAGGATTGGGCATCGATAATCTTTACGTGGATTTGGATGCTGCGGAAATTCCTATTATGGATGGCAGTGCTGCACCGTTCCTTTATTTACTGCTGTCTACCGGTATTGAAGAACTCAAAGCACCCAAGCGCTTTATCCGCATCAAAAAGCCGATTGAAGCCAGTCGGGGTAACGGTTGGGCGAAATTGCTGCCCTATGCCGGTTTTAAAGCCAGTTTTGAGATTGAGTTTGATCACCCTGCGGTTAGCGCCACGGCGCAATCTTTGGAGATCGACTTTTCCCGCCAAGCGTATGCCAGCGAAATTGCGCGAGCGCGGACTTTTGGTTTCATGCGCGATGTGGAGATGCTGCGTTCCCGTAATTTGGGTTTAGGCGGCAGTTTGGAAAACGCCATTGTCTTGGATGAGTTTCGGGTGTTGAATCAGGATGGTTTGCGTTATAGCGATGAATTTATTCGCCATAAAATTCTGGATGCGATTGGCGATTTATATACCTTGGGGCATGGCATTATCGGTGCTTATCAAGGGTATAAATCGGGTCATGCTATCAATAACTTACTGGTACGTGAGTTGCTTCAGCAGCAGGATGCTTGGGAAATGGTGACGTTGGCAGATAAACAAAAAGAACAGGCTATTTTTGCTGATAGTTATGCGTTTGCCGGTATTTGACCATTCGGTTAGACAGGGCGACTGGCAGTCTTTGCCAGTTGCTCAATTGCCTCCCTTAATTCTTTGTTATCAATGCTTTGGGCGATGCTTTGCATAATGTTTGCAGCGTTGCTCGAAAGTCTGAAATTGCCTGTTTTCTGCTCAACACTTGCAAGATGCAAGCCGATCACCTTAATATCAATGCCGCGAATGTTAGTGTTTAAGCATTTGCTTAAATATTGGCATAACAAGTGCTGCTGAAAGCGGGCTTGCGTAGCAAAATGAGGGTCATCGGTCAGGAGTGTTATACGTTGGTTTTTCAATAAAGACCAAAAACGGTTTTCGTTAGGAACGCAGAGGAAGTGAGCAATCTCTACCGTGAGTCGGTCGAGTTGATGCAATTTTTCATCAACCCCTTTGCTAATTAACTGATCAATTTTTTTCATCATATTGGGTGAGTTCCTGAATCCGCAATATTCTATTATAAGTGCCATGGTCGCATTTTTTGAGTTAGTGAGGAATCCAAGAGATTTACTATTATGCAGGTAATCTGTCTTAGTGATGACGGCACACGCCGTTCGTCGTTTATTCTCCACCCTTGGAAGCACCTGATTATCCCCGCTGGCGTTGTCGCTTTGCTATTGGTGGGGCTTTCCGTGAACCAAATGTTGGGACTTTACACGCTGGATGCTACGCCGCCGAATGCGGAAGTGTCTGAGAATGATGCAGGTAAACTTCTGACGGCTTTGGAACAACAAATTTCCACAGTTGATCAAATCAAGAAGGCATACGCCAACTATACGGTGGATGTTGATACCCTATCCGTCCGCTTGGGAACGCTGGAAGCCGAAATCGCGCGTTTGAACGCCCTGGCTAAGCGGGTTGCTGACAAAGCCAAGCTTGATCCGCAAGAATTTTCCTTGGATGCTAAACCCGCTCGTGGTGGTTTGTCGGGTGAGGAGGCGGAAGTGGTCGTCCCCAAGTTATCGTCGAATGAATTTTTGGCATCTTTCGAGTCAGTTGAAAATAGCCTAGATCGTCAAAAAAGCATGTTAACCACCTTAGATCAGATTCTGGAGGGTATGAATATGCAATCTGAAATCTTGCCGAGTGGCAGACCGGTGCGCAGTGGTTATATTTCATCCGAGTTTGGTTTCCGGCGCGATCCTTTCAATGGTCGCCAGAAACTGCATAAAGGTGTGGACTATGCAGGGCCGCATGGCACGGAAATTTATGCGGTCGGTGGCGGTGTGGTCTCTTTTGCAGGCAACCGGAACGATGGCTATGGTAATGTGGTGGAAGTTGATCACGGTGATGGCTTGATTAGCCGTTATGCCCACTTAAGTGCCACTAAAGTTGTTGAAGGTGAAGTGGTCAAAAAAGGCGATAATGTGGCATGGATGGGTAGCACCGGACGTTCCACAGGACCGCACTTGCACCTCGAAGTCTTAAAACACGGTGAGCAGGTTGATCCGCGTGAATACCTTGAACACGAAGAATAATTCACCGTACAGCCGGTTAAACCGTATATAATGCATAACAAACTGTCCGGTGTAACGCTGTGTCTGCACGGCGTTCGCCGGATTTTCTGTTTGGAAAGGATACAAGAGAGTAAACGTATGCTGGGTTCTGTAGCCAAAAAGATTTTTGGCAGCCGCAATGACCGTCTGGTCAAGTCTTATTCCAAAGCCGTCAAGAAAATCAATGCGCTGGAAGAACAGTACAAAGCACTGTCTGATGCCCAACTAGCGGCAAAAACCATCGAATTCCGTGAACGCCTGCAACAGGGGGCAACGCTGGAAAGCTTGTTGCCGGAAGCCTTCGCCGTGGTACGCCAAGCGGGGCAACGTGTTTTGGGTATGCGCCATTACGACGTGCAAATGATTGGTGGCATGGTGTTGAATGACGGCAAAATTGCCGAAATGAAAACCGGTGAAGGTAAAACCTTGGTGGCAACACTGGCGGCTTACCTGAATGCCTTGCCCGGTTACGGGATGCACGTCATCACCGTTAACGATTATCTGGCGCAACGTGACGCGGCACAGATGGCGCAGGTGTACGGTTTCTTAGGCTTGACTACGGGTGTGATTATCAATGGTTTGAGTTCCGAGCAACGTCGCGAAGCCTATGCAGCTGATATTACTTACGGTACGAATAACGAATTTGGTTTCGATTATTTGCGTGACAATATGGCGTTTCGTAAAGAAGACCGGGTGCAACGCGATTTGTATTACGCGATTGTGGATGAGGTCGACTCTATCCTGATTGATGAAGCGCGGACTCCGTTGATTATTTCTGGCCCCAGCCATGACGCGTCGCAGCTTTACATGGTAATTGATCAACTTATCCCTAATTTGACCAAGCAATTGGAGGCAGAAGGGGAGGGCGATTATTCGGTGGATGAAAAAGCCCGCCAAGTGTTTTTGACTGAAGCGGGACAGGAGCGTGCTGAGCAATTGCTGTGGCAAGCTGGCGTGTTACCTGAAGGTCAGGGGCTGTACGATACGATCAGCATCAGTGTTTTGCACCATCTGAATGCGGCATTGCGTGCCCATGCGCTGTTCCAGCGTAACGTGGACTACATTGTGCGTGATGGCAAAATCGTCATTGTCGATGAGTTTACCGGGCGTACCATGCCGGGCAGACGTTGGTCAGAAGGTTTGCATCAGGCGATTGAAGCCAAAGAAAAAGTTGAAATTCAGGCTGAAAACCAGACGCTGGCATCCATTACCTTCCAAAATTACTTCCGTTTGTATGAAAAACTTTCTGGTATGACGGGGACAGCCGATACCGAGGCGTTCGAGTTGCAACAAATCTACGGCTTGGAAGTGGTGGTGATCCCCACGCATCGCCCAATGGTGCGGATTGATTCCAACGATTTGATTTACTTGACGGCTGAAGAAAAATACGAAGCGATTATCAAGGAAATTGAAACCGAAGTGGCGAAAGGTCGCCCGGTCTTGGTGGGTACGGCATCCATTGATACCTCGGAATTGGTTTCTAATAAGCTCAAAGCACTGCGTATTCCGCATGAAGTTCTCAACGCCAAGCAGCATGAGCGCGAAGCCCACATTGTGGCGAATGCGGGTCGCCCCGGTGCGGTCACGATTGCCACCAATATGGCAGGTCGTGGTACCGACATTGTACTCGGCGGTAGCATGGACGAGGAGGTTCGGCAACTGGGTGAAAACCCTGATCCCGAAGCGCTGCGCAAACTGCGTGAATTGTGGCAGAAACGTCATGATGCGGTAGTCGCATCCGGTGGTTTGCACATTCTCGGTACTGAGCGCCACGAATCCCGCCGTATCGACAACCAGTTGCGCGGGCGTTCTGGGCGGCAAGGCGACCCTGGCTCTTCCCGTTTCTTCCTGTCATTGGAAGATAATCTCATGCGTATTTTTGCCTCTGAGCGCGTGAAAAGCATGATGCAACGCTTGGGAATGGAAAAGGGACAGGCGATTGAAGCCGGTTTAGTGTCCAAATCCATCGAAAATGCCCAGCGTAAGGTCGAGGCGCACAACTACGACATCCGCAAACATTTGCTGGAATACGACGATGTGGCTAATGACCAGCGTAAGGTGATTTATTCCCAACGCAATGATTTGCTGGAAGTGGATGACATTAAAGAAACCATTGATGCGATCCGTGAAGATGTGGTGGCTGCCATGATGGCGAAACACATTCCGCCCGGCAGTATTGATGAGCAATGGGATGTGGATGGCCTTCATAAGCAACTGTACACCGATTTTGGTGTCGATTTGCCGCTCAAGCAATGGTTGGCGACTGAGAAAAACCTGCACGAAGAGGGGCTGCGTGACCGGATTCAGGAACAAGTGGCAGCAGTGCTCCAGCAAAAAGAAGCCATGATCGGCGAGCCGAATATGCGGCGTCTGGAACGCGATGTCATGTTGCATGTGCTGGATGGTGAATGGAAAGAGCATCTGGCAGCGATGGATTACTTGCGCCAAAGCGTGGGTTTGCGTGGGTACGCGCAGAAAGATCCCAAGCAGGAATACAAGCGCGAAGCCTTTGAAATGTTTGAGCAATTGCTGGATCGCATCAAACATGACGTGGTGGCATTCCTGATGCGCATTCAATTGCAAGAGCCGCAACAGGCGATGGCAGCTTTGGAAAAGCATGAACCACAACCGATGGCATTTTCGCATCCTGAGGCGGGCAATGCCTTGGACGATGATGAGGTGGTGGATGCGGTGGTTGGCGATCAGCCCGCTAAGCAAGCTTACGAACGTGATGGCGTAAAAGTGGGACGTAATGATCCTTGCCCGTGCGGTTCTGGTAAAAAGTACAAAAACTGCCACGGTCAATTAGTCTAAGTTTAGTCGGGAGGCGCTCAGATGGCAGTCAATTTACAAGCACCGGATACCTTATTGCCGATTGCTGGGGTGCGCTTGGCATCGGTCAATGCGGGCATTCGTTACAAAAACCGTCATGATGTCTTGCTGATTGAGTTGGAGCCGGGGAGTCATACAGCAGCGGTCTTCACGCGCAATGCGTTTTGTGCCGCACCGGTGCAGGTGTGCCGTTACAACTTGCTGCATTCTACCCCGCGTTACTTGCTGATCAATGCCGGTAACGCCAATGCGGGAACCGGTGAACTTGGAATGCAAGCGGCACGCACCACCTGTGAGCAAGTGGCACAACAGGGTGCGTGTTGGGCAGAGCAAGTGTTGCCGTTCTCAACCGGCGTGATTGGGCAACCATTGCCGGTGGATAAAATTACTGCTGCATTACCGGAAGCCTTTGCTAAGCTAGATGCGATGGGCTGGATGGAGGCATCACGCACCATTATGACGACCGATACGGTGGCGAAAGCCATCAGCCGTCAGGTGCAAATCTTTGGCGAAACCATCACGATTACGGGGATTGCCAAAGGCGCAGGCATGATTCACCCCAATATGGCAACCATGTTGGCGTATGTGGCAACCGATGCACTGGTCGAGAAAAACATTCTGCAAGAGCTGCTGAATGAGGTGGTGGAAGAAACCTTCAACTGCATTACGGTGGATGGTGATACGTCAACCAACGATTCCCTGATTGTCATGGCGACCGGCAGTTCGGGAGTGTACGTGGGGGGCGAGGGTTTGCCCGCGTTCCGTCAGGCATTGCTGGAGGTTTGCTTGTATCTGGCGCAAGCCATTGTGCGCGATGGCGAGGGCGCAACCAAATTCATCAGCATTGAGGTGCAAGGTGCGGCAACCCGTGCCGAAGCACGTATTGTGGGGAATACTGTCGCTCTGTCACCGCTGGTAAAAACCGCCTTGTTTGCCAGTGATCCGAATTGGGGGCGCATTCTTGCCGCCGTGGGGCGTAGCCAAGTGGATAACTTGGATGTCAGCCGTACCAGCATTTGGCTGGGTGAAACCTTGCTGATCGAAAACGGTGAGCCAGCATCCACTTACTACGAGGAGTTGGGCGCGGCAGAAACCAAACGTGACGAAATTCATATCCGCATCCATTTAGGACGTGGTGAGGCTGCGGCAACGACTTGGACGTGTGACTTTTCCTACGATTACGTCAAGATCAATGCCGAATACCGCAGTTAAGTATTTGCACGTCGTCGCGGCGGCTATCCGTGACGCAGCGGGTAATATTCTGTTAGCGCAACGCCCTGCTCACAAACATCAGGGCGGTAAATGGGAGTTTCCCGGTGGCAAAGTCGAATCCGGTGAGATTCCGCTACAGGCTCTAAGCCGTGAACTTGATGAAGAACTCGGTATTCAGCTTCAACAGGCACAGCCGCTCATTAAGATTCGCCACATGTATTCTGAACTGGCGGTGTTGTTAGATGTGTGGGAAGTGACCGCTTTTAGTGGCATTGCACACGGGCGCGAAGGTCAGTCAGTTGCATGGTTTAATGCTGAACGGTTGCCTGCACTGGAATTTCCGCCCGCCAATTACCCGATTATTACTGCTGTACGATTACCCGCCCGTTGCCTGATTACCCCTGAACCGCAAGATACGGCTGATTTTTTGCAACAGTTGGCGATACGGCTGCAAGCAGGGATTCGGTTGGTGGTGTTCCGGGCTAAATTGTTGGCGGCAGATGATTATGTGGCGCTGGCGGGGGAAGTTATCGCACTGGCACATGGGTTTGGCGCCAAGGTTATGTTGAATTCGTCACCGCTGATGTTGGCACAAGCGGATGGTTTGCATCTGACTAGCACTCAATTGTGGAGGGGGGGGGGAGGCGTATTTCCGCGAAGGGAGGGGCAGTGGTTGTCGGCTTCTTGCCATGATGCGCGGGAGTTGCAGCGAGCGGCGGATCTTGGGGTGGATTTTGCATTTCTGTCGCCGGTATTGCCAACGTTGTCGCATCCGGGGGCAGCCCATTTGGGTTGGGAGTCATTCGCTGCTTTGGTGGAAAACGTCAATTTTCCGGTCTACGCCCTAGGTGGGATGACCCCCGATCATGTGACAAACGCCCGGCAACACGGCGGGCAGGGTATCGCTGCTATCCGCGGTGTGTGGTCAAGCGTTTAAATCGGGAATCAATTGGCTGTTGAGGCGCGAAATCATATCTTTTAACAGCAGTTTACGCTTTTTCAGGCGGGAAATTTTAAGCTGATCTGTCGTCGGTTCTTGCAGCAATGCCGCAAGCATCTCATCCAATTCCCGGTGTTCTTGGGTAAGTTCTGCCAGTTTGCGATGCAGTTCTTCCGTGTCTTGCTGCATGAGGGTTCTACTTTACTTTTACTTTGTCAAAATACGGCGTTTTTCCTTGTAACGGATAACGACCTGCTTATCGGTTTTCGGTTTGTCATCTTGTGGTGCGTAATTGGGTTTTTCCCAACTGCCAATTTCGTAAGAGCCACCCGGTTCGCGGCGTGATGCGGGATTGCTGCTCCCTATGTACGAGCCGCCGTCACGCTTGCGTTGTGCGCCACCATTCAGGCGACCATAAGCACCCTTGCGTTGCTGGCGATCAGCCGCGTTGGCAGGGGCTTGCTCTTGACCGGTAGTATGGCGATTGTCACGCCGCGCGGCATGTTGTTGCTGATTAGGGTTGCTGCGTCCACCGCCTTGTCCCTGATGCGGTGAGCGATTTTGTTGGGAGCCAGAACGGTTTTGTTGCGAACGTCCGCGCTCACCCTGATTGCTGCCACCTTTGCTATGATGTTGACCCTGTTGGCGTTGCCCGCCGCTGCTATTGCTGCGGTTGGTTCTGGGGGAACGGACTGATGGAGTGAAGCCAGACGTGTGTTCCAGTGGGGCAAGCCCTGGCAAGGTGCATTGTTCGATCGAGTCGCCAAGGAAGGTTTCAATCTGTTTCAGATTGTCGCGTTCACGCGGCAATACCACGGCAATCACGGCTTCTTCACGCTCCGGGCTAAGCCCGTGCAGACGCGCTTCGTAATCTTCCACCTTCTGTGGCAGCTCGAAGTTGATGATGTGTTCATCACCTTGCAGGTTGGGCTGCAAGCCGTCTTGATCGGCATAGATCAGGATGGGGGCAGCAGTACCGTTGCGTTCGGATTCCGGTAGGTCGGAAGCTACTTCAGCGGTATGCCCGTGGTTGGCAAGGCTTTCAGCCAACGCTTTGGCAACTTTGGTGGTAATGGTGAAAATACAAGTGGGTTCGCCGGAAAACTCATCCAGCAAATGATCCATCAGGGCAATTTTGTGGGTGTAATCGTCTGCCAGATGCACCACTTGTGGAATCAGCAACAGCGGGTTGCGATCGTCATCGACTTCGAGTTCTTCGGCACCTGCCAACACGGCACGTGCATAGCCGGTAATATCATTTTCTGGGCGCACAAAGGCAATGACTGGGCAAGCTGTCGTGCGCTCCGACAAAATTTTGTTAACCAAACCGTGTAAACCTTTGTGGTAAATCGCACTAAGGTCATCAATCACCAACATTTCCAGCTTGGAAAAATCCGCTTTGTTATTGTCAACTAGGTCGTTTAAACGCCCTGGTGTGGCAATCATCAAGTCCAGCGGGCGGCGCAATAAGCGCATCTGCGGCTGGTAAGGACGACCACTCACAATGAAACCGGAACGAATTTGTTGCTCATCGCCCATCAGGCGTTTGATCGTGTAATTGATCTGGTTTACCCGGTCGCGCCGCGAGGTCAGGATCAAGACACGAGCGTGGCGCTGGTCTTCAATCGGGTTGGTTAGCACGTAGTTGATGGCTGGAATCAGGAATGCGCCGGTTTTACCGGAAGCTGATTGCGTCCATACAATGACACTCTTATTGTGTGCAATGAGGGGAATCAACTGTTTTTGTAGGTCAGTTGGATTTTCATAACCGGCAGCTTCAATTTTAGCCGCAAACTCTGGATGTAAGCCTAATTCTGAAAAAGACAAGATGGATACTCCCCGTCTGTGAATGTGGGTGAGAGTAATTAATAAATACTATCAAGCTGGAGAGGTAACGTTAACAATAAAATATTTCTAGCGCTTGCCCGTACCTGTGTTTGTAACGTCTGTATGACCCGAACCGAATAATAAAATTATTATATCTGTTGTTGAGAGTCAACAAATTATGCACGTTATTGTTGCGAATTTACATCACAATTTCTATCGCTTTCTCCAATCTAGCAATAGCGACCACTTTCATGCCCTCAATCGGGTGACGCGGCTTGTTTCCTTTTGCTACGATAGCTTGTTTAAAACCGTGTTTGGCTGCCTCACGCAAACGCTCCTCACCGTTTGGAACCGGGCGAATCTCGCCTGCCAGCCCAACTTCTCCGAAAACCACCAGATCAGCAGGCAGAGGACGGTTGCGAAAACTTGAGAGAGCCGCCAACAGCAATGATAAATCAGCAGCGGTTTCCGAAATCTTAACACCACCGACAACATTTATGAATACGTCTTGGTCAAACATTGATATCCCGGCGTGCCGATGTAGCACTGCTAAGAGCATAGCAAGGCGATTTTGTTCTAAACCTAAGGTGACGCGGCGGGGAACGGCACCGTGGCTTTGATCGACAAGGGCTTGCACTTCCACCATGAGGGGGCGTGTGCCTTCGCGTGTGACCATGATGACACTGCCGGAAACAGGTTCCTCGTGGCGTGACAGGAAAATGGCTGAGGGGTTACTAACACCTTTCAAGCCTTGCTCGGTCATGGCGAATACACCGAGTTCGTTGACGGCGCCGAAACGGTTTTTGACGGCGCGAATAATGCGGTAACGTCCGCCGGGGTCGCCCTCAAAATACAGCACCGTGTCGACCATGTGTTCGAGAACACGCGGACCTGCCAGTGTGCCTTCTTTAGTGACATGTCCGACTAGAAACATGGCGGTGTTGGTTTGCTTGGCGAAACGCACCAGCTTAGCCGCTGATTCACGGATTTGACTGACCGAGCCGGGTGCGGCTTGCAAGCTGTCCGTAAACACGGTTTGAATGGAATCAATCACCATCAATTGCGGTTTTTCTTGCACCACTAAGCTGAGGATGGTTTCCACACAGGTTTCGGTGAGCAAGCGCAAGTGATCGCTGGGTAGCCCTAGGCGTTTGGCACGTAAGCCTACTTGTTGCAGCGATTCTTCTCCGGTCACGTACAGGGTTTTCATTTCGGTTAAAGTGGCAAGCGTTTGCAGCAAAATGGTGGATTTGCCAATGCCAGGATCGCCACCGATTAGCACCACAGAACCGGATACCAAGCCTCCGCCGAGCACCCGATCGAGTTCGGGTTGGTGGGTGAGGATGCGGGGTGCTTCGCTTAAACTGACTTCGTTGAGGGAACGAATCACGGCGGTTTCACCGGCGTAGCCTCCCGCCCGTTGGTTAGCGGCTGGCTTACCAGCGGGTGGGCTAATGCTTTCTTCCAAGGTATTCCATGCACCACATTCACCGCATTGCCCGCTCCATTTGGGATGCAGGCTACCGCAAGCGGTGCAATGGTACTGGAGCTTGACCTTATTCATCGTTATCGGTTGCGTTGCGCTGAATTTTGGGGTGAATGATCAGGGTTTTAACCGCATTGTTGCGGGTTTTACGAATTTCCAGCGGATAATCATCAATCAGCATGGTCATGCCGGGGACGGGAATGGATTCTAGGTACTCTAGAATCAAACCATTGATGGTATTGGCTTCTTTCGAGGTGAAGTTGCTGCCCACTTCGCGGTTAATGTCACGGATGGGGATGCTGCCATCCACCCAATAACTGCTATCGTCCATACGGCGGATTTCCCGTGATTGGCTACTGGGTGAGCTGGAAAATTCACCGACAATTTCTTCCAGAATGTCTTCGAGCGCGACCAGACCGAGAATCTCACCGTATTCATCCACAACTAATGCAATACGGCGGCTTTCCGTTTTGAAGTTCAGCAATTGCTGGGTTAATGGAGTGCTTTCCGGGATGAAGTACGCAGGACGAATGCTGGCTTCAAAGCGTTCTTTGTCTAAATGCCCGTCACGGAACAGTGGCAAGAGTTTGCGCAGGTGCACGAAGCCAATCACATTATCGAGGCTTTCACGGTAGACCAGCAGGCGGGTGAAATTGCTATTGGTAATTTGTTCTTCGAGTTCATTCCAGTCGTCATTTAGATCCAGCCCGACCAGTTGGCTACGCGGAATCATAATGTCTTCTACGGTAGCGCTTTCCAAGTCCATGACCCGTAATAGCATATCGAGGTGCGTTTGGGGAATGTGAGTGCCAGCAGAACTGACAACCGTGCGCAATTCTTCATGGCTGAGGGTGACGCGGCTGGTTTCATCGCGGTGTGCTCCAAATAAGCGCAGAATGCCATTGGTGAATAAATTCAATAGCCATACGAAGGGGAACATGACCTTCATTAAAACCGCGTAAACCCGCGAGGCCACAAATGCAATGGATTCCGGGTGCATTGCACCGAGTGTTTTGGGGGTTATTTCACCAAAAATCAGTAGCAAAAATGTCAAAATCCCGGTGGCAATTGCCAAGCCAGCATCACCAAACAAGCGCAAGCCTAGCAAAGTAGCTAATTGCGTAATCAGAATGTTAACAAAGTTATTGCCCAATAAAATCAAGCTAATCAAGCGGTCAGGTCGCACCAGTAGTTTTTGTGCCAGTTTTGCGCCGGAGTGCCCTTTCTCCGCAAGGTGTTTGAGCTTGTAGCGGTTGAGTGATATCAACGCGGTTTCAGAGCCAGAGAAAAAAGCTGAGAGCAGAAGCAGGATAAACAAGGCAACAAATAGTATACCTAGCGGTATTTCATTAATGTCCACAATTATTCTACCAAAAACTCTAGTACGAATTTGCTACCAAAAAAAGCCAGCATGAGGATGAAGAAGCCACTGAGTGTCCAGCGGATGGCGATGCGCCCACGCCAGCCATAACGCCAGTGACCCACCAGTAATCCGGTAAATACAACCCATGCCAGAATTGACAGAATGGTTTTATGCACCAAGTGTTGGGCAAATAAGTTATCGACGTATAGGACACCGCTAAACAAGCCAAAAGATAACAGGATAATACCCAGCAGGATTAATTTGAACAACAGGGATTCCATATCCAGCAGCGGTGGTAAAGTGCGAATTAACCCGCCCGGCTGGTGATTATGCAGGTGTTTATTTTGTAGTGCCAGTAATAATGCCTGCAATGCAGCGAGGGTTAATATGCTGTAAGCCAATAGAGAGATGAAAATATGCACGCTCAAGCCATTGCTTAAGTTAATAATGGCAGTTTGACCCGAATTCAGCAATGGTAATAGCATCGTGCTTGCCGTAAAGGGTACGACGAAAATCCCCAGTGTTTCCAGTGGGCGTTTCAACATGGTAATAAACAGCAAGAGGTTGCACAGCCACATAACGATGGAGCTGGCCGTGGCAAAGTTGATGGATAAGCCGTCTGCTTGCCAAACATGGTGCAAGATACTCCAACCGTGCAGGATCAGTGAGAGCAACCAGAGTAACACCAGTACGCTACGGTACTTAGGTGAGCGCGTTTGTAAGCGATCCCGCAAGCGCACCCCAATCAGTAGCCAAGTTGCCAGCCATGCCAGTGTGGCAAGTACGTTAAGTGTTGTCATTGCTCAAATAGATTTTATGGGTTAGGACGTTTATTTTTCCAGTTTACGTGACCGTTTCGGGAACGCATTCGTGTTCACTTTAGTGCTATGATAGCAACTTGTGCCCGAATGGGACTAGTAAGAAGTCAAAATCATGTTCGAGAATTTAAGTGAACGTCTTTCGCAGACGGTAAAAAAACTACGCGGTCAAGCTCGTCTGACCGATGAAAACATTAAAGATGCCCTGCGTGATGTGCGAATGGCACTGTTGGAGGCAGATGTGGCGCTGCCGGTGGTCCGTGAGTTCACCAATCGGGTGCGCGAACGTGCGATTGGACAAGAGGTCTTGGAAAGCCTTAGTCCTGGTCAAGCTTTGATTAAGGTGGTCAACGATGAGTTAGTTGGTCTCATGGGTAAAGCCAACGAAACGCTGTCGCTGAATGCGCAGCCACCCGCAGTTATTTTAATGGCGGGTTTGCAGGGTGCGGGTAAAACTACCACTGTCGGCAAATTGACTCGTTTCTTGAAAGAACGGCAGAACAAGTCGGTGATGGTGGCGAGTTGTGACGTTTATCGTCCTGCGGCGATTAAACAGCTTGAAACCATCGCCGGGCAAACGGGCGGTATTTTCTTCCCCAGTGAAAGTGCTCAAAAGCCGGTGGACATCGCTAAAGCGGCGGTGACACAGGCAAAACTTAAGTACATGGATGTGCTGATCATTGATACCGCAGGGCGTTTGCACATCGATGCGGAAATGATGGCGGAAATAAAAGCTATCCATTCTGCGGTGAATCCAGTGGAAACGCTGTTTGTGGTGGATAGTATGACCGGGCAAGATGCGGCTAATACGGCCAAGGCGTTTGGTGATGCACTGCCATTAACGGGAGTGGTGTTGACCAAAGCGGACGGGGATGCGCGCGGTGGTGCGGCGTTGTCGGTGCGTTACATTACCGGCAAACCGATTAAGTTTATCGGGATGGGCGAAAAGTTGGATGCGTTGGAATCTTTCCACCCTGAACGCATGGCTTCGCGTATTCTGGGTATGGGCGACGTGCTGAGCCTGATTGAAGAGGCGCAACGTCAGGTTGACCATAAAAAAGCGGCGCAATTAGCTAAAAAGTTGAATAAAGGCAAATCATTCGATTTTGAAGATTTGCGTGACCAAATGCAGCAAATGCAAAAAATGGGTGGCATGGCGGGTTTGATGGATAAGTTGCCGGGGATGGGGAATCTGCCCGCTAACGTCAAAGATCAAGCCAATGACAAAGAAGTCCGTCGCATGATTGCCATCATCAATTCCATGACGCTGGAAGAGCGCCGTAACCCAGATATTATCAAAGCATCCCGCAAGCGTAGGATCGCTGCCGGTTGCGGGCTGCACGTTCAGGATGTGAATCGCCTGCTGAAACAGCACTTGCAAATGAGCAAAATGATGAAGCAGTTTTCCAAAGGTGGTTTGCGCAAGCTCATGACGGGGATGAAAGGTAAGTTGCCGATGGGCGGTGGTGGTTTCCCGCCTATGGGGGGGGTCCCAAGGTAGTTATATTAGTTTTTTGATATTTCTGGCGACCATTAAGGAAATTTACGCCAAGATGGGTTTGCCTACTGAATTGTCTAGTTGTATGATGTGCTTCATCCAGAAGGTTCATAACCTGGATTAAAGCTAATGCCGTCGATCTTGCGATGGATGGATTGGATTAAGTTTATAAATCAATTGTTTAGAGAGTTTTACTACTATGAAAATCAAATCTCAAGTGGCTATCGCTGGTTTGTTGTTCGTCGGTTTGCTAGCAACTGGTTGCCAACAGCAGTCTGCTCAGCAAACTGCTGAAGTTCCTGCTGCTGCGCCTGCACCTGCGCCTGCTGCACAGGCTCCTGTTGCTCCAGTACGTCAAGCACCTGCACCAGTAGTTCCTAAAGTTAAAGCTAAAGGTAACTACAAAGGTCCAGTCGCTATGGATCCAGCTTCTCAAGGTGCAATGCAGCAATATCAACAGCGTTAATTTTTAGTTGTTAATATTCGATGCTATAGATACCCTGCCTTTTGGGTAGTGGTATTGCGAAGAGCCTCTTGTTACGACAAGAGGCTTTTTTTTTGAAAAGGACTTCTTCTGTTTTTTATTTATGCACAAATTTTTTTGTTTGAACCTTGTCTGCATTTAATGCAACTATCTGTCAGGCTCGAATGTCCGACTGCACGAGCCAAATTCTTTGGGAATCTTGCGTTTCTAACGGTTTTTTGTGGTAATTCGTGCTAAATTCATTTCTGTGTGTTGTAAATACCCCCCTTTTTTTTGGGTTTTTGCCACGCTGTGTGTTTCCCTTAAACAATGAAAGAGACTAAGACGATGAAAATTAAATCTCAACTGACACTGGCAACCTTGATCGTTGCTGCTATGTTCGCTACTGGTTGCCAACAAGTAGGTAGCGTTAGTCAGCAAACTGCTCAGCAGGTTGCTCCTACTGCACCTGCTACCGAAACTAAGCCTGCGGCTCAAAATAACGATGCAAATTATCACTGCCATGAAGATGCGCCGCCGTGTGCAACCAAGTGCCACAGCCATCTGGGTGCTACTCCAGGCCATAAACACGTTTATGGTTGTGTCGCCGGTCAAGGCAAACGCCCAGTTGTTCCTAAGGTTAAAGCCAAAGGTGACTACAAAGGTGCAGTCTCTATGGATCAGTCTTCCAAGTCTGTCATGCAGCAATACCAGAAGTAATGCTGATGGGCAACCATTAGCAACTTGAAGTGATCTGAAACGGCTCTATTACCTCGTAATCGAGCCGTTTTTATTGAAATCCTTGATAAGCTGAACTACCCTAGCAATCTTTAGGAACTTATGGGCATTTTTCCTATCCTAACGTTTGTATGGGGATAGCCTGTTGGGCGTCTGTTTATTTAGTGTTCTTCTGATGAACCGTATCAAGTTGTAAATTTCATGAAAAAAGTATTGATTCTGGCATGGTTGCTGGCAGTGATTTCACTCATGCCTTCGTTTGCTGCTGCTGCTGTGTGGCCTAGTGAGAATGTGTGGGATGATGTGTGGGAAGAGCGTTATCACCAATGGGTACGTACCGAGTGGAAAGATGATATTTTCATGGATCCCGCCAAGCCAATCTACTACAAATTTGAAAATGATTGCGCTGATGCGGTATACGCGATGCGGCTAATTTTTGCGTTCGAGCACCGTTTGCCGTTTGTCGTGGGCAATCGTGACAAAGCAGGGCGCACCATCAGCAATGATATGTCTACGTGGGATCATTTGCCACCTGATCAACGGGTTCGGCGTTTCATGGATTATGTCGCTGATATGACTAGCACCGTGTCGCTACGTAACGATACTTACCCTATCGCTTTGCATGATATTAAGCCCGGTGATATTTACGTGGCTCCCGGTGTTCACTCTTACTTAATTGTTGATGTTACCGAGGCAGGTATTGCTGAGGTTATGGCATCCACCACCCCTAAACAGGCACGTTATTTGCTCCGTACTCCTTCCTTCCCGTTTTACGTGCCAGAAGATAAGCAGCTAGGGGATGGCTATCGGCGCTTTAAGCAGCCGCAAAATATTATGAGACCTGCGAGCCAGCAACCTGGTTACAGTGAAGAGCAATTTCGTCTGGCAGAAGAGGTTGCTTATGATTATGTGAAATACACCGATGTCATTGCTAGCAAGCTGGCAAAACGCCCGGAAACGTCGGATGAAAAAACTCAGCGTTTACTATTGGCTTTGTGTATGTATGCTAATGACCGTGCGGTTTATGTCTATGATGCGTTGTGGTATTTACAGAAAATCCGGGGTGAGGGGCGTCGCTGCATGAATGCCCGTGAGTATGATGACCATTCAACACCGGGGCGTGATAAGCGCTTGGTCTTATTCTTCGGTTCCATTCGCCATCATTTGGATCGGGTAGGGCGTTTTGACCCGCGTTCGCAACCAGCCCGTTGGGCAAAAGCGGTGTTTGCTAATGATCAGCCACCACCGCAAGAGCTGAAAAGTCTGAATGATTTTTGCATGGTGCAGATGACATTGGGTGAGGAGTACTACATGACGCTGCGTGAACTGCGTCAGAATGTGGAGGCTGGATCATTAGTGTCTGATCCACATGCGCCGTTACCATTCCGTTGGGGTGTAGTAAAAGAACCATACCGTGCAGATTGTCCTGCCTATTAAGGTGGGGTGTTCTTTTGTCAGGATAGACTTCTATTTAATATTTTTTTATATAAAAATTATGATAATGATGACGATTATTTTGGAGAGTCTGTTTATTGGGGATTTTTGGATCGGGAGTGGGGTAAATGAGTAGTATTTTTGCTATACCACGCTTGTCAACGTGGGGTTTCCCTGTCATTTTGACGGGGGCAGTGTTGCTGGTTAGCTTGGCGGGGTGTTCAGCGCAGCAGTCTGCTGAGCCTGTTGAGCCTGTTGATGTTAAACGTTCAGCGGTCGTGCGCAGTAATGTGGCAACGCCTGAGCGTTTGTCTTACGCGGCTTTAGATCGTTTGCGGCATCGTGTGGTGTATGATGGGCGTTATATTCCCATTAGTTATCCTAATGGCGATGTGCCCTCGAATATTGGAGTCTGTACGGATACAGTTATCCGTTCGTATCGCAAGCTGGGGATAGATTTGCAACGTTTGGTACATGAGGATATGAGCCGTAATTTCCATGCGTACCCTAATCTTGCCAAGTGGGGGTTGTCGCGCCCGGATCCGAATATTGATCACCGTCGTGTGCATAATCTGAAAACCTTTTTCACCCGTCATGGCGCACGGTTGCCAGTTACGGATAATCCTGCGGATTATCGTCCCGGTGATTTGGTTACGTGGAGTCTCGGTGGGGATCAGGAGCACATCGGTATTGTGGTTAACCGTAAGTCTAGCGCTGATCCGAACCGTCATTTGATTGTGCATAATATTGATTCCGGCGATAAGATAGAAGATGTGCTTTTCCGAATGCCAATTACGGGTCATTACCGTTATTTTCCTCGTAGTGCTGGGTTAAAATACGTATCTGCGAACTAAGCTTGTGCATCTGTTCAGTCAGTTTTGTCAGGAAGCCCCCGTGTCTTGGGGGCTTTTTTGTGGGTAAGCCCTTAATCAACACTTCACTTTTTCTGAAATTAACGTAGAATTGCGCGTTTACTTCGAGCAGCCTCGGTTGCTTCGCATTAACTGAATTTGGTAAGGTCTTTACATGGTCAATATTCGTCTGGCAAGAGGTGGTGCGAAAAAGCATCCATTTTACCACATCGTCGTTAGCGACAAGCGTAAGCCGCGCGACAGTGGTTACATTGAACGCATTGGTTATTTCAATCCAGTGGCACGTGGTCAAGAAGTCCGCCTGCACATTGAGCAGGATCGGGTGGCTTACTGGGTCGCGTGTGGCGCACAGCCCACTGAACGGGTAGCCAAACTGCTGAAAGAATCCACGGAAACAGCGGCGGCGTAAGCAGTTATGTCCCAGCCGGATATGGTGACACTCGGCAAAATTTCTGCTGCGTTTGGCATTAAAGGTTGGGTTAAAGTATTCTCTCATACCCATCAACTCGACGGAATTCTAGGTTATACCCCTTGGTTTCTGAAAGTGGCAGGTGAGTGGCAGCCTTGTAAATTGCTCAATGGGCAAAATCAAGGTAAAGGCATTGTCGCTCAACTGGATGGGGTTGTAGACCGTACTCAAGCTGAAAAGCTTGTAGGTTGTGAGATCGGTGTGCCACGTAGCCGCTTACATCCATTGGATACAAATGAATACTACTGGGCTGATTTAATCGGAATGGAAGTTGTCACCGTTAATGGCGTGTTGCTAGGAACGGTGGATCATTTGTTTGAAACAGGTGCGAATGATGTGCTAGTGGTACAAGGTGAGCGAGAACGCTTATTGCCTTGGGTGCTAGGGACTTTTATTCAATCCGTTTCTTTGGATGAAAAATGCATTGTGGTGGATTGGGATCCAGACTTTTAATGCCTATCCGGTTTGACGTCATTACTTTATTTCCTGAACTGGTTGAGGCGGTGACTAGCAGCGGCGTAACGGGGCGAGCAGCAGAGCGTGGCATTATTTCGCTGAAACAGTGGAATCCGCGTGACTATGCGACCGATGTACACCGCACGGTGGATGACCGTCCTTATGGCGGTGGTCCTGGCATGGTGATGAAGGGCGATTGTCTATTAAAGGCAATTCGCGATGCGCGTCAAGTCAATCCGGGTAAAGTGGTTTACCTGAGTCCTCAGGGGGTCACGCTTAACCAAGCCTTGGTTAATGAGCTGGCAACAGAGCAGGGTTTGATTCTGTTATGCGGACGCTACGAAGGTATTGATGAGCGTGTCATTACCTTGGAAGTGGATATGGAATGTTCAATTGGTGACTATGTGCTGAGCGGCGGTGAGCTGGGAGCTATGGTGCTGATTGATGCAGTGACTCGCTTGTTGCCGGGTACATTGGGGCATAACGAGTCAGTAGCACAGGATTCGTTTTTTGATGGATTACTGGATTGCCCGCACTATACCCGCCCAGAAGAACTGGAAGGGTTGGCGTTGCCCGCTGTACTGAAAAGCGGCAATCATGCTGGTATTGCCCGTTGGCGCAAAAAGCAAGCGCTGGGAAAAACATGGCGACGCAGGCCGGAATTGTTACAGGCACGACAGTTGACCGACAGTGAGCGTGTGTTGCTGAACGAGTATATAAACGAGTTTGAAAGCAGTGAAGAACTGTATTAGAGGATTGTCATGAACACGATTATTCAACAACTTGAACAAGAACAAATGACCAAGGTAATCCCGGATTTTAGCCCCGGCGATACCGTTATTGTTAGTGTGCGCGTTAAGGAAGGCGACAAAGAACGCATCCAAGCTTATGAGGGTGTGGTGATTGCGAAGAAAAATCGTGGTCTGAACTCTGCATTTACGGTGCGTAAAATGTCCTACGGTGAAGGCGTTGAGCGCGTGTTCCAAACATACAGCAACAGCATTGCTGGTATCGTTGTGAAACGTCAAGGTGATGTACGCCGTGCGAAGCTGTACTACCTGCGTGGTCTGACCGGTAAATCTGCGCGTATCAAAGAAAAGCTCTAAGCGACGTGTTGCAATGTCGATCGGTGAGCCGACAGTACTGGATACAGTCTGTCGGCTTTGCTGCGTCTGCATTATTTGACCGTTAATGTTATTGATAGGTCGTTTCGTCGCTGAAAACTGTACATCATCACTGCCTGAGCCTACTATCGGCTGTGAATAATATTTTATAAAACAAATGCGCTACAGTAGGTAGGGGCTTTTGTGACCGATTTTGTTGATTTCGCATCCCATGCTGTCATTTTAGGCGTGTTGCTTGCCGCTGGCATAGTTGCCGCTTTGGTGTGGTGGTTTGTTATGCGTCGTCAGTCCAGCCGTCAATTGCACTTGGCTCAGCAGAATATGCTGGTGTCTTCTCTTTCTGATGTGCAAGAGTCCGCCGTATTGGTGGATAATAATGGCGTGGTGGATTTCGTTAATCCTGCGGCTGAAAGAATCTTAAATTACAAACTCCGCAGTGCACGCGGCAAACATTACGGTGAACTGTTTACCTTGGTTGATCCTTTGACACGCAATCCGGTCAGTTGGCTGGATACGGCGAAAGCTAATGATCGCCCATTGTTACGTTACGCCTTGCTCAACACCACTCATCTGAATGATATACAAGTTACTTACACAGTACAGCCAGTATTGTTTGAGGGTAATGATAAACCTTATTATATGCTGCTGATCCGTGACCAGACGGAGCTTCATGCGATGCAATTGCGTCTGGATCACGTGGAAACGCATGATCAGCAAACCTTGTTACTGAACCGTAAAAGCTTTGAATTACGTTTGAAGGTGGCGATTGACCAAGTACGTCAACAGGGGGTCAAACATTCATTCTGTCTGATTTCAATGGATCAGTTCAAACTGGTCAATGATGCGATGGGACATACAGCCGGGGATGCGTTGATTGAGCGTATTTCACGGATGTTAAAAAAAGAAATTGATGCGCGGCGTGATGTGTTAGCGCGTTTGGGCGGGGATGAGTTCGGAATTTTGTTTCAGGAAATTGAGCCTTCTGTGGCGATTCGGGCAGCGGAACAGATTCGTATCAAACTAGAACAATACGATTTTGATTGGAACAAGATGCGCCAGAAGGTCACGGCGAGTATTGCATTTGTACCGCTTTATAAAGGCTTGAAAACCCCTAATCGTATTTTGGCGGAAGCGGATGCTTCCTGCCGGGTGGCGAAAGCCAAAGGCGGCAATCGCATTCATATTTTCAAACCCAACGATCAGGAAGTGACCAAACACCGGGGCAATATGGTGTGGCTGGGGCGGCTGAAAAAGGCGATTGATGCCAGTAATTTCAAGCTGGTGGCACAGCCGATTCACCCGTTGAATCCGGTGGGTTTTAAAAAGCCATTTTGCCATTATGAAGTGCTGATCCGTTTGTATGATGAAAGTAATCAACCGGTATCACCGGATGAATTCATTCCTGCGGCTGAATATTATTCGATGATGCCACGTTTGGATCGTTGGGTGGTGCGCAAATTATTGCAAACCTTACGTGAGGTGACTCAGAAAGTACCACGCCCGGTGTTTGCGGTGAACCTTTCCGGGCAGAGTTTGGATGAGCCGGATTTTCTCAATTTTGTGCTGGAAGAAATTCAGACCGCAGGCATTAGTCCGGCGATGCTGTGTTTTGAAATTACGGAGCGCGTCGCTATTCATAACCTTGAATTAGCGCAACATTTTATTCAAACTTTGAAGAATTTAGGGTGCAGTTTTTCGTTGGATGATTTCGGAACCGGGGTGAGTTCGTTTGGGTATTTAAAATCCTTGCCGGTGGATTACCTGAAGATTGATGGTAGTTTTATTAAAGACATTACTAACGATGATGTTGCCCACGCGATGGTGCAGTCCGTGAATCAGGTCGGGCATTTGATGGGCTTGCGGGTGATTGCGGAGTACGTCGAAAATGAGCGTGTCATTCAGATATTGCGCGAGATTGGTGTAGACTACGGGCAAGGTTACGGCATTGCTAAACCCATTCCTTTGGAAGAAGCTGTGCGCAATCACATGAGCTAAGGTTGACAAATACGCATGAAAATTCACATTTTGGGCATTTGCGGGACATTTATGGGCGGCATTGCTTTATTAGCACGCGCACAAGGGCATGACGTGACGGGGGCGGATGCCAATGTTTATCCGCCGATGAGTACGATGCTGGCAGAGCAGGGCGTTGATATTCTGCAAAGCTATCACGCGCGGGATTTTCCTGCTGATGCCGATGCAATTGTGGTGGGGAATGTGATGCGGCGTGGTGTGGAGGTGGTGGAGCATCTGTTGGATCACCATTTGCCGTACACCTCTGGTCCGCAATGGTTGGGTGAAAATATCTTGCGGGAACGTTGGGTGTTGGCAGTGGCGGGTACGCACGGGAAAACCACGACGGCGAGTATGCTGGCATGGATTCTGGAATACGCGGGCTTGAAACCGGGGTTTCTCATCGGAGGTGTACCGCAAAATTTCGGTGTGTCGGCTCGCTTGGGTGATTCGCCGTTTTTTGTGGTGGAAGCGGATGAATACGATACCGCGTTTTTTGATAAGCGTTCTAAGTTTGTGCATTACCACCCGCGTACTGTGATTCTGAATAATCTGGAATACGATCACGCTGATATTTTTCCCGATGTGCAGGCAATTAAAATCCAATTTCACCATTTAATGCGCACTGTGCCCGGCAATGGTTTGGTAGTGGTGAATGGGCAGGATGTGAATCTCAGCGACACGCTGGCAATGGGGTGCTGGACTCCCGTGGAAACGTTTGCGGATGGGGATTGGCGTGCGGATTGTATACGAGCGGATGGCAGCGAATTCCGGGTATTTTTCCAAGGCGTGGAACAAGGCGTGGTGCGTTGGGATTTGCTGGGCGAACACAATGTGAATAATGCGCTGGCAGCGATTGCGGCTGCGCGTCATGCTGGGGTTCCGGCAGAACACGCGATTGCGGGTTTGGCTGAATTCCAGGGTGTGAAGCGGCGGATGCAAGTGCGCGGTACGGTGCGCGGGGTGACGGTTTACGACGATTTCGCGCATCACCCGACGGCGATTACCACGACGTTGGCGGGGTTGCGGGCAAAGGTGGGCAATGCGCGGATTATTGCGTTGCTGGAACCGCGTTCTAATACCATGCGCATGGGAACGCATGGGGCGGCGGTGGCGGCGGCTTTGCAAGTGGCAGATTATGCGTTTATTTATCAGTTGCCGGAATGGGATGATATTGATGCCTTAGTCGCTGCCGTGGTGCAATTAGCGCAGGCGGGAGATCATGTTCTGGTTATGAGTAATGGCGGCTTTGATGGGATTCATGACAAGCTGTTAGCCCGATTGGCGAATTGAGATGTTAGGTCTTTGAAAACCATTACCTTGATTATGACAGGCGCATCGGGTGCGCAATACGGCTTACGCTTGTTGGAGTTTTTGCTGCAACACGGGCATCGGGTGTATTTACTGTTGTCACGCCCCGCGCAAGTGGTGGTAAACATGGAAACCGAACACCGTTTACCGGGACGTGCCAGCGAGATTCAAGCATATTTCAGCGCATTGTACGGTGCAACGCCGGGGCAATTGCACGTGTTTGAGCGCGAGCAATGGACTGCACCGATTGCCAGTGGCAGTGGGGTGGCGGATGCGACGGTGGTATGCCCCTGCACCACGGGTACGCTTTCCGCCATTGCCTGTGGTAGCAGCCGTAATTTGATTGAACGTGCGGCGGATGTGTGTTTGAAAGAGCGCAAAAAACTGATTTTAGTGGTACGCGAAACCCCGTTTTCTGAGATTCATCTGGAAAACATGCTGAAACTGGCGCGGATGGGGGTTATTATCATGCCCGCCAATCCGGGTTTTTATCAACGCCCGACATCCGTGCAGGAATTGGTTGATTTCATGGTGGCGCGGGTACTGGATCATTTGGGTATTGCTCATGCGTTGTTACCCCGTTGGGGCGATGCATCGGTGGAGTAGCCCGATTTTTTATTGTTATAGACAGGAGCGATGCGATGGCAACTATGGAAATGACCGCGCAGGATTTTGAAGACACCATCACGACCAATGACATTGTGGTCATTGATTTCTGGGCACCTTGGTGCGGACCATGCCGGTCTTTTGCCCCCATTTTTGAGAAAGTGTCTGACAACCATACTGACATCGTGTTTGCGAAAGTGAATACCGAGGAAGAGCAGGAGTTGGCTGGGCATTTCCAGATTCGTTCCATTCCGACATTGATGATTTTCCGTGAACAGGTGATCTTGTTTGCAGAAGCGGGGATGTTGAGCGAGTCGCAACTGGAGCAAGTGATTACTAAGGTTCGCGAACTGGATATGGCGAAAGTTCATGCGGATATTGCGACGCAAGCGTCACAACACTAAGCAGGCGTCGCTAGAGGTGCATGAGCTTGCGCCTCTAGCTGTCTATGCCTTTGCCCTCATTAAAACCCCCACAGTGCAAAAAAGCTAACAAATCCAATAGCCAAAATGCTGTAAAACTCAATAGCACGACCCCGACCGATAGGTGTTAACGCTGGGCGCATCCCGGTAGGTGTTTCCACAAAGCGCGTATTGTCCAAATCGTCGAGTAACAAATGTAGCAAGTAACTGGCACTGGATGCTAAAAACGCCGGAAGTGCCGCCGCTGCCCCCACTGTCAGATAAGCAACCCACGCGACCCCCAAAGAGAGACAGACCGCTGCAATCGCAGAATGTGTATGCCCGCCCCGTTTCATAATCTGGCTCAACACTTCCCAAAAACGTGATACCATGAACAAAGCGATCGGTATTGCCAGCAATAAGTCAGTCGGACGGTAAACAAACTGAATGCTAGGTACGATGATGGCCGCTAAGCGACTCAGGTATCGCACCACGTTGAAACCGCTGGATTGCGTGTCATCAATATCGGGCAGTAAACCGCCGACGTAACCGCTTAAAGCGGTAATGCCGATAATTTCCCAGCCCAGTTGTGGCGCGATGATGGAAGTGACCGCAGCGATGCCGATGCCGGTTGCTACTGCTGCTAAATGGTGTGTGCTGTTATCAGCCATGTTGTTGCCCCTGTTAATCGAATCATTGCTTTTTTGACTTGAATTTCACCCCATCCCCATGAAATGAAACCGTCCATTTGCTTAGAAAGATTGAACCGGAGAAGTTCCGGCCATCCTTAAATCCCCGTTGTTATTGGTCAGGTGCGCTCAGCGGGGAACTGGTGCACCCGCCTCTCCTAGCGGTTGAATTCTGATGTGATGGCGTGAAGCCGCGTAAAAAGAGGGGGGGATATCGGCTCCCCCCATTCGGGCTTTTGCGTCGGTTGGACCATGTATTTTTTATGATAAGTTTGGCTAATCCTATAACAGCTAAGCTGAATGGGAGATAAATGCGCAATAACAAAAGGGCTGCAAGGGTTTTTCAATAGCTGCTACAATCCCCCCATGTCAGGAAATACTTTTGGAAAACTATTTTCCGTGACCTCCTTCGGCGAGAGTCACGGTCCCGCAATCGGTTGCATCGTGGATGGCTGCCCGCCCGGACTCGCCCTCACCGAAGCCGATATTCAAATTGACCTTGATCGGCGCAAGCCGGGGCAAAATCGCCACACCACCCAGCGGCGCGAAGCCGACGAAGTGCAAATCCTATCGGGTGTCTTCGAGGGTAAAACCACGGGGACGACGATTGCGCTGCTCATTCACAACACGGATCAGCGTTCTAAGGATTACGGCGACATCATGGATCGCTTCCGCCCCGGTCATGCCGATTACACGTATTACAAAAAATACGGCTTCCGCGATTACCGTGGGGGAGGGCGTTCCTCTGCCCGTGAAACGGCGATGCGTGTCGCGGCAGGGGCAATTGCCAAGAAGTGGTTGCTGGAACGTTACGGCGTGGTGATTCGCGGCTATTTGTCGCAACTCGGTCCTATCGTTGCAGAA
The DNA here is from genome assembly GCA_964420315.1 of uncultured Thiothrix sp. Classification (GTDB taxonomy): domain Bacteria; phylum Pseudomonadota; class Gammaproteobacteria; order Thiotrichales; family Thiotrichaceae; genus Thiothrix. The sequence goes on along the minus strand of CAYQTB010000004.1, from coordinate 15,098 downwards.
ACCTTGGATTGGGACGAAATCGCCAATAACCCCTTCTTCTGCCCGGATGCCAGCAAAGTGCAGCCGATGGAAGATTACATGGATGCCTTGCGCAAAGAGGGTAATTCGGTCGGCGCGAAAATCACCACGGTAGCGTCCAACGTACCACCCGGTTGGGGCGAACCGATTTTCGATCGGCTGGATGCGGATATTGCCCACGCGATGATGTCGATCAATGCGGCGAAAGGCGTGGAAATCGGTGCGGGTTTCGCTTGCGTGGCGCAAAAAGGCACAGAGCACCGCGATGAAATTACCCTGCAAGGCTTCCTTAGCAACCATTCCGGTGGCGTATTGGGCGGCATTTCGTCGGGGCAGGAAATCATTGTGCATACCGCGTTCAAACCAACTTCCAGTATGCGCATTCCGGGGCGTACCGTGAATCTGGATGGCGAAGCGGTGGAAGTGATCACTAAAGGTCGTCATGACCCGTGCGTGGGGATTCGTGCGACGCCGATTTGTGAGGCAATGCTGGCGATCACCTTGATGGATCATGCGTTGCGGCATCGCGGGCAGAATGCGGATGTGACGACGGATTTACCGGATATTCCGGGAGCTGTCGATGGCAGCCCTTAAACTTAAAACCGTTGATGATTTATTGCTTGCCAGTCAGCAGGGCGAGCGTGTGGAATTAATTAATGGTGAAATCGTCAAACGCCCAATGGCACGATCTGATCATGCCATGGCGCAGGCGGGTTTGTCGGGGCAGTTTCTACCGCTGTGGCGTAAGGGCAGGGATGGTGGGTGGTGGATTATGAGCGAAATCAGTGTGCGCTATAACGAGCATCATTGCCCTGCTCATGACTTGGCTGGTTGGCGTAAAGAGCGTGTACCTCACCGTCCCACTGGAATGATGGATATTCTCCCGGACTGGGTATGTGAAATCACTTCGCCGGGGCATGAACGTAAAGATACTTTTACCCAGTTGTTACGCTTACAAGCCTATCAAGTACCTTATTATTGGCTGATTTCCCCGGAAGATAAAACCCTGATTGCGTATGAACTGGATAATGGGCGTTATCGCCTGGCATTTTCGGTGGAATGCCATGATGTCGCCGCTTGCAGTCAGCTCATAATACCGCCGTTTACGGAGCAGGTACTGGATTTTGGGTATGTGTTTGGGGATGAATGACCACAATCACTTGCCTTCGGGTTTGTACTGAAACCATGATTTCCTCATCATCAATCCTTCCTACCAAGCCGCCTTATGGGCGGCTTTCGGTTTTTTACTTCGCCTATTTTGCGGCGCTCGGTGTGTTTGTGCCGTATTGGACGGTGTACCTGAAAAACATTGCGGGATTTTCCCCGGCGCAAATCGGTGAATTGATGGCGGTGTTTATGGCAACCAAGATCGTTGCGCCGTTTCTGTGGGGCTGGTTGGCGGATCATACCGGGGGGCGCTTGCGCATTATTCGTTTGGCGAGTTTCCTGTCAGTCGTGTGCTTCACTGGCGTGTATTGGCAACACAGTTTCGGCTGGATGGCAGTGGTCATGGCGGGTTTTGGGTTTTTCTGGAACGCATCGTTGCCGCAATTCGAAGCATTGACCCTGAACCATTTGGGCAGTGATATTCAGCGTTACAGCCGGATTCGTTTGTGGGGTTCGGTGGGTTTCATTGTAATGGTGGCAAGTTTACCGTCAGTCTTGACAGGGAATCAGGTGGCGCTGGTGGTGGATGCCTTATTGCTGCTATTCATCGGCATTTGGTTGGCGACCTGGTTGGTACAGGATAAGTCACACGCGGCGCATACCTTGCCTACCCGTCGGTTGCGGGAAGTGTTGCGGCATCCGGCGGTGTGGGTATTGTTGTTGGCGTGTGCGTTGCAGCAGGCGAGTCATGGCGCTTATTACACGTTTTTCAGTATTTATCTGGAAGATCACGGCTATTCGCGCCAGTTTACCGGCTGGATGTGGGCATTGGGCGTGTTGGCGGAAGTCGGCTTGTTTGTGGTGATGCATCGGCTGATTGGGCGGTTCGGGGCAAGCCGTTTGTTTGTGCTGGCGTTGCTGCTGACGGCGTTGCGCTGGATAGTGTTGGGCACTTGGGCGGATAATGTCGTGGTGCTGATAGTGTCGCAATTGTTTCATGCGGCAACCTATGGTTTGTTCCATGCAGCGGCGATTCATTTGGTGCACCATCAATTTCCAGGAAAATTACAGGGCAGGGGGCAAGCCTTGTATGCTGGGCTAAGTTATGGGTTGGGTGGCGCAATGGGCAGTTTGCTCAGTGGTTATGCGTGGGAATATTGGGGCGCAGCGCCAACCTTTTACGCAGCAGCAGGCATTGCGGCACTCAGTTGGTTATTGGCATTGATTTATGTGCGGGAGGAAGCCCATGTCACTCACTGAATCGTTTGAACTGTTTGAATCGCTAGACCCCTTTGATCCGTTGCGTGCCAGTGAAATTCGCCGTCGGCTCAGCACGGGGGTACTGCGGTCATTGGCGGAAATTCACGTTTTTCCTGAGTTGGAATCTACCAACGCTTGGGCATTGCAGCACGGCGTTTGTGGGGATGTGTGCCTAGCAGATCAGCAAACAGCCGGTCGTGGTCGCCGTGGGCGCGAATGGCAATCCCCCGCAGGGATGAATGCGTATTTATCTGTGCGCTGGTGTTTCAAACCCGTGCCGGAACATGTGTCGCTGTTGAGTCTGGTCACGGGGTTGGCTGTCGCCGATGCGCTCGAAGATTGTGCAATTCACGGACACGGTCTGAAATGGTCGAACGATGTGTATTATGATGGCAAGAAATTAGGTGGTATTTTGTTGGAAGCGGTCGGTTCGCCGAAAGATGTGGTGATCGGCATTGGTTTGAATGTGAATATGTTGCCGGAATCCGGTACAGCTATCGACCAGCCGTGGACAAGCTTGCAGCAGATTCGTGGCGAGCCAGTGGAGCGCCATGCCTTGATAGTGGCGATATTGCAGCGTTTGATTCCACGTTTGAAAGCGTTTCCCCGCTTGGATATAACGCAATTTCAGCAGGATTGGCAGCGCCGTGATTGTTTGCAAGGACGCGAGGTGTTGGTGCAAAATGGCACGGAAACCTTGCAAGGGCTTGCATCAGGTGTTGATAATCGCGGACAATTAAAAATCACTTTATGTGATGGATCAATAAAAAATCTATCGTCGGCGGATGTTTCGGTGCGATTGGGAAGGTAATGGTCATGGTATTGCTGGTAGATGCAGGTAATTCACGCCTGAAATGGTCAGAGCTGGATGCGAGCGGAAACGTTTCTGCACAGCAAGCGCTGGCTTATGGCGAGCGCCCGGCGTTGGCAGCGTTTTTGGATTTGCTGGATGCTTATCCCGCCGTGGGGCATATCACCTTGGTGCATGTGTTGACGCATTTATTTGCAGAGAGCGTACAGGAGGCGTGTACACAGCGTGGTATTCATCTGCACAGTGTGCGTTCTGTGGCGCGTGCGTATGGTATTCGCAATGGCTATCAGCAACCGACAGCATTGGGGGCAGACCGGTTTGTTGGTTTGGTGGCAGCACAGCATTTAGCGGCAGGTACAGCCAGTATCGTGATTGATTGCGGTACGGCAATTACGGTGGACGCGCTGGAATGTGACGGGCGGCATTTGGGTGGTTTGATTTTACCCGGTTTGCAATTGTCGGCAGACGCACTGATTGCACGGGCGCAAGGCAGGCTGTCGTTGTCGTTTGAACAACCGGCTATTGTGGCGGACACTACTGGCAGGGCGATTGGCAGTGGCTGTTTGTTTGGGGTGATCGGGGCGATTGAAGGCATTTGTACGCGGATGCAGCAAACCCTGTCTACCCCTGTAGTGCGGATTTTGACGGGTGGTGATGCTGAATATTTGCGCTCATGGTTGTGCGGGGATTATTTATTGCATCCCGATTTGCTGATGCAGGGCTTGGCTTATATTACGGAGCAGGAAGCATGTACCAGTGGTTGATTGTGCTGTTGTTGATGAACGCATCCGTGTTCGCTTGGAATGTGGTATTAGCGCCGGAGGTGCAGGAGTCTCGCCCGGCATTGGTTGAGCCGACAATCCCCACGCTGGAATTGCGTCAAGATGTCGATGATGTCGTATACAGCGGCGCTAATGCAGGTACGCAAAGCAGTTGTTACAGCGTAGGCCCTTTTAATAGCGAAAAAGCGGCGCAATTGGTGGCAGGTAAAGTGCGTGGTTTTGGTTTGGCCGTTTCGATACGTAAGCTGCACAGTATGCAGACCCTGAATTTTTTCGTGTATATCCCGCCCGCGAGTGATTATGGGCAAGCGGAGCAAATGGCGCGGGATATTGCCAAAAATGATGTGCGCGATGTGCAAATTATCACGCAAGGCCCGTATCAAAATGCTATTTCCCTCGGATCTTTCAATAACTTAAATAAGGCGAAACGCCACGCCGAATACATCCGTTATTTGGGGTATGACGCGCAATACACCGAACAGCAAGCCTCTCTTGATATTTTCTGGGTGGATTATGACGAGCCATTCGGCATGAATGCTCCGGTGCAGGTATGGAGTGCCGCTGTCGATTTAACTTCTGAAGTACAACGCATTCCGCGAGCTTGCCGTTAACCTGTCGTTCTGGTGGGTTTTGTCTGTGAAATTCGACCAAATATTACGATTCCCCCCCCTCACTTGACAAACTTGTCCTATATAAATGCTTTGGATAGTTATGAGTCCTTGGTGTGAGTGGGGTGAGTGATGGTTAGCGTTGAAGTGCCGCAATATGCTATGTGGCAACGTTCCTTGTTTTGGTTGGGGTGGCTGTCATTATTAATACCGGGTTATTTCATTAGCTACGGGTTTGTCTTGGTGGGTTCATTGGTATTAAGCGGTTATAACGAAACCGTGGATTTAGTACTGGTGTTGATCATGGGGACAGCACTGCTTGAGTTACTGCTGATTGCAATTTACACCTTGACACGCTTTTGGTTTCAGGAAACCTCTTTTGGACGTTTGGTCTTGTGGTTGGTGTTGGGTGCGGCGGGAATTCCGCTGGCAGCTTTGCTGGGGTGCGTCTATGCTTATGCGAAACTGGTGTTATCGATGTAAGTGCAATGAAGGTGGGAGGAGATGTGATGCGATACGTGTTAGCGGTGGCAATTGCGGTAATGTTTGCTTTGCCGGTGCAAGCGAAAACCGCTCAGGATACGATTGACCTGACCACGGAAAGTTGTTTGAACACCAACGATTCCACCGCCGGGATGTTGGAATGTTTTAGCCGTGCTGAGAAGGCGTGGGATACGGAACTCAACCGCGTCTACAAAGCCCTGCAAAGTGAACTCAAACCAACGGCACAAGATGCCCTCAAACAAGCACAACGCGCATGGATTGCACAGCGTGATAAAGAATTCGAGCTAATCAATGCGATCCACCAGCAAATGGACGGCACGATGTGGATCGCAGTGATGGCAGGTAAACGTGCGGATGTGGTTAAAACACGGGTGTTAGCTTTGCAAGGTTATCTGGATTTGCTGACCGAAGGAGCGCAATAAGCACTACAACCAGTTGCGCCCAGTTAAAACCGCGCTGCTTTCTAGTGCAGTTCATCGACAAGGTTCTTGATCTGCGTGCGTAACCGTGCCATCGCTGTTGAGAGCGACAACTTTTTGTGAAGGCGGACGGGCGTAAAAAACGACATTGCTGATGGTGGATGCTCAGCGTCAAAAATGCCGACACGGCAGGGACAAAAGGCTACGATCGGCAAATGGTCAATTTAGCGTTCTTGTATTGGCTGTTGAAAAGGTTATGAACAGGTTCTAAGCCACGATAACACGATGGTGATATAATGCGTTACTTTAACCCTTGCCGAGAATTGATGGATGTTGCCCGATAATGATAATAGTAATGTGGGGTTGTTGCCTAGCCCGATACCCTGTCAAGCGCCTTTGCGCTGGGAACACGTATTGCCGCTGTTAACCCGCTTGGTGGTATGGGGAATTATTCTCGGTTTGCTGACCTTGCTCAGTTCCTTTTTTGCCTTGATTTTCTTGACGTTTGTGTTTGCCTATTTGCAATCAGGCATTGTAGATGTGTTAACGCGCCGAATGCGTTGGTTGCGCGTGCCAGTGGTGATCTTGGTAGGCTCGTTATTTCTGGGGGTGATCATCACGGTCAGTTTGTTTTTGGCTCCGAAGGTTTATCAGCAAGCCACCGGATTTGCCAAAGGCTTTTTCGTGTACATGGAAACTATTGATACGGAAGTGCTGAATCTGGCGGAACGTTACCCTTTGTTGCAAGAGGCTATTCCAGAATTGCGCCGCCCGCCTGCATCCACACCACAGAATCCGGGCATCCCTGAGTGGGCAGCACCGCCACCGCCAGTGTCGCCCGTACAAAATGGGGTTGTCATCGTTGGCAGTGCGGCAGAACCCCCCGCCGTACAACGCAACTTTAGCCAGTCGCCCACGGGTTTGTTGGTGGAATTATTGACCAGCAAAGAAAAGTCGGTCGATGGTCGCGAGGCAGTGAAAGTCGCGTTGGATCAGCTCACCAATCTCAGCCGTCAAGCTTTGGCAATCCTGACGACATTTTTATTGGCGCTATTGTTTGGGTTTTTAATTGTGTTGGATTTGCCGCATTTGGCTGCCAGTGTACGCGATTTGGAAAACACCCGCTTGCGGTTCATTTATGTGGAGGTCGCCGACAATATTTACCAATTTGGCAAGGTACTCGGTCACGCGATGCAGGCGCAGTTTTACATTGCGTGCGTGAATACGGTGTTGACGGCGATTGGTTTGCATGTGTTAGGCATGGGTGAGCACATGGCGTTCTTATCGGTGTTGGTGTTCCTGTTTAGTTTTGTGCCGGTGGCGGGCGTGTTTATCAGTTCTATCCCCATTTGCTTGATTGCATTAAATATGGGTGGGTTGAATTTGATGTTGTTGAGCATTGCCTTGATTACTCTTATCCACTTGGTGGAGGGGTACGCGCTGAATCCGCTCATTTACGGGGCGCGGTTGCGAGTGAACCCGGTAATTGTGCTGATTATCCTCACCGTGGGGGGCAAGCTGTTCGGCATTTGGGGGTTAATCTTGGGTTTGCCGGTGTGCATTTATTTATTTGGTCATGCGATTCGTTACCGAAAACCGCCACTTTCCTAACTAAAGTCAAGGTTTGGTCTACTTGTTTGCCTGATGCCGGTTTGTGTTGACCCATGTCAAACTTGGCGCAGCGAAAGCCTGCACAATGTTGCTGGTGGCAACGAAATAATCAGTGGTTAATCATGTTGGTGTTAGGTATTGGCAATAGTCTGTTGCAAGACGAGGGAATTGGTATTCACCTCCTGCGTTTCATGCAGAAACATTTTCCGGCATTCCCGGATGTGACGTATCTGGATGGTGGGACGCTGAGCTTTACCCTTGCCAGCGATATTGAAGAACATGATCACTTGTTGGTGTTGGATGCGGTAGAACTGCACGCCAAGCCTGGTACGTTGTGTTGTTATGAAAATGAGGCTATGGATCATTTTCTCGGCACAGCCAAACGCAGTGCCCACGAAGTCGGTTTACTGGATTTGATGGACATTGCGCGTTTGACCGGGCATTTGCCCAAGCGCCGTGCCTTAGTGGGTATTCAATACCAAACGTTTGGTTGGGGGGAGCAACCTACCATGAAAGTCAAACACAATATTCCTTTGGCGGGTCGTTTGGCTGCCAATGTCTTACAAAAGTGGGAGTTCGAGGCATTTCCACCGTGCCGCCCTCCCCAGCATGTATCCAAGTTGGAGATAGCTAAATGCGCTTAAACGATATTCCTGTTCACACTGAAACCGTTGCTACCGGCAATTTGCGCCCAGTGCAGCATGAAATTCACCATGCCTTGAGCGAGTTGTTGACATCCTCCCCTTCCTAAAGGAAGGGGATTCCTACGGGAGCTAAGCGGCAAGGCTTCACCCCTTCGG
>CAYQTB010000004.1:0-7156 GCA_964420315.1 uncultured Thiothrix sp. | reverse complement strand
GGGGCGTAACACCCCATCTCCACAAGCTAACAAGCGGTGTCCCCGCTCTAAAACATTGCTCGCGCCGACGACATCGGCGTGGTTTCTGCTAACCCCAGTCAACCAAGGGGGGCTTGGGTGTGCGCGTCATATAATGGGCGAGAGGTGGGCTGCAAGATTTTTAGGATGCTCTGAATTGCTGCCAGTAGGCAAGACAGGCAGCCAAGAAGTGTGGTAGGTTCGTTCATGAGCAGTGGTTGTCATTCTTTGGGCTTTGTTGTGATTGTCCATGATAACAATGACTGCTCGCTTTTTAACCTATTAACTTACCACCGGTTTGGCGAAGGTATTGTGTGGACGTAGAGTTCAAGTGCATGGAAGAACAGGATAAGCTAGGCAAACCCGACTGAGCACCATCACACCTTAACACGGGGTACAACACATCCAGTGTATTGTACCCCGTCGGATCAACTTTTTAGCTTTTGCAGCGTTGCCTGAATGATAGCTTCCATGTCCTGCCCGGATTGCTTGATCACCTCTCCGGCAGCACCGCCGATTTTGGCGCTTAATACCACCGAGTTCATGCGCGAGATGACCACTTCACCCGTACTTGTCTGATAAATTGCCACTCGGCACGGGATCATTGAAGCCACAAAGCGCGTGTCGTCACTGCCCAACAGCTTGGAACTGTACTTGCCGCTGCACGCATTAAACACCAGCACCGGCGCAACCGTGAAACCACGTTCTGCTAACACCTTGCTAACGTTTTCCACACCCAGTACCGTCCAGCCGTGGGCTGCCACATTGCTTTGGAAAGCCTGTGAGGTCACTGCCAAAGGTTTGCCGCTGCGGTCTTCGAGGAACAAGGCGGCGCTGTTGGTTGAGGTGGCGCTGTTGGTTTCAGGTGCTGCCGACTGCTTATCATTGCCGCAAGCACTGAGCAACAACGAGGCGGCAAGGACAATGCTTAAACCGAATGATTTAAAGCCCATCACTAACCCCCTTAATTACTGGCAAGGCGTGTCATGGTGTTGGCAATAATCTCTTCCATGTCGCTGCCGGATTGCTTTATGACATCCCCTGCCTCCCCACCAATCATGTCCGCCATGCCGACGGAATTCATGCGGGAAATCACCACTGAGCCATCCGATTTCATGTAAATCGACACTCGACACGGGATCATGGACGCTACAAAACGGGTTTCATCCTTAGCCAGCAGCTTGGAGCTGTATTTGCCGCTGCACACCGAAAACACCATGACCGGATGCACCGTGAACCCACGTTCGGACAAAATACCCGCCACGTTGTCGGTGTTCAGCAGTGACCACCCTTTTTTGCTCACTTCTTCCTTGAAAACAGCAATCGCCTTGACAAAGGCTGCCTGCCCCGACGCAGGTGTCACGTCTTCAATAAACATCCCTGAAGAATGGGTGACAGGTGCTGCCTGAAGCGGCAGGGCAACGCCCAAAGAAGCCGCCAATGCCAACGGTGCAAACAAACGAACAGTATTGGAGATAACAGCAAGACGCATTACTTTTAGCATAAATATTCCTCTCTAGCAGTTTACGAAAAAACTTATGCTTAGAATGTAATGTGGATTTTGACAAAAATCAATAGTGTAATAGACATAGGACTTACGCATTGACGGCGGCCTGAAATTGTGGGTTAAGGTACTGCTTGCCTTGCATGAAGTTGCTGACTAAATCAGCAATAACCTCCGTATACAAGTTGCGTTGCCACTGGTAGGCGTTGCTGATGATGTCCACAAACTGCATCTGTTGCAGGTGGACATAACTGCACTAGGCGGCAAAGATACGGTTACGTATCGGCACTTTGCCCCGCACCTGGAATTTCTCGATATGGCAGACCTGCTTGATCATGCGGTGGTATTGCTCAATCTGCCAATGTTGGTCATGCAGGGACTGAAAATCCGTTTGCTGGAAGTTGGTCTTGCCTTCGGCTTTGTCGTATACCCGATAGTTGACCGGCAAGCTGCGCCCTTGCGGATCGCTGTAATACAACGTGATCAGGTTCAGCCCTTTGACCACCGGGTGATGCTTGCCTGACCAGAAATGCCCAACCAGTTCCATGTGCTGGCTGTAGGGTTTGTCCAGCGTACTGTCATCCACATTCAACGTTCCGCCCACTAGGTTCAGCAGCCGCGCCGCTTCGTTGAACAAGTCACAGGGTTCATACGCTTCCCGCAACAGGAAACGGTTCACGCTGTCATGCGAGATGCCCATCACTTCCGACAGGCGGGTACACGTACTTGATTTCGGCTCACTCATCAAAAACCCCATGTACATTGGCAGGGTGCAATTGGCTGTTGGCGGGCGTTTGAGCCTTCTTATCATTGGATTTTATGCCGCGTGAAAAAGTCATGCTTGGCACAAACTGGGCTGCTTCGTCAATGCGTAAGCCCTGTGATAGCTATCATATACAAAAATCATACAAAATATCAAAATTTTGACCACAGGTAACAAACATCAGGGGAATCAAACATGCCTATACCTTTCATTATTGCTGGGGTTGCACTCGCAGCAGGCGCTTACGGTGTCAAGAAAGGTTTCGATGCTAAATCGGACTTTAATGATGCCAACGAAATCAATGAGCAAGCACAACGTATCTACGATAATGCCGCTAGAAAACTCGAAACAACACGCGAAAAAGCACAAGATTCATTAAGTGCATTAGGTGAGTTAAAATTCAGCCTCTACAAAGACAAGCTCATTCCCTTCGTGGCTGCGTTCAAAAAAATTCACAACATTGGTCAGATTGCGCGGCAAACCTCGCCCTTCAGGGCGGGGAGGATAGCGTGGTGGCAAGGCGGCTCGATGCCGCAGTAGCCACCTAACAGGCAGATAAACGGTATTGCCAAAAGGGTTCACTCCCCCTATATTCTTACTACCCACCGTTGTAGGCGGTGGGATTCTGGAAGTACCGCAGGATATGCGGGAAGGGTTCTCTCCAAAGTGGGAGTTTGAAAAACCAGAATGTAGCAAAACCCATCGCTCTGGAAACTGAGGTTGTGTAAAAAAATATTTCCCTTCAGGGTTACAACGGACTAAGAGAACCCACCGAAGGGGTGAAGCCTTACCGCTTAGCTCCCGTAGGAATCCCCTCACTTTAGGGAGGGGAGGATGTCAATTCCAACACGATGCTATCGACGATGAGTTACAACTGGCAGTTGATCATGCAGACATGGCAGATATTGAAAACGCCACGCTTAAAATGACCGACATCGTATCCGGTGGTGTTGTATCTTTGGGAACAGGTGGTCTTGCTGGCTTAGCTGCTTATGGCAGTGTTGGCTTGTTAGCTTCGACGGCTGGAGGTACTGCAATTGGCGGCTTGAGCGGTGTCGCAGCAACCAATGCAACACTGGCATGGCTAGGTGGTGGTGCATTAAGTGCGGGTGGATTAGGTATGGCTGGCGGAGCTTATGTTCTAGGCAGTATTGTTGCCGGTTCCGTATTAGCAGTGGGCGGCATGATGCTTGCGTCCAAAGCAGAAGAAGCTAAACACAATGCGTATTCCAATCTCAGTACCGCTAAAGTTGCCGCTGAACAAATGGAAACCGCCGATGTTGCTGCACAAGGTGTTCATACTCGTATCAAAGAGATTCACCAGGTTCTCGCAAAACTAGAGGATACTTTTGAGCCACTACTGGATGGTTTGCAAAGTTTGGTTACTCATTCTCCTAAAAATTGGTCGGGCAAACTCGACTACATGAAGCTCTCCAAAGAAGATCAGGTAGGCATCATGGTATCCATGATGATGGCGAAAACGATCAAAAATGTCCTTGAAACACCCATTTTGGATGAGCAAGGTTTGATTACCGAAGCCTCTGGCGCTGTCCTTGACAAGGCAAATAACAACTTACTTGAAGTTCAAGAACGTTTAGCCTGAGCACATCATCATGACAAAACTGACAAATGACCTGAGTACACTCAACGCCAGCCTGTTAGCTAATCATCACACCCAACATTTGACTGAGGCAACTCAGCGAGTGTTCGGAGATGCTACTCGCTTACGACAACTAGCCCTAGACAAACAAAATGTCCTTGCAGACAAGGCACAAGGTTGGACGTTTGAACAACTCGAAGTCACCAAATTCAATCTGGATGCAGTTCGCAAGGGTAGTCGATTATACGCGGTGACCACAGACAGTTTAGGGCAAACCAATCACCAAACAACTGATGTCCTCATTAGTAACGGCAAAGCATTTCAGCTCAAATCAGGCAACAAAGCCAGTGCCAGTGCTTTTATGCTTGCTGATAAAAAATACGCTGATGTCAATTTGGTTGCACCGTCTGACCAAACCGATAAAGTGCAAGAGCTTTATGCCAAACGCGTTGAGAGCGGAACTCTGAAAGCAGCCGATTATAAGAATGCTTCAGAAAAACTACACAAAGGCGTAGAAGCTGACAATGTTTCATCAGGTGGCACGACCTATGACGAAGCTCTAAAAGCAACGGATGCCAAACACGCCAACCGCGTTGCCAATAGCTTTGAAACAAAAGCCGCCGTCTCCGATATGCACCAATCCGGCATGGAAGCAGCAAAAATGGGGGCTGCGTTTAGTGGCATATCCTCAGGAGTCACTGGTCTTTACCAGCTATTACAAGGCAAAGCAACAAAGGGAGAAGTAGCCGCACAAGTGATTGTCGATACCAGCAAAAGCTTTGCGACCAGCTACCTCACGACCGCAGGCAGCAAAGGCATTGTTCACAGTCTAGCCAAAGCAGGCGTATCGCAAACCACAATAGGCGCATTAACCAAAAGCAATGCTCATATTGCTTTAGCTACTGGAGTCGTCAAAAGCGGGCAATCAGTTGTACGCTATTTACGAGGTGAAATCGACAGCGACCAACTGATGGGAGAAATCAGCGAAACAGCAATTACGGGTGCGAGTGCTTTTTACTACGGCGCATTGGGGCAAGCGATAATCCCCATCCCGATTGTTGGCGCAATGATTGGCTCCACTGTTGGTTACTTTGTCGGTTCAATGTTGCATCAATCAGGCTTGATTGGCTTGGGCGAAGTCGCAGTTGTCAAAGTGGCGCGGAAACGGCGCGAACGTATTGAAGCGATGTGTTTAGAAAGTATTCCATTAATGCATCAACACCGTTTAGAACTGGAAGCATTACTCAAAACGCATTTTGCTGAACGCCGCCAACTGCTCACACAAGCCTTTGATGGCATGGAAAAATCGTTAGTCAGTTGGGATGCCGATGATTTCATCCAACACTTGGAATCAGTCAATCAAGCGTTTAGCAAGTCACTACCTTTCAAGTCATTTAATGAATTCGATGCCTTCATGAAAGACAAAGATTCAGTCTTCGTGCTATGACGGTATTTCCCTGTAACAGCTGCGGTGCATGTTGCTGCAACGTACATTTAGCTACCGAAACCCAATATCTGGATAGGGGCGATGGTTGTTGCCAGCATTACGACGACGACAGCAAGCAGTGTAGTATTTATGCTGACCGCCCTAGTATTTGCCGTGTGGATGAGCAATACGCCATCAATTACAAACCATTCATGACGTGGGAAGCGTTTGTTGAGGTCAATATACAAGCCTGTGAAAAACTCAGGGCATTGTAATCATTAGGTTGGTCACTCCCACGGATTCACCAACACAAGCCCCGGCAGAAAATCAAAGTCCATCACATTGTGCGTTGCCAGCACCGCATCATTCGCCTGTGCCACCGCTGCGATCAACATATCCTCAATACTCATAGGACAACCCACTTGCTTTGAATACAGCGCAATCGCCACGTAAAACGGCGAAACATGGCAGGCATAATCCAAACAACGCCCCTCAAACATCGCAAAGACTTCCACAGCCGCATCCGCCAAGTGCTACTTGCGTTTACCATCGGCGAGTAAAGCGATACCCCATTCCACCTCGCTCTTGCTGATCGAAGAAAAGTACAAATCCGTATCCAGTTGCTGATCCGTCCACGCTAATACATTGACATCAGGTGTTTCCTTCATCAACTCCGAAATGACATTGGTATCCAGCAAAATCATACCTGATCTCCTGTAAAGTCAGGAGCAGCACGCGGGTTAGACCGAATCGGCGACGGTAAATCAATCCACGCCATAACACGCCGATGTACACGCGTTCCAAAACCTTTCTGCGGATTCTAGGGTAACAAGATCTGTTGAAGGATTCGCCGCACTTCCTCCTCCATCGACAAACCGTGTTGCGCGGCACGGATGCGCAATTGCGCTTTAAGATCATCATCCGTAACTACCTACCTCCCTATTTATCGACTAGGCGGTCGTGCCGAGCACCTAGAATGCAGGACCGCGTGACGTGCAAAATCAAGCGGGGGCGTATGAGGCGTCGCTGCAAGGGCATGTATTGCACGACCCGAAACAGCCGGTGGAGATTTTGCGTACTATCCACAGTTTCGACCCGTGTATTGCGTGCGCGGTGCATGTGACTGACCCGGATGGCGAAGAGTTGATTAATGTGAATGTGCAGTAATAATACCGTTAGTCGGTGTTATTATGACGCTCATGGATTAGAGCAGTAAGTGCACAAAAAAATAGTTGCATCGCCTGAGATGATTCTATAACATTCGCGTCTTCCAAGCCGGCGTAGCTCAGTTGGTAGAGCAACTGACTTGTAATCAGTAGGTCCCGCGTTCGATTCGTGGTGCCGGCACCAATTAGATAAAGGGTTGCAGCGATGTAGCCCTTTTTTTTGCCTGCCGTTTAGGAAAATGATTTTTCTGGCTGATCAAAATATCATTAAATCGACCGCTTTCTAAGCGGAAACCGTCGTGGCAGTAGAGGTACACGGTTTTGTCTTTGGGAATGTCTTTGTGCATCGCTTCGAGTTCTTCGGCAGAACGCCAAGTCTGGCTTTGCCCTTCCACACCGTCGAGACTAACGATATTGATTGCGCCGGGGGTGTGACCACCTTGCACTGCGTGACGGATGGTTTCACCGGTATACATATCGGCAGGACGCGCATCAACTAACGCGATGTTTTCTTTAGCTTTTCTTTGGTGGGAAAGCGCATGATCGGCTTGGCAAGATTGTCGCCCAAGTCGGTAAAACGTTGCACTTGTACCGCACCTTCAATTTTCGTGCCACGCTTTGCTGCGGTTCACAATCGCCACCAGCGACAACATGACCGGTACCTCCACCAGCACCCCCA
>CAYQTB010000003.1:11977-62733 GCA_964420315.1 uncultured Thiothrix sp. | reverse complement strand
GGATGTCAAGAACGCCAGCGCGTTGCCACGAATCGTCTTGCGGTTGAAAAGTGCTGCCATGCGAATAAGCCCAGAATCGCAAGCAAGGACAGTAGCGCAGAAAGTCAGCAACGTGAAGCCGTCATACACCCCATTTTTCCGCTGGCAGTCTGAAACTTTCCGCCATTATGCTAAACTGATTGGCATTTTTTTGAGGCTAAAAACGAGAGTTCGATATGGCTGGTCATAGCAAATGGGCAAACATCAAACACCAAAAAGCCGCTGTTGATAAAAAACGCGGCAAAATTTGGACGAAAATCATCCGCGAAATCACCGTGGCAGCACGTGAAGGCAAAACTTCTGACCCCAACGCTCACCCACGCTTGCGTTTAGCGGTGGACAAGGGTCTGGCGGCTAACATGACCAAAGACACCATTGAAAAAGCTTGCAAGCGCGGCGCAGGTGAAACCAGCATGGAAAACTATTCTGAAGTGCGTTACGAAGGCTACGGTCCTGGCGGGATTGCGGTGATCGTCGAAACCATGACCGATAACGTTAACCGCACCGTGGGCGAAGTGCGCCACGCCCTCACCAAACACGGCGGTAATCTTGGCACGAACGGCTCGGTCGCCTTCCAATTCAAAAAGATCGGCGTGATGAACTTCGCCCCCGGTTTGGATGAAGAAAAGCTCATGGAAGCCGCCCTCGAAGCCGGTGCTGACGACATTCAGATGGATGATGACGGCTCGGCTGAAATCGTGACTACCCCGGAAGATTTCGCTGCCGTGAAAGCTGCTATGATTGCCGCAGGCTTCACCCCCGACCACGATGAAGTCACCATGAGAGCCGACAACCTCACGTTAGTGGAAGGCGATACTGCTGCCAAATTGCTGAAAATGATCGACATGCTGGAGGACTTGGATGATGTGCAAGAAGTCTTCACCAACGCCGATTTCAGCGATGATGCCTTAGCGGCGCACGGTTAAGTGACCACGCGCCGTATCCTGGGCATTGACCCCGGTTCGCGCCAGACGGGAATCGGGATTATCGACACCGATGGTCGTCACACTCAACATGTTTTCAGCACGTGTTTGCGCTTGGGCGATGCCGCTTTCCCCGAACGTCTCGGCACGATTTTCACCGAACTCACCCGCCTGATCCGCGAATACCAACCCATTGAAATGGCGATTGAAAGTGTTTTCGTCTCCAATAATGCCGCGTCGGCACTAAAATTAGGGCAAGCACGCGGGGCGGCGATTTGTGCGGGCGTCACGTCCGGCTTGCCCGTGGCGGAATACAGCCCCAAAGAAGTAAAGCAAGCCACCGTCGGCAAAGGCGGCGCGGATAAAACGCAGGTGCAACACATGGTAAAGTTGTTATTGGGTTTGCAGGGGCGTTTGCAAGCGGATACGGCGGATGCCTTAGCGGTTGCCTTGTGTCATGCTCATGCGAGTCATTTGAACAGTCGTCTAGCTCAAGCCATCAAATCGAGGTAAGCACATGATTGGATTAT
The DNA here is from genome assembly GCA_964420315.1 of uncultured Thiothrix sp. Classification (GTDB taxonomy): domain Bacteria; phylum Pseudomonadota; class Gammaproteobacteria; order Thiotrichales; family Thiotrichaceae; genus Thiothrix. The sequence goes on along the minus strand of CAYQTB010000003.1, from coordinate 61,241 downwards.
TGCGCGGTAAATTACTCATCAAGCAACCTCCCGATTTATTGCTGGATGTGAATGGCGTGGGTTACGAAGTGCAGGCTTCGATGACCACATTCTACGAGCTGCCCGAATTGCACCAAGACGTGACGCTTTATACCCACTTCGTGGTGCGTGAAGACGCGCAATTGCTGTACGGTTTCAGTTCTCAAACCGAGCGTGAACTGTTTCGGCATTTGCTCAAAGTGAACGGGGTTGGTCCCAAAATGGCGCTGGCGATTGTATCAGGCATGAGTCCTGTGGAATTCAATCAAGTGATTCACGCGGCAGACATTGCCCGCTTGAGCCGCATTCCGGGGGTTGGCAAGAAAACGGCAGAACGCTTAGTGATTGAGTTGCGCGACCGCTTGCCCAAAGCCGAAGCAACCAGCAACACGGGCGTTGCGGTTAGCACCCCGCTGCCATCCGTCTCGGTCAGTGATGAAGCCATCAATGCCTTGTTAGCACTGGGTTATAAACCCGCGCAAGCCAGCCAAATGATTGCCGCTTACGAAAATCAAGACTTGAGTGTGGAAGACATGATCCGTCAAGCACTCCGTGCCAGTCTGAACTAGGATTCATCCCAGTTCAGACATGACACTCAAACCTGTCAAACCTGTCACTTTCTGACAAGTCTGGTGTTTGTCACCCACCGTCACCCATTGCCACTTATCATTTTAATTCATTATATAATTATTAAAATTAATAACTTGCGTGTTTAGGCATGTGTTGGCACGGGTGTTGCAATATCCCTTGCACAGACTGAGACGGCGTAGACTAGAAGGTCTGGAAGGGACGACAACAATAATAAGAAAGGGTTAAGGAAAGCATTTACCAGCAAGCCCCAAGAGATAGCGAGTAGGCATAAACATTAATAACAATAAAGCGCCTGACCCTATCTCGACTTCTCTAACCCCCTACCGATAAGGCGGGGGGTATTTATCAGAAGTCTGGTGTTTTGAACAACAATAACAATAAGCCAATAATAATAACATTTGCCCGTGTTGACTGCCCCCGTTCGTCGGGGGTTTTGTTTTTCGGAGCTATTCAGCTACCGTTTATCTGTTTTTCTTCTTGCTTGGCGATATTCCAAGCATTTTCCATCTGTTCCAGAGTCGCCGCTTCCAGCGAAATACCTTGGTCAGCGAGTAGGGTTTCGACCCGCATAAAGCGCCGTTCAAATTTTTGGTTGGCTAAACGCAAGGCATTTTCCGCATTCACCCCCAGCAAACGTGCCAGATTGGTTGCGCCCATGAGCACATCGCCAACTTCTTCCTCAATCCGGCTTTGCGATTCACCGTTAGTGACGGCATCCAGTACTTCATCGAGTTCTTCCTGAATTTTGGGAATGACGTGTTGCCAATGCTCCCAGTCAAACCCGACCCCGGCTGCGCGGCGCTGAAGTTTCTGGCTGCGGCGTAAGGCAGGCATCGCGGCGGGGATTCCGGCAAAGAATCCCGTTTCGTCCTGTTTTGTGCCACGTTCAGCCTGTTTAATCGCATCCCATGCTTGTTTTTGCTCACGTTCATCGGCGTATACCGTGTTGCCAAAGACATGTGGGTGGCGGCGGATCATTTTGCGGGAAACGCCTGCGGCGACATCATGAAAATCGAACAAATTTTGTTCGCTGGCAATTTGCGCCATAAACACAATCTGGAATAACAGATCCCCCAGCTCATCACACAAGGCAGCGGCATCGTGCTTGTCTACTGCATCCGCCACCTCGTACACTTCTTCCAAGGTGTAGGGCAGAATGGTTTGCCAGGTTTGTTTAATGTCCCATGGGCAGCCGCGCTCTGGGTCACGCAAGCAGCTCATTATGTTGAGCAATTCATTGATTGGCAGAGTACTTAATCCGTTTTTGCCTTGCATAGCATTTACCTGTAGCGTATCGTGCGTTCGTCGTGCAATATACACAATTGTGGTATGAATGCTACGCTCAAACACAAAGCAAAATCCAACTTACGACTTAAAACCTAGACTTGAAGGAGATCACCATGACTCTGAAACAGATTGCAGGCATTAGCTTTGCTACCCTGATGCTGGCTACTGCTGGCGCCCATGCGGCTGACATGAAAGTTGTTAAAAATGGCAGCGGCGAAGTTGTTAGAAACAGCTTCGGCGAATGCGTTCAAGCCGTATACGGCTTCGCGCCAGAAGGTTGTGAAGTAGCACCTGCTCCACCAGCCGCAGCGCCAGCCGCGCCTGTTGCTGCACCAACGCCACGTGCTGCGCCACGTGCACCGGTTGTCCCTAAAGTGAAAGCGAAAGGCAACTACAAAGGTCCAGTCCAAATGGATGACGCAGCACGTTCCAGCATGAAGCGTTTCGCGAAATAAACCTGACAAGGAATCAAGCTACTTGATTCATCAATGGGTTAATAAGCCTCCTTGCCTCACGGCAAGGGGGTTTCTAAACCATTCGGGCGGCGGAAGGAGAATGGATACACGCTCAGAAAGGAGTGTTGCCGGTGTAAGGCTGGTCAAGCGTGTGGCAAACCATGCCCGACTAATGAGGTTTCGCCATCTGGATAGGTACGCACCCGCGTAAGCTGCGCGTAGCCCACTTCAAAGCGCAAGCTACGTTGATAGAGAATGTCGAGCACTTTCGCCAGCACCACGCGAATCACGCCCGCATGGGTCAGCAGTAATACATTTTGCCCCGCGTAGCAGGTCTGCAAATCCTGCCAGCCTGCTTGCACGCGGTCGATGAAATCTTCCATCGCCTCACCGTTAGGGGCAATAAAGCGGCGTGGCTGATACCACAAGTGCTGCATGAGTTCGGGTTCTTGCTCCCAGATGGCGGTGTGGGTTTTGCCGATCCAATCGCCGAAATCCATTTCCCCAAAGCGGGCATCGACCACAAACGGGCAATCGAGGCGCTGTGCCAACAAGCGTGCAAAATCGTGGCAGCGGCGGCTGGGGGAGCTGATTACGATGTCCCACTTCCCCGGATTAGTGGCGAGGGTAAGCTGTTTCCAGCCATGATTACCGAGTGGTTCCTGACTGGGGGCACAAAACAAATCAGGGGTGACGACTTGCCCGTGGCGTAACAAATCCACCGTTGTCGGCGTGGTAATGGTGTCAGGGGATGTGGGTTCTGGAATTTCTGTCATGAGCGGTTCAGACTTTCACCAATTGCAACGTCAGGGGATCAGGGCCGCTGACCTGATAACGGAAACCGCTGCCAGGTTCTTCACGCAATGCAATAATTTGCGGTTCAATCGGCAATTCACGCCCTTCACGTGCAATCAACGCAATCACGGTAATGCTGGCAGGGCGACCAAAATCGAACAACTCGTTCATTGCGCCCCGTAAAGTACGCCCAGTGTAGACCACATCATCCACCAGCAATACATGACGACCTTCAATCTCAAACGGCAAATGCGAGGGTTTTTGCTGACGGTGTAAACCGACTTGGTTGAAATCATCACGGTAAAACGTGGCACTGAGTTCGCCGAGTGCTTCGTTAATGGCTAAGCGTTGGCGCAAGGCTTGGGCAACCCAAACGCCTCCCGTGTGTAAGCCGACCATCACCGGGTTGGTAATGTGTTTGACTTGCATCCAAGCGCGGGTTTGCTGTTCGAGCTGCTCGATTAAGGCATTGATATTATAATTTTTGTTGTCCATGAGTATATTCCTGCATCCAGCTTTCGAGAATAATCGTCGCTGCTATTTGGTCAATTTCTTCTTTGCGCACTTTGCGTTTGCGCCCCACTTGGCGGGCTTGTTTGAGGCGCTGTTCCGCTTCGAGGGAGGACAGTTGTTCGCTTACCACGTCAACGGGCAGGTGATAACGCCCTTCCAATTGGCGAATAAAACGTAAAATCGGTTCCTGCATGGCGCTGTCTGAACCATCCAGTTTGCGCGGCATTCCCACCACCAAGCGTTTCGGCTGCCATTCTTGCAGACAACGGCTAATCGCATTCCAGTCGGGTACGCCGTCGTGTGCTTGAATGGTCGACTGCGGAGTAGCAATCCCGGTAAGGGTATTGGTAATCGCGACGCCAATTCTTGCTTTACCGTAATCAAAGCCTAGCACAGTCGTGTGACTCATGCGTGACCCGCCATCACCCCTAGTAAATTTAAATCAATGCCGAGGGTACGTGCCGCACCCCGCCAGCGTTCCTGATACGGCATCTCAAATAAAATAGGAGCGCTGGAAGCACAGGTTAGCCAAGCATTTTCCTTGATTTCGTGTTCGAGTTGCCCCGGACTCCAGCCCGCACAACCCAGCAGCAGCAAAAAGTGTGAGGGACCACGATCATGAGCAATATCCTGCAAAATATCGCGTGAGGAGGTCAGCGCCAAATCTTCACTGATGCGCAAGGTACTGTCCCAATTGCGTCCACCATTATGCAGCACAAAACCTTGTTCCGCCTGCACCGGACCGCCACTGAGCGCGTATTGCCCAGCAATGTACGGGTCGTCAATCACAATGTCGAGTTGCTCAAATAACTCGCCCACGGTCATATCCAGCGGGCGATTGATGGTCACGCCGAATGCGCCGAACTCATCGTGTTGGCAGATCAGGCTGACCGTGTGCTCGAAGTTAGGGTCGCCCATGCTCGGCATAGCGATCAGCAAATGATTACGCAAATTGAAGGTGTCTTGGGTCACGGTTGTTTCGGTCACGCTCTGGCTACTGAGTGTTTAGGGTTCCGCTGTGGAAAATCCACGTGCGGGTGATGTTCAGTTGATCCCACTTGCGGCGGATTTCGTCAGGCAATGCGGGGTAAGGGCCTGCGAGTTTGATAATACGCAGCGCAGCTTTGTCCAGCACGTCATACCCTGATGATAGACTAATTTGCGCGTCAACAACACGCCCGCCATGATCCAACGTGGCATTGAGGATAAGTTTGCCACTGAGGTTGCGCACAATGGCTTCTTCGGGGAAATTGATATTGCCAATGCGCTCAATTTTTTTCACCCACGCATCAATGTATTCCGCTTCCACCGCACTTTTGGCACTGACCGCATCAATGAAATGGATGCGCGGGCGGCGGGCATAACGGGCTTCGTCCTCATCCATTTCAGCAAGCAATTGGGCAATTTCCTCGGTAGCATCGGTACGCTCATCCGCTACCGGCACGTCTTCCTCTTCCACTGGCTGCTCCGGGTTTTTCTCAACGCGCTTGAAGGTTTCACCCTTAGTGGTGAGTAGCTGCGGGGTCAATTTAAACGGCGTATCGGGGGAAGCAGCTTCGGATTGCACTGGCGATTCACCACTGGTTTCGATCGGTAATAGCGAAGACAACGGGCTTTGCGGACGGTTTTTTTCATCACTACTGCCGCTGGCTTGCTGGTTGGCTTGTGCAATGAAATCCACCACATCGGGGGCTTCCGCCGAATGGGTTTGCACGAGGGTAATATCCAACACAGGCGCGAGGCGGGTATTCTGGTTAATTTCTGGGAGAAAGCCCACGCCGAAAATCAGTACCAAGTGCAACAGCGCGGCAACTGGGAAGGTTTTGGCTAACGGTTCGTCAGCTAGGTTCATTGGTAATACGTGCATTGTTATAATACGCAGATAACGTGTCCCACGGACAGGATATTGTTGTTAATATGATCCTGCTTGCTTTTTTTCAAGGTATGCCCCTTTAATAGGGTCTATCTTAGCATTATTGATAACCGCTTGAGTAGAGTTTGATGTTGAAACCAATCATTGGGGTCGTGTTAGCTGTGGTATTGGGCGCGGGTGGCGCTTGGTTCGTAGCGGGTTTGTTTAGCCCGAATGGGTCAGTGAATGAAGCAACCCTGCCCTTACCGCAAGGTGGGGATTTTACCCTGCAAGGGGTTAATGGCGCGGTTAGCCTGAGTGAGTTTCGTGGCAAAGTCGTGGTGCTATATTTTGGTTATACCGCCTGCCCGGATATTTGCCCCACCTCGATGGCAACCCTGAAAGCTGCACTAGCGCAGTTGAATGACACCGAGTTACCACAAGTGCAAGGACTGTTTGTCTCAGTAGACCCGGAACGCGATACCTTGGCATACATCCAGCGTTACGTCGGTTATTTTCACCCCAGTTTGATTGGGGTCAGCGGTGAGCAGACACAGTTGCAGGAAATTACCCGCCGCTATAATGCATTTTACCGCAAGGTCGACGTGCCGGGGTCAGCAATGGCGTATACCATTGACCATTCTACAATTTTGTACGTGATCGACAAGCAAGGGCAGGTACGTGAACAAGTGCAACACGCGGTTCCCCCCGCTGAATTAGTCGCCGCTATTCGCCGTTGGTTGTGAGTTTGCGGCACAGCATGTGCTGGTAACGTGCCAATGAGCGCCAGGGTTCTTGTTGTGAATATTGGCGTTCCAGTGGCAACACTGCTTCCAACTTGATGGTTTTACGTACATCGCGGTACATGTAATCGTAAAAGCAGCGCACCCCCGACCAAGTATGCAACTCCAATCCCATTGGAGCCAGCCAGCTTAATACCTCATCAGGCTTAAGGGGGGAAATCGGGGCTAAACCGCGTTGCCCATCACTGGCAATATTGCCTTGGCGCACGGTTTCCAAATCGCCTGCAATCAGTCGCCGCATCACGGTGGAATGGTGGTTGAAAAACATCAATGACAACCAGCCGCCGGGCTTTAGGTGGGATAGCAATTCTGTTAATCCCGCCCGTGGTTGTGCCATCCACTCCAATACGGCGTGAAACGTAATCAGATCAAAACTACCGCAACCGTTTGCGGCAAGTTCTTGCACACTCGCTTGCATCAATTGGATGGAATGCTGCACACCAGCGGCGGCTACTGTCGTGGCGGCGCGTTGCAACATTTCAGTGGAAGGTTCCGCCAATACCACACGGTGTCCTTGTTCTGCCAACCAAATCGCCATTTGCCCCAGCCCGCCCCCGGCATCCAGAATCCGTAAAGGGTGGGTATTGACCACTAACGCCCGCAAATCGTCTTGCAGAATAGCCAAACGAATCGCCCCACGCGGGTCATCGTAGATGCTGCGCTGGAAACGTTGGGCTAAACCATCAAAGATACGGTCGTGTTGCATAGTGAAAACCCATGGTGGCTACTAGGAAAAAATACGCAATTTTGATGTGCCAGAGACCGGTGATACTAAGCTTGTTACTCAAGCGCTTCCCAGCGGCTGAATGCGGTTTCCAGTTCTGCTTCCAATTGTTGCAACTCCTTTTGCCGTATGGCAATTTGCGCCGCGCCTTGTTGGTAGAAATCAGGCTGATTCATTAGGTCATGAATGGCGGCAATCGCCAGTTCCAGTTGTTCAATTTTGGCTGGTAATTGTTCGAGTTCACGCTGGTCTTTGAAACTGAGTTTTTTGGTTTTCGGAGCAGGTTTAACGACTTCTTGGGGTTTTTCTACCGTTTTTTCGGGTTTAGTCGCGGTGGCAGCGGGTTTTCCGACGTCAGGCTGCGGGCGTTGCAATAACCAGTCATCGTAACCGCCTGCGTATTCACCAATCGCACCATTATCAAACACGATGGTGCGCGTCACCACCGCGTTGAGGAAACTTCTGTCATGCGAAATCAGCAATAACGTGCCTTGGTAATCAACCAACAATTCTTCCAGCAATTCGAGGGTTTCGGCATCGAGGTCGTTGGTCGGTTCGTCGAGCACCAGCAAATTCGAGGGTTGCGAGAATAGGCGTGCCAGCAATAAGCGGTTGCGTTCGCCGCCGGAGAGCACTTTCACCGGCTTTTGAATTTGCAGCGGGGTGAACAGGAAATCCTGCAAATAGCTGATGACATGACGCTTTTGCCCGTTGATTTCCACAAAGTCAGAGCCGCTGGCGATGTTATCACGCAGGTTTTTCTCACCATCGAATGGTGAGCGGTGTTGGTCGAAATAGGCGACTTGCAAACGTGTACCGAGCTTTACCGTTCCCGCCGTGGGTTGTAATTGCCCCAGCAACAGTTTGATCAGGGTGGTTTTGCCGACCCCGTTGGGACCGATAATGCCGATTTTGTCACCACGCAAGACGGTGGTGTTGAAGTCTTGAATCAGCCGCTTGCCATCCCAGCCGTAGTCGAGGTGTTCGGCTTCGATCACGATTTTACCGGAGTTTTCGCCTTGCCCAATTTGTGCGGTGACTTTACCTTGCAGGTTGCGGCGTTGCTTGAATTCCTCGCGCATGGCTTCGAGACGACGCACACGACCTTCGTTGCGGGTGCGACGGGCTTTGACGCCTTGGCGTATCCACGCTTCTTCGTCAGCTAAACGCTTGTCGAATAAGGCGGCTTGTTGGGCTTCAGCATCGAGCGCGGCTTGTTTGTTTTCTTGGTATTTCTGGAAATTACCCAGCCAACTGGTGAGCTTGCCCCGGTCAAGTTCGATAATGCGCGTTGCGAGCTTTTGCACGAAGGAACGGTCATGGCTGACAAACAACAGCGTGCTTTTAAAGCCCATCAGGAAGTTTTCCAACCATTCGATCGCGGGAATGTCGAGGTGGTTGGTGGGTTCGTCCAGCAACAGCAAATCGGGTTCGGCGACAAGGGCACGGGCCAGCAAGGCGCGGCGTTTCCAGCCACCGGAAAGGCTTTCAAACAAGGTGTCGGGGTCAAGCTGGATGCGGGAAAGCACTGTTTCAACTTTCCACTGGATTTGCCATTCGTCTTCGGGGGCGACTTCGCCTAAGCCTTCCGCCACGATGTCGAAAATGCGGGCAGACAGATCGTGCGGTACGTCTTGTTGCAGGCGGGCAATCTTGAGTTCGGGCGGGTGGATCATTTCGCCATCATCAGGGAGGATGTCACGGCACAGCAGCTTCATCAGCGTGGATTTGCCCGTGCCGTTGCGCCCGACTAAACACAGACGTTCGCCCGGTTCTATGGTGAGGTCGATGCCGTCAAACAGGCGGTTGTCACCGTTTTCGAGGTGGATATTGCGTAAGTGAAGTAAAGCCATGAGTGCCAGCGCGGTGTTGAACAGGCAGGTAGTATAGCGCAGATTTCAGGCGGATTGTTGGGCTTCTGTTGCCGTGCTTGTTCGGCAAAGTGCTATCGTCCTTTCATTTTGGGGATGGAGTATCTGCTGTGGTAGCAAGTAAACGCAAAAAATCCAAGCAATTGCCCTGTCTATGACCACATGGGTCTTGACAACACCGCCAACCCCACAGTAAGCGGATGCGGCGCTGACTCATGTGTTGTGGGGCGATGTGGCGTATGAGCAGCGTTTATTTGCGCTGCCTGTGGTACACTGACACACGCTGTTTTTATGCAAAATAAGAGGTTAATGATGAAATTATTTACACCAACACTAGTGATGATGGCAGCATCGGTTGTTCTGCTGAGTGCTTGCGGTGAAAAAGCGAGTGCGCCAGCCAGCGAGGCCGCTAAACCCGCCGAGCAAGTGGCTCAGGCGATTGCGCCGAGTTCTCCGCCGCAAGCAACCGATGCAGCCGATGAACACCCCGGCAAAGCCATTCACGATGCGAATTGCATCAGTTGCCATGATTCTGGCGTGTATACCCGTGCTGATCGTAAGATGACGGATTTAACCATGCTTGCCGGACAAGTACGCCGTTGTGACGCCAACCTTGGCACCCAATTATTCGACGAAGACTTAGACAAAGTGACCGCTTATTTGAACGAAACCTACTACAAATTCTCGAAGTAAGCCCATGCCATACACCGTTACCATCCAGAAGACCCCTTGGCACTTTGCCGTGAACGAGGGCGAAACCGTGTTGCAGGCCGCCTTGCGTCAGGACATCCCCGTACCGTGGGGCTGTGGTGGCGGGGTGTGTGGCGTGTGCATGGGGCAGATCGTGTCGGGGGAAATGCGCTACCCCGACGGCGAGCCGCTGGCACTGTTCGAGGAAGATGCCGAGGCAGGCAAAGGCCTGTTCTGTGTTGGTCATCCCGCATCCGATCTGGTGCTGGATGTACCGGAAATGGGTGAAGATTAGGAGCCGTGGGATTAATCCATCCCGTTTACCGCCTGTTACTGCCAACGGCTCACGCCAGGAACGGCTGGCAAGCACGGTTTTGGCGCTACCCTGCGCGAAACCGAGGCGTAACTCGGCTTGCCAGCCTTGCTGAGGTACAGCTTCCGTGCGGCTCGGCTGACTATGCCAACAGCAACAGCAACCACAGCCCCGCGACACTCATGCCACCGCCGATAACCCGCAATGCCCATACTTGTGCAGCACGCATCACCATAACACCGATACCAACGCCAATCAGATGCAATAAACCCGTGCTGATCAAAAAGCCCGCCATGTACAACGCAACCGAACCACCCAATGGCGCTTCTGCGCCGTGTGCATTACCGTGGAACACGGCAAACACGCCAATTAAGGCTAAGGCTGGGGCAACCCCTAAACGCGCCAAACCGATGAGTAACAAACCCATGATCACCACCGACAAGGCAATGCCCGGTTCGAGCAGCGGTAACGTGACCCCCGTAACCCCCAACATTGCGCCCACCAGCATAAAACCCATGAACGCGGCAGGCGCTGCCCATAAATGACGCGGCATCACGGCTGCTGCCCATAAGCCCACGGCTAACATTGCCAGCAGGTGATCCACACCACCGATAGGGTGCAGTAAACCACTGCTAAAGCCGTGTACCTCGTGCCCGGTGTGCGCCATCGCTAAACCACTGCTGAGTAGTAAGGCGACACTGGTTATTGTGCGTTTCATCCAGTTTTCTCCTTGCTCAATGTTATTACCGTTGGCACTCCCAATTTGGGAGGCAGATTTTGTGCCAAACTCAGAATACCCGTTACAGAGCCTTCTGCGCGTTTATCATACCTCTGCCCAATGAGCCAAGGTATGACCTACATCCAATTCCCTGAAGAAGGCAGCGCCCAATTAACCGGCGTTCTGCCATTTGCTTGCAAAAACGCATTGGCACGGGAAAACGGTTTGCTCCCGAAAAAGCCGCGCCGCGCTGATAAGGGCGAAGGGTGCGCACTGGCAAGAATACAATGGCGGGTGGTGTCGATCAGTGCCGTTTTCGTATGCGCGTGATTGCCCCAGAGGATGAACACCACGGGTTGAGTTTGGGTGCTTACGGCTTGAATGACCGCATCGGTGAAGATTTCCCAGCCGCGCTGTTGATGGCTGCCTGCCTTGCCTGCTTCCACGGTTAGCACGGTGTTGAGCAGCAACACGCCCTGTTCCGCCCATGCTTGCAAATAACCCGTGTGGTGATTGTCGATACCGAGATCGTCTTGCAATTCGCGGTTAATATTGCGCAGCGAGCGCGGCAACGGGACAACATCGGGTTGCACTGAAAACGCCAGTCCGTGAGCGTGTCCGGGCGTGGGGTAAGGGTCTTGACCGAGAATCACCACATTAACTTGATCCAGCGGTGTGCTTTGCAGGGCGTTGAAACGCTGTTCGGCAGGGGGCAGTATCTGTTTGCCCGCAGCCGTTTCGGCTTGCAGGAATGCACTCAAGGTGAGCAGGTAGGGCTGGGTGAATTCTGTACCGATGGCAATTTGCCAGCTTGGGGGGAGTAGAATGCTTTGCATTGGTTTACCTGTCATGTTCCGTGTGATTATATTTCATACTGGTCATCCTGCTGGATTTGTTGCTGGATACGCTTGGCACTGTAACGGCATTTGTGCCACCCAAGAATTGCCGAACTGATGGGTATCCATTAGTATACTTGCCTAAAACTCACCGGATTAGCGATTATTATGCTAAAGTATTTAACACACCTAAGTTGGGTAAGTTGTTGTGGTCTATTGTTAATGTTAACGGGCTGCGAAAAATCCCCCGAAAATCCAGCAGCATCGGCATCCCCCAACATGACCATTTTGGACACCCATATCCAAGTATTGAAACCGGAAGACGAAACCCTCAACACCCGCTTTGGCAAATTACAAATTACCCACAGCAAGCCCGGACTTCCCCCCGATTCTCTGATGTTGGATGACAAACACGTTTTTCAACAAGAAGGGTTTTACCTGTCACTGCACCACCACATCAAACAAAATGCTCGTGACGTGGTGCTTTTTAGTGCTAACTGCGGCGGTACGGCTTGTCCACAAGACCAATTCCACTTCCTGCTGTTGAATAACGACACTGAACCGACTGTGGTGACCCATTCCGATTTCCACGCCATGTCAGAAGACCTCACCCTCAATGTCGACGGCGAGCGCTTATTACTGGATCTGGGCTTCCAAGCGGGCAAACACAAAAAGGCAGTCCTACAAGGTCGCCAATTAGGTATTGAATTGGAAACCGTACCCAAAAGCTTTGTGGGTGAAGAAAACTGCCGCTGGTTGTACGAAGAAGCCTTAGGCGCGTGCAAAGAATACCAAGAAACCGATGCCACCTGCCGCGACCCGCAAGCCAGCTTTCCCGGTCACTTGACACGCGGCGTGGCGGCAGTGAGTGAACACCCCGGTTTTGTCAGCGAAGCCTTCGCACGGCGCTGCAAGATTGCCTGCGAAAGCGCCAAAATCGTCGATTACCCCACGTTTGCCAAAGAGGTTTGCAGCAAGTCCTAATTCAAGAAGCGTAATTGACGCTGATTGCCACTTTTGCCAGTAGTACTCGGCATCGCCCGATTCTTGCGAACCTCGCTCAAAAACGGAATCTGCCCTTTCTGCCCCGTGACCGCATAATCTTGCAGCAAAGCCTCTTCCAGCACGCTGTTCTCAATGCCCAACAGCGCCTGCCCGCCGCCATGCACCAACACGAATAAACGCGGCAAGGCAATTTGATGGGTTTGTTGCACTTGCGCATAAATCCACCCCGACAACGCCCAGAAACGTGTAAACGGCGCATCCCCCAGCAACAACGGCAAAGTATGTGCAAACCGCCCAGAATTGGCGATCATGTCCCAATAGCGGGCAAAGCGGTTCATCTGCTGCATGGTATCAAAATCCACCCGATCGGTGCGCAAAATATTATACGGCGGCTGCGGGTTATACACCATCCCAAACGCTTCCGTGTGGCGAATAATCGGCGTGCCGCGCAAACGTTTAAGGATGCCCACCTGAATTTCATGCGGATTCAACGCTATCAAACGGTCAAAACCCGCCCCAAAACTCGGCAAATCCTCCCCCGGCAACCCAAAAATCAGATCCGTATGCAAATGTGCGGTGGAGTGTTCCCGCAACCAACGGATATTCTCTACGGACTTCGCATTATCTTGCTTACGGCTAATCAGCGCCTGCACCTCCGGGTTAAAGGTTTGGATGCCAATCTCAAACTGCAAGGAACCCGGCGGGAAACGGGTAATTCGTTCCTTGAGCGCATCCGGCAAATGATCGGGAATCAGCTCAAAATGCAAAAACGTTTCCGCATCCAAACGTTCCAGAAAAAAGTCCAAAATCGCTACCGTCGTGGCAATTTTCAGATTGAAGGTACGATCCACAAAACGAAACTGACGTAAGCCCCGCTGCCACAGCCGATCCATTTCCGCCAAAAAGTTTTGTAATTCAAACGGCAAGGCGGTTTTATCCAAAGCAGACAGGCAAAACTCACATTTAAACGGACACCCACGAGAAGCTTCCACATAAATTGAACGCGTCGCCAAATCCTCTTCCGTGTATTGTGTGTACGGTAGCGCCAACTGTGACAAGGGCACTTGCTCACCGGCAATAATTTTGTTCAAGGGCTTTTGCCCATTCAACAACTGCCCACACAACTGCCGGAAACTCACCTCACCCGCCCCGGTAATCACGTAATCCGCCTGCTGCACAATCGCCTGTTGCGCGGTTTCATAACTGACTTCCGGGCCACCCAACACAATCATCACCTCCGGGGCGAGTGCTTTGAGTAGCGCTACTAACGCAGTGGTTTCGGTGATATTCCAGATATACACCCCCAAACCGATGATACGCGGCTTACCGATTAATAATTGCTCAGCAATATCCAAGGGGCGCATAGCGATCGTAAATTCCATGATTTTTGTTTGCGCCTGCCACTCCCTCTGATTGGCTAATAAGTAGCGCAGACCCAATGAGGCATGGGTGTAGCGGGCATTCAATGTGGCAATAATAATATTATTAACCATAATAAAAATCTCATTTAATCTATTTAAATATCTAATCAATTAACGATAAATATCACAATATTTTTTAACTCATTGTTTAAAATGGAATATAAATAATAATTATTGATAAATTTAATTAACCAACAAACTTTTTACCAAGAAAAAATGACAACACACTGTCTCTAATATACACTTTCTTATCGTATACCATGTTGTTATACGGATACGGTAAAGTTGATTAGTGTCGCCAATCATTCGTCCCCGCGAAACACACCGTTTGTCAGTTATACAACAAAATCTTCTTCGTTAGAATATATTGATATGCTAATATTCATTTTAATCCTTCGACCAGCTTAATGAAATTTCTTTTTAAATCAAAAACTTAGGTTAATTTATGTTTACTGTAAAACGTCTCCTAACAGTGGTTTTTCTAACCATTAGCGTGGTTGGAACCGCCTCGGCTGGGCAGAAACGGCCAAACAGCCTTCATGTAACCGCTACCGCTTATAACTCGGTTTCCAAGCAAACTGATAGTACTCCAGACATCGCCGCATGGGGCGACCGCCTAGTACCTGGCATGAAAGCCATCGCTATTTCCAGAGATCTATTGAAAAAGCATGGCTTTAGCTACGGTGACAGGGTAAAAATCAAGAGCCACGATGGTGAATACCTCGATGGTGAATACATCGTTTTAGACAAAATGAACTCACGCTGGCGCAAAAAAATTGACATTTACATGGGAAAAGATGTGCGCAAAGCAAAACGTTGGGGAAAACGCAAGGTGAGCATTCACTGGTAATAAACCTCTCGATCGAAGGATTTCTCAAAGCCCGCACCTATCGCGGGCTTTTTTCTTAGCAAACAAACGCTTATTATGCGCCCATGCAAACTCCAGAAACTTACGATGTCGTGATCCTCGGTGCTGGTGCAGCGGGGTTAATGTGTGCAGCAATCGCCGGAAAACGTGGGCGGCGTGTGCTCTTGCTCGACAAAGCCGACAAGATTGGTAAAAAAATCCTCATTTCCGGCGGCGGGCGTTGTAATTTTACCAATCTGCACGTCAACCCTGGCGCTTATTTGTCGCGGAATCCCCACTTTTGCAAGTCGGCATTAGCACGTTATACCCCACACGACTTCCTCAATTTGATGCGCCAATACCGCTTAAGTTGGCATGAAAAAACCTTAGGACAACTCTTTTGTGACCAAAAAGCGCCAGCCATTGTGGATATGTTGTGGGCAGAATGCCAAGGAGCGGGGGTCACCTTACGCCTGAATACCGAAGTGACCCATACCCATCGGGAAGCAGCATACTTCCATCTGCAAACGACGCAGGGGATCGTGCAAGCAAACTCACTGGTGATTGCTACCGGCGGACCGTCAATTCCCCGCATGGGCGCAACGGATTTCGGCATCCACATTGCCAAGCAGTTTGGTTTGAAAAGTGTCCCATTTTCCCCTGCACTCGTACCCTTCACCGTTGACCAAACCCTATTGGATGGTTTATTCGCGGGTTTGGCAGGCGTTAGTGCACCAGTGGCAGTCAGTTGCAGAGAAGGTTATTTTCGCGAACAGATGCTGTTTACCCATCGGGGTTTGAGTGGTCCCGCGATGTTGCAGATTTCATCGTATTGGCAAAAGGGCGCAGCCGTACAGATTGATTTGCTGCCTGGGCAGGATGCTTACGCTTGGCTACAAACCTTACAAAAACAACGCCCAAAAACAGAACTGAAAACCGTATTAGCCGAAGTATTGCCCAACAGATTAGCGCAACGTTTATGCGAAACGCTGTTTCCTAACCGTCCCTTGGGGCAATACGGTGACAAATTGCTTCAGTCGATTGCGGCGCAATTACACGCATGGGAATTAACCCCTGCGGGTACAGAAGGAATGCGTACTGCTGAAGTCAGTTTGGGTGGAGTAGACACCCGCGAATTATCATCTAAAACGCTGGAAGCTCGCAAAGTGCCGGGGCTGTATTTCATTGGTGAAACCGTGGATGTTACCGGCTGGCTAGGGGGGTATAACTTTCAATGGGCGTGGGCATCAGGTTGGTGTGCAGGGCAAGTTGCCTAACCCAGCACACCCAAACATTACACGCAGCCCGTAGGCTTTGGTAAACCACCGTATTTGGTAATCGGCTTCATTGGACCGGTTTTCCACTGTGCAAACAGGACTTTTTGATCCATATTGACAAACTTAGAAAACTTGCGGATCGGTGGTACAACAGCTTGATCTTCGTAATACTCACGTGCTTTCATGATCTGTGCCCATTTCTCATCGGTCAACTCGACACCATCAGCCTCTGCCATCGCCTTGCCGATTTCAGGGGTCCAATCATCCATGCTCAGCAGATAACCGTCACCGTCACGTGCTGGGATTTCTACGCTCATTGTTTAGGCCTCCTCAAATTGCCTAGTAATTTAGTAGGGTATTTTACTGATAAATAGGCAGTGTCTGTCAATACTCACACTGGCTATAAGTCATTAGGGTCTTGCACTAATGACCGGAATCGCGGCGCATTTTGGCGAAATCTAACATCCGCTGGGTTGAGCGCAAGGCTTTCACCCGCACGCTCTCTTCCACAAAAATCTCATTGCCCCCAGTCTCCAAGACAGTCAATAGATTGTGTAAGCCATTCATCGCCATCCACGGGCAATGGGCGCAGCTTTTACAGGTGGCTCCTTCACCCATAGTGGGGGCAGCAATCAATGCCTTGTCGGGTGCTGCCTGCTGCATCTTGTAGAAAATCCCGCTGTCGGTTGCCACAATAAAACGCTTATGCGGCAAGGTTTGCGCGGCTTTAATCAATTGCGAGGTGGACCCCACCGCATTCGCCAAGCGAATAATCTCCTCTGGGGATTCGGGGTGTACCAGCACACCCGCGTCGGGATACTTATCAAGCATTTCCCCCAGCGCCCGAAATTTGAACTCATCATGCACCACACAAGCGGCTTGCCACAGCAACATATCCGCTCCAGTCAAGCGCTGAATATAACACCCCAGATGCTTATCGGGTGCCCAGAGAATTTTCTTACCCTGCTCATCCAACCAAGTAACCAAATCGACCGCAATACTCGACGTCACCACGTAATCAGCACGTGCTTTCACCTCTGCACTGGTATTGGAATACACTACCACGGTACGGTCAGGGTGTTCGTCACAAAACGCGATAAACGGGTCGGCAGGGCATTCCAAATCCAAAGAACATTCGGCTTCCAGCGTTGGCATCAACACGCGCTTTTCTGGATTGAGAATTTTGGCGGTTTCACCCATGAAACGCACCCCTGCCACAATCAGGGTTTTCGCCGAGTGTTCATTGCCAAAGCGTGCCATGTCCAAGGAGTCGGAGACGTAACCACCGGTTTCCTCAGCCAATTCTTGCAGGTCACGTTCGACGTAATAATGCGCCACCAGCACCGCGTCTTGTTCCTTGAGTTTTTGCTTGATTTGCGCCTTAACTTGGGCTTTTTGCTCAGGGTTATAGCGCGGATTCAGCGCCTCAATGTGCGCGGTGAGCGGCACTTTGATAACAGGAATGCTAATGGCTTTATGGGTCATTTTACGCTTATCCACTGGCAGGCAACTGCCAGAATGCTCAGGTATTGGCTCGCCCGTTATCCGCATACGCAACTTGGTAGCGCTTGACCCCTTGGAACATTGCACTAGCCAGCTTCTGTTGGTATTCAGCAGTACGCAGACGCTTTTCTTCCGCCGGATTGCTGATAAAAGCGGTTTCGACCAACATCGACGGAATATCCGGTGAGCGTAACACCACAAAGCGGGCGCTTTCAACACGGCGACGCAACGGGTTATTCACCTTGGCGAGTTCGTTCAATACGCTTTTTGCCAAACTGAGGCTGCGATCCATCATGGCGTTTTGACTCAAATCGAGCAGCACGGAGGCAATCTTGTCGCTGGTATGGCGCACACCGAATTTTAATTCGTAGGAGTTTTCGCTTTCTGCCAGTAAACGCGCTGCCTCACTGGATGCACCATTTTCAGACAGAATATAAACCGAAGAGCCGCTTACCCGTGTGCTGGGATTCGCGTCCGCATGAATGGAAATAAATAAATCTGCTTTGTGTTTATGCGCAATATCCATGCGTTCACGCAGCGGGATGAATTTATCACCGTCACGGGTGAGGATAGCCTTCATGCCTTTTTCACGGTCAATCCGCGCTTTGAGTTTGCGGGCAACTTGCAACACCACCTCTTTTTCCTGTGTGCCGTTAGCACCAACAGCACCGGGGTCTTTACCGCCGTGACCGGGGTCGATAACCACAATAAACTTACCCTTGGATGGTTCTGTCGTCGCCGGTTTCGCAGATTCTTCAGCAGGTTTTTTAGGTTTTGTCGATTTACCGCTACTGCCTTTACCCGTAGGACTGAGACCAACGGTCAGCACATGATTGCTACCCTCGGCGGTTAATGAGGATTTGACGGCGACCTGTTCCGCCACGTCCAACACCACGCGCAAACTCCCATCTTCACGCTCAGAGTAACGAATCCCCGTAATCGGTTTACGATCATGCGCTCCCTGCTTGAGCCTGCCTTGCATGGTGGTGTTTTTCAGGTCAATGACCACCCGGTCAGGCTTATCCAAGGTAAAAACCTTGTAAGCAATCGGTGCATCCAATTGCAGCAGGAAATTCAGTTTATCCGCCGTTCCGCTCAGATTCGCCCCGGTTAAGCGCCCGGCGATAGCTTCCACAGCCAACGCTTGCACAGCGTTTAAACCGCTGGCAACAGCACCGGCAAGTGCGCCCAATTTCAGGATAAAACCTCTGCGGCTCAATTTTTTGCTATTCATAGCCTAATCTCAAACGACACCTAAGACAACAGCGAGCACGACGTGATTGCTGCTCGATTCACAATGGGTGGAAAAATATATCTTAGCCATAAGTATTAATACAGAGTGAAGCACTTTTCAAGTGAATTTTTATCAATACAAGGCAGTATCATGATTTATAACAATAAAACTATTCCATGAAAATTTCACGTGCCTCGCCACAATGGCGTATGTGGATGCGCAAATCCGGCTCAGGCAAGACCCCGGAGGCTTTTTCGGGCCATTCGATGAGACAGAGTGCATCCGGGCGCAAATAATCGCGGATACCCATGTATTCCAACTCCTCTGGTTCAGCTAAACGGTACAAATCGAAGTGGAAAATGTCGCGCCCCGCCAGATGATAGGGTTCGACTAGGGTATAAGTGGGGCTTTTGACGTTGCCAATATGCCCTAATGCACGTAATAAGCCACGTACCAGTGTAGTTTTGCCTGCCCCCAAATCACCGTGCAGGGTAATCAAGCCACCACTGGAAAATTGCTGCGCCACGCTTGCACCCAGTGCGAGCGTGGCGGCTTCGTCGTCTACCCGTTGCCAACTGTTCATGTATTCAATGCTTCCCGTAAATGTGCAATGAGGTCACTTGCCAACAAACCACGCTCACCACCGTCAACGGCAGCAAGATCGGCAGCGTGCGCGTGTAGCCAGACACCGGTTTCGGCGGCTTCGACCGACCCCAAGCCTTGTGCCAGCAACGCCGTAATAATACCCGTCAGCACATCACCCATGCCACCGGAGGCCATGCCAGGGTTGCCTGCGGGGCAAATGGCAATACCTCGCGTGCTGGCAATGAGTGTTCCTGCGCCTTTGAGTACGATAACGCCACCGTATTCCCGCTGCAAGCGGCGGGCAGCGGCAACACGGTCGTGTTCGACACTGGGCGTGTCACTGGCCAGTAAACGCGCCGCTTCGCCGGGGTGCGGGGTCAGAATCCAATCATCGCGCTGACTACGAGTTTGTGCGAGCAGGTTGAGGGCATCGGCATCCAACACTTTAGGCAGCGTAGCCTGTTGAATGAGGGTAAGTAATTGGCGTGACCACGCACTTTGCGCCAAACCGGGACCAATACCGATAGCATCCATACGCACCAACAAGGGGCGTAACCCAGCGGGGGAATCGACGGCATGCACCATGAGTTCCGGGCGATGCAGATTGAGAAACGCAGCATGATCGGGATAAGTGGCAATCGAAACCAAACCACTCCCAGCGCGTAAAGCCGCCTCCCCCGCAAGCCGAATCGCGCCACTCATACCGGGTGCACCACCGACTAACAAACTATGCCCGCTGTGACCTTTGTGGGCAGAACGGCGGCGGGGTGGCAAGTGTTCGCGCACGGTGTGTTGACCGAGTAAATGCATGGTGGTGGGAACCTGGGCATATACCGCATCCGGCACATCCAGCCGCGCAAAGTGCAAGATGCCGCCATAATCGCGGGCAACACCAGTGAACAACCCCGCTTTCCAGCCAATGTAAGTGACCGTCATGCTGGCAAACACCGCATCACCACACGGCTGCCCAGTATCAGCATGTAAACCGGAGGGAATATCCACCGCAACAACCGGGGCATGTTGCCGGTTGAGTAAAGCGATAGCACTGGCGTAAGCACCGCTGACTGGACGATTCAAACCGATGCCGAGCAGAGCATCGACGATGACATCGGCTAATGGGAGCTGATCGGCAAAGGCTTCGACGTTGCCGCCAGCCGCCAGAAAATCCTGACAGGCTTGCTGAGCCGCGCCTTGCAAACGGGTACTATCCACCAATGACAGCAGCGTCACCTTCCAGCCAGCCTGCAACGCCAGACGGGCGATGACGTAACCATCCCCGCCATTATTTCCACTGCCACACAACACCACAACGGCGCGGCTGGCAGACCAGTGCTGGCGGATGCATTCAAAAGTGGCTTGCCCCGCACGGATCATTAAGGTGTAGGCAGGAATGCCATAGTGCTGAATGGCGATTTGATCCAGTTGCCGGACTTGGGCGGCAGAATAGACCCGGTGTTCGACAGCCATCATCCCCGATGCACTCACGACTTAACTCCAAGCGTTACCAGACACCCTCCCATTGTACTGCGCGATTCACTGATCAGGATAGAAATGTTCCCGCAGAATAAAGCTCACTTTTTAAGCTTGTCTTTTATTATAAAGAAAATCTATTATTAGCGAACATAAATTCAACCTAACTAGCGCAATCCCTCACAAGATGCACTATATTCGGACTTGGCATTGACAGGGGCGTCACGCCAAGGCGCACTAAAACGATGGTTGCAACCCAGAAAATGTTTCAATGAATAAGAAAAAAATCAGCTCATCCTCGCACACGTCACCACTGATCATTCAGGGGCAAATAACGTTCCTCTCACGGCATGGGGCAACTTGGCTGTGGGGGAATGCGTTTGCGGCTACGCTGTTTGTTCTGCTGCGCTGGGTGGAAAGTAAAGAAAACAT
Source organism: uncultured Thiothrix sp. (assembly GCA_964420315.1). Taxonomy (GTDB): domain Bacteria; phylum Pseudomonadota; class Gammaproteobacteria; order Thiotrichales; family Thiotrichaceae; genus Thiothrix. The sequence goes on along the minus strand of CAYQTB010000003.1, from coordinate 40,001 downwards.
GACCTTACTGCTGGTTTGGTTCACCGCCATATTAGCCATGAATGTAATGCGCTGGCTATTTGGGCAACAGTTCTTACCCTCGCAACATTATTCCAATGAAGAATTACAAGCGTTCGGGCAACGTTACCTCATTTACTCCACGCTCATCAGTACGTTATGGGGGGTGTCAGGCTTTATCCTCTTCTCATTCGACCCATTGATGCAAGCGGTACATGTATTGCTACTGGCTGGAGCCATTGTTGCCGCTATGCCAGTATTGGCGCTTTCCAGCTTGGCGTTATACCTGCAAATCGGCGCAATTCTGTTGCCGATTACGTTGAATTTATTATTGCTGGGCGAAACAGCGCAGCAATCCCTAGCATTGGCAACTGCCTTGCTGGGTATATTACTGGCAATGGCAGCGCGTTCGATTACCGGTTTACTCAATGAATTGCACAATGCACAGATTCAGGTACAGGAGCAGGCGCACACCGACCCTGTGACCCAGATTTCTAACCGGCGTTTTTTCGACACGACTTTTAAGATGGAATGGCGTCGTGCCACCCGTGAAGCAAAACCCTTATCGCTGTTGATGATTGACGTTGATCATTTCAAACGTTACAACGACCGTCACGGGCATCAAGCCGGTGATCAATGCCTGCAAATTATTGCGCAATGCATTAAAGCCGTGGCACGCCGTGCATCGGATGTTGTCGCCCGCCACGGCGGCGAAGAATTCGTGATTCTATTGCCGGATACGCGCCTAGAAGATGCCGCATCATTAGCGGAGCGGGTACGCAAAAGCGTGGAAGATCAACGTATACCGCATTCCGATGGCGCAATTCCCCGCATTGTCACGATCAGTATTGGCGTATCCAGTTGCACCCCCACTACCGCATACGATACGCAAACCCTACACGATGCCTCCGTGGTGTACCCCGCAATGCTATTGAATGCAGCAGATCGGGCGCTATACCGGGCTAAACGTAACGGACGTAACCAAGTTGCCAAAGAAGGTTGTGGCGAAGGTATCATCAAGCTTCCCGTGCCACAAACAGCAGCGACCCACGCGGCTTAAACGTCAAATGCAAGCATTACGCCACCACATAGCGTTACAATTTGTTACAAAAACTTTATTCGGTTTCAGGGAATAGCATTTTCATCAAAGAAAAACATGCTATAAAGTAACACTCGCTTTTTTAGAAGAAACACAAGAATACGGGAAATTGCTGGCTTCCATGACTATTGATAAAGAACGCATCATTGCTGAGCTTGACACCCTGCTTGCCAGCCCCGGCTTTCGCGCCAGAAAAGTTATCAAGCGTTTTTTACACTATGTCGTGCATGAAACCCTAGCAGGGCGCGGGGATGCCCTCAATCAACACAGCATTGCCATCCACGCCTTAAGTAAACCACCCGATTTTTCACCGGTCTACAACCCCGTGGTGCGCATTGAAGCAGGACGCCTACGCAAATTGCTGAAAGCACATTACGCGGATGCGAATAACCCCAGTAACATCATGATCACCATCCCAAAGGGGACGTATCAAGCCGCTTTCACCTTGAGAACTCGTCCGCCGAACACCACAATACCGTCGGAAATTTCGTTAACCCCACACGTCACCGAAGGCCCGCGTGTCTTGCTGCAATGCCAAGTACTCGGCAACGCCGCAACCACCGGTGCTGCGCCCCTGTGCCATAAAGTACGCAACGATTTATTGCTGATGTTAAATCGCTTTCGCAATATTCGCGTCGTAGCGGGCAACACACCCGATACACCCAAAACACACCATACTGATTATATCTTGAGTTGCGATCTCCAAATTACCGGCACAGAAGCCACACTATTCCTTGTGCTTATCCATGCGCCCAACGCTGAATTGGTATGGGCTGATACCTTATGCTTAACAACCCAACCCAGCCAACAGGATTTGGACAAACTGTGGATGCAAGTGGCTGCCAACACGGTTGCGGTACATTCCGGCAAAATGTTGTACCACTGGGCGCAATACCAACAAAGCATGGCGCCATCCATTGCGGCTCATCAGCAAACATTGGTTGCTTATCTGGCTTTCCTGCACGACATTACCCGCGAAAGTTTTCATCACGCTTTAATGAGTTGCCAACAACGCTTGCAATATTTTCCGCATGACAGCAAAGCGCTGGTGATTCTGGCACGTCTCTGCGGCTACGACCATGTGCTGCAATACCGTTTGATTGAGAATCTGGAAACCACTTGGACGCATTCAGCCCGCACTGCCCTGAAGCTTGACCCCGGCAATGCGGAAGCACATTCCATTTTTGCACACAATCGCTGCTTTCTCGGCGATCATGCACTGTGCCGTTCCGAATTGGAAATGGCGCGCCAAACGAACCCGTTCGATACGTCGATCGAGTATTTGTATGGATTCGGACTGTACATGACCGGCGCGCATGAAGCTGGCATCCAAGCGATTCGTCACCTCATGGCGATTCCATTTCCGCAACCCGACTGGTATCACGTCCTACCCTTTTTACATGCATTCAATCAAGGCAACTATCAGGAAGCCTTGGTGCTGGCTGAGCGTATTCAGCACTTCGGTTACTGGGGAGAATTAGCCCGCAGCGTTAGTTGCTTTCGTCTGGGACAAACGGTACGTAGCCAGCAAGAGCTTCAGGAATTATTGCGTTATAATTCTCAACAGCTAAACACCCAAAATTCTGATAATCGGTCTATTTTCTCGCACGAAGCATTAAAAAAAGTATTGCAAACACTGCAAGAAATCAACAAACTGATGACATCAGGCTAATACTAAAAATTAATGATCATAACAACAAATACGCAATAATTATTAATCGTATATTGATTAATTTATCTTATCTTTATTTAAAAAAATTGATTTAATTAATTGTCGTAAACAGCCTATAAATCAACATAGTTTATTATACGCTGAATGGCGGGGATTCTTATGACTGACACCTATTCTCATTCTTACGGAAACTGGTTATACCATGCACTATTAATCGCAGTAATCAGCCCTCACTTAGTCGGGTGTAATGGTGGTAGTGCTACGGCGCAAGATAATACCAATACCACAACACCTACCATTGCTGCTGCGGCTGCTACACCAATAACGGCAGCCGCTGCGCCCAGTGTGAACGCGCCCCCTATCGCTGCTACCGGTGTTAGCACTACGCCTACCACCAGTCAACGCTTCAGCCTGGTGGCGAGCAGCGGTCAAGTGGTTAACCCCAACAGTTTAAGCCAAGGCAAAACCGTCTCAGTTGGCTCAAGCGGTGCATTAGGGAGGCCAGAAGCGCAAGGTGCAGACATGACCCCGCTGACGGATGCCGAACTGGCAGCGATAAAAACGACCACACCCACCGCAGCAGCACGTGTTATTCGTGAATCCATCCTTGGTTTTGATAGTCGGTTTCACGTCAACCCCTATACTTACCCGCAACGTGCCGTGGCACTGATCACTTACAATGGCAGTACGCATTGTACTGGCTGGTTGGTCAGCGCCGATACCTTGGTAACAGCAGGGCATTGTGTACACGGCGGGGGCAGTAAGGGCAGGTGGGGAACGCCCAGCGCGTTCAGAATTTATGCCGGTTTTTCAGATGGCTATGCCCCCTATGGTTATTGCCAGCCTCGTGAAATTTATTCCTCTCTCGGCTGGATTACCGCTGCGGATGGCGACGCGGATGTTGGGGTTATCAAACTCAACTGCACTATCGGTAACGCAACCGGCTATTTCAGTTATTTCGTCGCCGCACAAACTGACAATACAGCCATTACCATCAATGGCTACCCCGGTGATAAAGCCGATGGCAATCAACAATGGGGCAGTACTGGCATTATTTTGCGCTCAACCCCGGCAAAAATTTATTACGATAATGACACGACTGGCGGCATGAGCGGCGCACCCGTTTGGTTGCAACACAATGATACAGCTTGGTCATTGGGTATCCACACCAATGGTGAAAGCCTCTTGTCACCCGGCGCTAACGGCGGTACGCGCATTTCCCAAGATGTATTCGATCTCATCACCGCCGTCAAAGAGCTGCCTTAAGCCACGCCACTTAACCGATAGATGAATCCAGCAAGGCGGCGCGTTACAATGCCCGCCTTGTCACCTGACACTAACGCTGGATTTTTTACCTTACCGTGAGCAACCTCATTCAACGCCGCGCTTTGCGCCTGCAAAACCTGCCCAAGCCTACCTACCCTGAAGAACTTCCGGTCGCCGCTCGCCGTGCTGATATACTCAACGCCATCAGCACGCATCAAGTCGTCATTATTTGCGGGGAAACCGGCTCAGGCAAAACCACCCAACTTCCCAAAATGTGTTTGGAATTGGGGCGTGGCGTGGATGGCTTTATCGGTCACACCCAACCCCGGCGCATCGCTGCCCGCAGTGTTGCCGCTCGCATTGCCGAAGAACTCAACACACCACTCGGTCAGCAAGTCGGTTACAAAGTGCGTTTCCACGACCGCTGCTCGCCGGACAGTTACATAAAACTCATGACCGATGGCATTTTGCTGGCTGAAATTCAGCAAGACCGCTACCTGCGCCAGTACGACACCCTGATTGTCGACGAAGCGCACGAACGCAGCCTCAATATTGACTTCCTACTCGGCTACCTCAAATGGCTGTTGCCAAAACGCCGTGATATGAAAGTCATCATTACCTCAGCGACGATTGACCCAGAACGCTTTTCACGCCACTTCGACAATGCCCCAATCATCAATGTGTCGGGGCGCACTTACCCCGTTGACATTCGCTACCGCCCCTTGATTGACGTGGATGCGGAAGAAGAATTCGAGCGCGATCAAATCCAAGCGATTCTCGATGCAGTCGATGAATTAGGGCGCGAAGCCCCCGGCGATATTCTGATTTTCTTGCCCGGCGAACGTGAAATCCGCGAAACTGCCGCAGCGCTGCGCAAACATCACCCGCCTGCTACCGAAATCCTGCCCCTGTATGCGCGGCTTTCTAATGAAGAGCAACACCGTATTTTCGAACCACACGGGCAACGCCGCATTGTGTTAGCCACCAATGTCGCGGAAACCTCCCTCACCGTACCCGGTATCAAATACGTGATCGACAGTGGCTATGCCCGCATTTCACGCTATTCATGGCGAGCAGGCGTACAACGTTTGCCGATTGAAAAAGTCTCGCAAGCCTCGGCGAATCAACGCTCCGGGCGCTGCGGGCGGGTCAGCAACGGTATCACTATCCGACTTTACAGCGAAGACGATTTCAATAAGCGCCCGGTGTTTACTGAACCGGAAATCCTGCGCACCAATTTGGCGGCAGTTATCCTGCAACTCGCCACCCTGTGGACAGCGGACATCGAAGGCTTCCCCTTTGTCGAACCACCGGATACCCGCCTGATTCGCGATGGCTACAAGCTGCTATTTGAAATCGGTGCAGTTGACAAACATTTCAACGTCACCAGCAGGGGGCATCAACTCGCCAAACTGCCACTCGACCCCCGCTTTGGGCGCATGTTACTCGCAGCACAAGACAACGGCGCATTGCGTGAAGTATTGATCATCGTCAGTGCCTTAACCCTGCAAGACCCGCGAGAACGCCCGCTGGACAAACAACAAGCGTCTGACGAAAAACACGCGCGTTTCAAAGACGAACACTCCGATTTCCTCAGCTTTTTAAAACTTTGGGATTATTTCCACGAGCAACGTAAACACCTCAGTCAGCGTAAATTCCGTGAACTGTGTAAAAAAGAATTCCTCTCCTACATACGCCTGCGCGAATGGCACGACATTCACACCCAATTGCACCAAATGGTGCTAGAAATGGGCGGCAAGGAAAACGACACGGAAGCCAGTTACGATGCGATCCACCTGAGCTTGTTGACCGGCTTGCTCGGCAATATCGGCATGAAAGATGAAGAGCGCGAATACATGGGCGCGGGTGGGCGTAAATTCCACCTTTTCCCCGCCTCCCATTTACGCAAAAAACCGCCGCAATGGGTCATGGCAGCGGAATTGGTGGAAACCTCACGTTTATTCGGGCGCACTGTTGCCAAAATCCAACCCGAATGGGTGGAAAAACTCGCCACTCACCTGCTGCGCCACCATTACACCGAACCGCATTGGGAGCAAAAACCCGCGCAAGTTGCCGCCTTTGAACGCACTTCACTCTACGGCATTACCATCACCCCGCGCCGCAAAGTCAGTTACGGGCGCATTGATCCCGTTACCTGTCGTGACATCTTCATTCGTCATGCCTTGGTATACGGCGAATACCGCACCGCCGCGCCGTTTTTCCAACACAATGCCGAACTCATCGCCGCCGTTGAAACGCTGGAAGCAAAAGCTCGCCGCCGCGACATTCTCACCGACGAACACCGTTTGTATGCGTTTTATGACGAGCGCCTTCCCGCCCATGTCGTGAATGGGCATTCGTTCGAGCGCTGGCGCAAAAAAGCTGAACAGCACGACAGCCAATTGCTGTATCTCACCCATGCTTACCTCATGCAACGTGAAGCCAAGCATGAACAAAGCGGGCAATTCCCCGACACCTTGCAGGTGCAAGGCATGATTTTGCCATTACGCTACCACTTTGATCCCAAAGCCGAGGATGATGGCGTCACCGTGCGTTTACCCTTGCTGGGGCTAAACCAACTCAACCCGATTCGCTTCGAGTACTTAGTGCCGGGTATGTTGGAAGAAAAAATTACCGCGCTGATCCGTGCCTTGCCCAAACACATTCGCAAACAGTTTGTCCCCGCACCGGATTACGCTCGCGCCTGCATGGAGGCTATCCAACCCAGCGACACTTTGCCTTTGCGAACCGCACTGGAAAAACAGTTATTGCGCATGAGCGGTAGCCAAATTCCACCCGAAGCTTGGCAGGACGTGACGCTGGAAACACACCTGCAAATGCGCTTTGAAATCACCGACGAAACCGGCAAAGTGATACGCAGCGGACGCGATTTAGACACCTTACGCGGCAAAGTACACGCGCAAACCCGTGCGGAATTGGCATCCAAACCCGTGCAATCCATCGAACGGGTCGGCATTACCACTTGGGATTTTGGCGATTTGCCCGAACTCTATTGGCTGGAAGCAGGCGGCACGAAATTGCGCACTTGGCCGGCTTTGGTCGATGCCAACAGCAGTGTTACTATTCGTTTATTTGATAATGAAGCCGATGCCCGCAACGCGCATTGGCAAGGTGTATTGCGCCTGTTCTGGCTGGCGTTGCCCGCTGAAGTGAAAGACGTCCCCAAATATGTGCCGCACATGCAAACCTTATGCCTGCACTACGCCGCCACCGGCAAATGCGAAGAACTCAAAGACAGCATTACCCGCTACGTGTTCCGGCAGGCATTTAAAGACTACCTCACCATTCGCAAGCAAGACAGCTTTACCCGTGCATTAGATGAATGCCGTTCACAGATTTTTCCGCAAACCCAAGAAACGGCACGTCTGCTTGCTCCGATACTCGCGCTTTACCACGACCTACGCAAACAATTGAAAGGCAAAGTGCAACCGACATGGTTAGAAGCCCTGAATGACATCAGCGAACAACTGAATCATTTGGTCTATGTGAGATTTTTGGACACAACATCGCCGGAGGCGTTACGGCACTTTCCGCGCTACCTCAAAGGCATTCAACGACGTTTAAAAAAATTGGCGGAGAACCCGACCAAAGACAGGGCATTACGGGTGCAAATACAACCGTATTGGGATCAGTGGAAAGCGGCTTCGCTGGCTTCGGCTACGCCCAGCCGCCGAAGCACGAATAGCCGTTCCTTGAGCGAAGTCGAAGGGAATTGTCAGGAATACCGCTGGATGTTGGAAGAATTCAGGGTATCGCTGTTTGCGCAGGAGCTAGGAACCGCAAGACCGGTATCAGCCAAGCGGTTAGATGAATTATGGAAAAAAACTCAGCCGTAGTTACTGGGTCGCAACCATCGCTGTCTGGCTGCTACGCGGGTAACGGTTAGGATAGCCGTAGTATTTATTCGATACCTCCGGTGATTTCATCTTGGTCAACACGCTACCGATGATATTGCATTGTGCTTGATGTAAACGCCCGACCGCATCTTTCAGATTACGCTTACGGGTCTGACCATAAGCACTGACAAACACCGTATTACCCGTGCGGTTAGCAATAATCAACGCATCCGCCAAGCCCATCACCGGTGGGCCATCGAGGATAATATGATCGAACATACCTTCCACTTCACTCAGTAATTCGGTAAAGCGTTCGCCTGCCAACAATTCGGTTGGATTCGGTACCGCAGAACCGGCAGAAATCGCCGACAGATTTTGTACCGTGGTTTCCTGAATCAAATCAGCGACATTTTCTTTTTCACCCAACAAGTAATCGCTCATACCCAGACGATTTTCCAAACCCAGTTTATTATGGGCTTCAGGATGGCGCATATCGCAATCAATCAACAATACTCTTTTGCCGGTGTAAGCAAATACAGTAGCCAAATTCACCGCTGTAGTAGTTTTCCCCTCGCTGGGCGACGGGCTGGTGACATTCATAATGAGCGCCAAACCTTGATGTGACGGCGCTTTCATCATAAGAACGTTTTCCCGCAATGACCGGAATGCCTCTAACATGAACGAACTGCCGACCTGCCCACGTAATGCCAGCACATTCTTATTATTGCGCCCGGAGACATAAGGGATTACCCCCAATAACGGCACAGACCCCATCACCCGACGCATGTCTTCCACGCTTCTTAAACGGTCATCCATCATTTCTGCCAAGACTGCTGCCAATAACCCTAGCAACAAACCCAGTGCCGCTCCCATCAACAGGTTCAACGGAATATTGGGTGCAAAAGGTCGGGTTGGCGCAACCGCTTCATCGACAATCGCCACATTACTGGCACTGCTGTCTGCAACACGACCAATTTCATTCAGGCGAGCCAACAGGCTTTCATAGTTAGTACGGTCAGCTTCCACTTCACGTTGCAAAGTCAAATAGCCAGCAGATTTATCACGATTTCCCATGAGTACCGCTTCCTGCTTTTTGACTTCATCCCTCAACTCACTTTCACGCTGTTTAGCAGCCTCGTATTCAGCCTGTAATCTGCCACGGGTAGTCCGGTCAATGCTGGAAGATTCACGCTGAATTTCCTTGGACAACTCAGTAATGCGTGCCTGTAATTGCTGCATTTCTGGGAAATCGGCTTTAAATAGCTTAGATCGATCGCGATATTCTGCTTGTACCCGCGCCAACTCCTCCTTCAAACGTTGTATTGCCGGGTTTTCCAGAGTACGGTCAGCGCCCGCCACATTTTGAGAACGCTTCAATGACGCTTCAGCCGCAATCCGCGCACTCGTGGCTTCAGTCAGCGCCAAGTTAAGGGAATCCAGCACACCTGATGCAGCAGAACGATCACCATCCAAGGTAATTATCCCTTGCTTCTTGGCATAGGCAACCAATTCACGTTCGGAATTCTCTAGCGTAAGCTTCGCTTCTTTCAATTTACCCTCAAGCGTCTCCTTGGTATTGGAAACCGCCTCGTTACGCAAATTTAAACTCATTTGCTTATAATTGGCTGCTAAGGCATTAACAATGTCTGCCGTTAACTTGGGATCCGTGTGATCGTAACTGATTTTGAAAATCTGCGAGTCTTCCACCGCATAAATATTCAAATTGCGCCGGAAGTTCTCGCCGACATTACTCCGTTGCGCCTGAATCTCGTCACCAGCAATGCGCTGCTTAATGGAGGTCAACCAAGCATAAGCACGAGCGCGTAAAGAGTCATTGTCTTCAAAACGGTCGGCGATCTGCAACTCTTCAATCGTTTCATTAGTCAAGCGTTCGCTACCCAATAACTCTATCTGCGTTTGATAAAACTCGCGCTCACTGCTTGGGGTACGCGCAGGCTCTGCACGATCCCCCAAGGATACCCGCGTCTCTTCCGGGGTCACTTGCAAGGTAGTGGTTGCACGGTAGACATCGGGTGACAAAAAGGTAAATACAGCGGTCAGCAAAAACGTTGCCAAAGCAATACCCAGCAGCAGCCACTTACGCTGCATTAACCGCCGCCACAACTCACCAAACCCAAACTCCTCAGCTTGGGCACGCGGCGCAACGTCCTCCATAGAAATATACTCCACCACCTGAGTATTCCCCGCTGAGCGCACTTCGAGGCTTTTCGATTGATTTGCGTAATAGTTTTCCATCACCGCTCCTTGAGCATTGCCGCTACCGGCTATCATTAACGCCGACAGAGATTTCTAAAATTAAATTTATAATAGTACACGGCACAATAACTGCGATAAATGCCGTGCTCCAAAACAGCCCAACCATTCTACTAGGCTTCATTACGCCCATACTGATCTTCCAGACGAACGATATCATCCTCCCCAAGATAACTGCCTGATTGAACTTCAATCAACTCCAACGGCACTTTACCCGGATTCGCCAAACGGTGCACACTGCCCAGCGGGATGTAGGTTGACTGATTTTCAGTCAGTAAAAAGGTTCTGTCATCACAGGTCACTTCCGCCGTGCCTCGCACTACAATCCAGTGTTCTGCACGGTGATGGTGTTTTTGCAGCGAGAGCTTTGCGCCCGGTTTCACGGTAATCCGCTTAACTTGGAAACGCTCGCCCGCATCCACCGAGTCATAACAACCCCAAGGACGGTTTACCAAACGGTGAATAATGGCTTCGCTGCGACCTTCCGCTTCCAATGCCGTCACAATACGCTTCACATCTTGTGCTTTGCTTTTGTGCGCTACCAAGGTGGCATCTTTGGTTTCGATCACGATCAGATTATCAACCCCTACCAGCGTTACCAGACGGTCTTCGGTAAACACCAGATTATTGCTGGCTTCATGGGTCATGACGTTACCGCGCAAAACGTTATTGGCAGCATCACGTTCGCTCACATCCCACACGGCTGACCATGCGCCCACATCATTCCAACCTGCATTCAGCGGCACAGTCGCCGCATGGCGGGTATGCTCCATCACGGCATAGTCAATGGAATCGGAAGGACAATCTTTGAACGTAGCAGCATCCAAACGAATAAAATCCAAGTCATGTTGCGCGTGTTTAACGGTTTTTTTGCAAGCGGCGAGAATGTCAGGTTTATAGGTTTCCAGTTCACGCAGGAATACACTCGCTTTGAACATGAAAATGCCCGAATTCCACAAGTGCTTACCACCATTCAGGTATTCAGTCGCTATTTCTAAACTGGGCTTTTCCGCAAAGGCTGCCACTTGCCAAGCATTCTCAAAACCTGCCATAGCTGCGCCTTGTTCGATATAACCGTAGCCGGTTTCCGGTGAAACAGGCGTAATCCCAAACGTCACCAAAAAGCCGTCTTCCGCCAAAGCGCTGGCTTGCATAATGGCTTGCTGGAACGCAGCAATATCAGGAATTACATGGTCAGCAGGCAATACCAACATCAGCGGATCCGCACCATTGGTTTCCAGCAAAGATAAGGCAGCGACCGCAACAGCAGGGGCAGTGTTGCGCCCCACAGGTTCGAGCAAAATACCTTGGTTTGCTTGACCAATTCCCTGTAACTGTTCTGCCACCATAAACCGGTGTTCTTCGTTACAAACAATGACGGGGGCTTGCTTGTTTACCAGACCATCAAGACGTTCCAGCGTTGACTGGAACAAAGTACGGTCTGCGCTAATCAGCGGCAAAAATTGCTTGGGGCGCAATTTGCGCGATACCGGCCACAAACGTGAACCAGAGCCACCAGAGAGAATTACGGGAGTTATTGGAGTCGCCATCGCTATACCTGCTTTAATTTTAGGATTGTCGGAAATCACGCTGATGCCCCACGAACCATGCATACGTTGCTTTAAGTCCATCGGGTAAGGTGATCTGGGGTTCCCAACCTAAACTTTTCAGACGGGAAACATCCAGTAATTTACGCGGCGTGCCATCCGGCTTGCTCGCATCGAATACAATTTTCCCTTGAAAACCGACCACTTCCGCCATGAGTTCCGCCAGTTGGGCAATGCTACAATCCACACCCGTGCCGACATTAATATGCGACAAGGTTTGCGGCACCAGCGCTCGATACGCCGCATCGTCCATTTCCATCACATGAATGGAGGCTGCGGCCATATCATCAACATGCAGAAACTCGCGTAATGGTGTCCCTGACCCCCAAACCGTGACCTGTGGTTCTTGCGCTAACATAGCCTCATGGAAACGCCGCATCAGTGCAGGAATCACATGCGAATTTTCAGGGTGGAAATTGTCGTTAAAACCGTATAAATTGGTCGGCATAACACTGCGGTATTGCGTGCCATACTGGCGGTTATACGATTCACATAATTTGATACCGGCGATTTTAGCAATCGCATAAGGTTCATTGGTGGCTTCCAACTCACCCTGCAACAATTCAGACTCCGCCATCGGCTGTTTGGCAAACTTGGGGTAAATGCAAGACGAACCGAGGAAAAGCAGGCGCTGAACACCTGCTTGCCAAGCTGAATGAATGATATTGCTTTCAATCATCAGATTTTGATAAATAAAATCCGCCGGATACGTGCTATTCGCATGAATCCCCCCGACTTTTGCCGCTGCCAGATAGACCTGATCAATATTTTCCGTCTGAAAAAACTGTTCAACCTCCTGTTGACGGCTCAGGTTCAATTCCTGCCGAGAACGCAATACCAACGCCACTTCCGGGCGTTGTTGCAACTGGCGAACCAAGGCAGAGCCAACCATTCCCTGATGACCAGCGACATAAATACGGGTTTTTTTCATGCGGATTACTCGTGGTAAGACATAATGCGGTGACCGTGGTCTTTCAGATGCTTTTCTTTCAGCATCAGCTTCAAGTCAGATTCCATCATGTCATTCACCAGTGAATTCAGGTCATGCTTAGGAACCCAACCCAGTTTTGCCTTGGCTTTACTTGAGTCGCCAATCAGCAAATCCACTTCCGTCGGGCGGAAATAACGCGGATCAACCGCAACAATGTCGCGACCCACTGCTAAACCGTGCTGTTTTGGTGTACCACCCGTAGCCGTTTCATACACATCAAAATCGAAACCAGCGATAACACCTTTTTCATCCACGCCTTCGCCTTGGAATTCAACGTTGATACCTGCACGTGCAAATGACATACGTACAAACTCACGCACCTCAGTGGTAACACCGGTCGCAATCGCAAAGTCTTCCGGCTTATCCGCTTGCAGAATCAACCACATCATTTCGACGTAATCTTCCGCATGACCCCAGTCGCGCTTAGCAGACAGGTTGCCCAGATGCAGATCTTTCTGCAAACCCAAGGCAATGCGGGAAGCCGCACGGGTGATTTTACGGGTTACGAAGGTTTCACCACGCAACGGGGATTCGTGGTTGAATAAAATGCCATTACACGCAAACATACCATAGGCTTCACGGTAGTTGACCGTGATCCAGTAAGCGTACAACTTAGCCACCGCATAAGGTGAACGCGGATAGAATGGCGTGGTTTCCTTTTGCGGCACTTCCTGCACCAAACCGTATAATTCAGAGGTGGATGCCTGATAAATCCGGGTTTTATGGGTCAAATTGAGAAAACGCACTGCCTCCAAAATCCGCAATGTACCGATACCATCCGCATTGGCAGTGTATTCCGGCATATCAAAGGAAACGTGTACGTGACTCATTGCCGCAAGGTTATAGATTTCATCTGGCTGAACCAAACTGATAATGCGTGTCAGGTTCATGCTATCGGTCATATCACCGTAGTGCAGCACGAATCTGCCATCAGAGGAATGTGGATCTTGGTACAGGTGGTCAATACGGTCAGTATTCAGTAAAGAAGAGCGACGTTTGATTCCGTGTACGGTATAGCCCTTTTTCAATAAAAACTCGGCCAGGTAAGCGCCATCTTGGCCTGTGATCCCAGTAATTAAAGCCGTTTTGCTCATGATTATTCCTTAATTTACATCATTTGATTGTTAGAAGCTGTTTTGCTGCGCATCAGCAAATATAAAGGGTACGAAAACCGTTTCAAACTCATCAAACCTACCGAACGTGCCGCGTATAGCGCGGAAGACGCTGGTGAACATAGCCCGTTTTTGATTCTGAGCCTAAAGTCTTCTTTGATGCCAGACAAACGACGGCTATTCGAGACCCCCGTCATATCAAAGCGCGAAAGGACAAGATCCAAGCACTGCATCTCAGACGGGTGCTTAAGCATACTCACCGCCCGCACAATATAGTCATAGTCAGATGAAATTTTATACCCCAAATCATAGCGCAAGGAGGCGTAACGGTAGTGAAAAAACATGGACTGATGGCTACAGAACATACCCTGTTTCAGACTAAAGGTACGCTGTGCTGCCTTGATAATTTCCTTACCATCCGCAAATTCCTCACACATATCGCCATAGACAATTGCTGGTGGCTGCTCAGCAAATACCTGAAGCTGGCGATCTAGCTGTATCAGGGTATCGGCGGCATACAGCGAATCCCCCGAATTCAGAAAACAAAAGTAATCACACGGCTGGATATGGCTAATGCCCTTATTCATGGCATCGTAGATACCTTTATCCGGCGCGGAAACATAGCGGATATTGGGTTGTACCTCGGAAAGTTGCTGTAAGTAAGCCGGAGTACCGTCTTTAGAAGCACCATCAATAATGATGCATTCCCAGTCAAGATACGTTTGCGCCAACAAGGAATCAACCGTCCGCTTCAAACCCAACAGATTGTTATAACAGATTGTAATGAAAAAGAATTTTTTATTCATATATGTATCTCAATACATCACGCACTGCATTAAATTCCACTTTTGCGTAAGGCTGTAAATGCTGAGTATTGGCGTCAATGGCAAGAATCGCCGCCTCGACATCCTGGACGCGCTCACACACCGCACACAAACGCTGTGATTTCACATGATTAGCCAACTCAATCTGGTGCTTATCGGCTCTATCGGTATTAGGAACCACTAATACCCGTTTTTTATGCTCCAACAACATAAAAATTGTGCCAGCTCCGGCATGTGTAACGAAAAAATCATAATCTGCGAGTTTGTCTTTTAAATTTTTATCAAAATCGAACCAAGGCTTGTACTGCGGTCGGTAACTACCTTCACCGGTTTGCAAGGTAATCGCGTAGCGACTTTCCAAATCACGGCTTTCATCAATTTTCTTCACCAACGAGTCAAACCCGGTAGTGCCAGTAATGACAAGGATTCGCGTTTTATTATTAGAGGCGTCCAGCGAACTCAGCGTCACGATACAACTCCTTTAAGGATTCATTTTGAACAAAAAACTTGGTACTGAAAAGTGAACACGCCTTACCGGATAAGCTTTTACTGGTAAAACGGCACCAATCTTCAAAGAATATGCGTTTTTTGACACGCATAGCCTTACAAACCATGAATACCGGGATACAGATGCCCGGCCCAAAGCCAATCACCGCACGCGGCTGGTATTGGCGCACCAATTTCACGGTCAATATTACGGCTTTCCAATAAGCATTCACAAACGCGAGAGGATTGAAGGATTCATTTTTGTGCCTAATGGGCGGCACTGTATAAATTTTTTCAATTGAATCCCCTTTCATCGTTTCCGTGTCAGTCACGTGAATGAAATCAATAGTAGGGTCAAGTGACTGCATTTGCTTCATCAGACGCATGGCCTGATCATGATGCCCGCCCTCGCCGTACACAAGCAATATACTGATGCCCATGATCTACTCCTTGCAATCTAATTAGCACCATCAATAGTGCGAACTCTTCCGCACCCCGCCCCAAAAAATCCCCAAAGGGAATAATCATAAAATCGGTCAGCAACAGCGCTATCAAAATGACGGAAAAATTATTGCGATACTTTGCGGACAACAGATGCACAATCATGACCATCAAAAACGCCAACGGAAACAATAAAATACCGTATTTGAATAATAGCCCAGTCAAGCCAATATCCGAGACATACATATTTATTCCGTAGACTGAACGAAACCCCTCATTGAATTGAAGTGACAATGCGCCGTGCGGCATCAAAAAGTTGCTTAACGCCTCCCCCATCATGACCCGGAACTCTTTATTACGGTGATAATCGTAAAAAAACACCGGCTCATTAAACGCATACACGTACAGGAAGTAAGACAGGTAGCCCAACACCGCCACTACCGGCACTAATAACAATACGCTGACATTAAAATTGCTCAAACGGTGGCGCAAAATAGTGATCCACACCAACGTCAACACAATCGCCAGCCCCATACCACGGGTTTGGTTAATATAGAGCATATAAGCTGCCAACAAACCCAGCGGTATCACCGCCTTCAAGAATTCACCGCGAGCCAACAAATAGTAAGGGTACAATGCAACCAAAAAACCAGCCTCCAGAAAACGGGTAGCGAACCGTGTATCTGTTGCCTCAAAATCACCCGCAAAATGTTCTGCATGTACCGAAAACTCAAAGCCAGCATTGCGCGGAATCAACTCAAACGCATTCGCTGCCGACCAAGCCAACACAATATAAAACAAATACTTAAGAATATTTCCCAAATCAGACTCGCCGTACCCCCTACGCCCGCCGATCGTTAACATAATCAAAAAGTAAATCAGGTAGAGCAAAGTACGGCGCTCATCCAAAAAGCCGTACTGCAACGGCTGTTGAAAACTTACATAAGCAAAAATGGGGGGAGCCAAGAATACCAATGCCACCATCATCAAATAATACCAGTCAATGGTATCCAGCGATTCTCGCTGAGCCACAAGGACGTAAGTCACTGCTAACAGCGATAAACCAATCACAGCCTCGCGTAAAAATAGCAAACCAAAGCGATGGTCATCACTCAAGAAAAACAAACCGGATACCAACGCCAACGCTGCTACCATCACCAACTTATCAGACACCGACGCCACCGCACCCATCCGTGCTAGTGAATCTGTTTTCAGGAATGAGGCGTTAATTTGCATACCAATCCCCGTTACTTATTAATGACAGCCAGTATTCTGCGGGCATAGTCTGCATGGTCGAAATTCTTGACACGCTGCCTACCTCTTGCCGCCAACGCCGTAGCCAAGGGTGCATCACGCAACAATTGCAACATCTTGTCTGCCATATCAGCCGCATCATTGGGATCAAAAATCAAAGCGGCATTCCCCACTTGCTCTGGCAACGCCACCACATGAGAACAACACACTGGCACACCCAACGCAAATGCCTCATAAATCGGAATACTGACACTCTCAAACAAGGTAGGCATTACCAACATTTGCGCCATTTTATAGAGGTAGGGAATATCCTCATAATCAATGTAACCCAGATGTTTGACACGATGACCAAGGTTTAACGCCTGTATTTTTGCCATCAACTGCGGGTAATAATCTTGCTGTGACCCCGATAAAATTAACGTCACATCCTCATCGGTATCATTCACAATAATATTGAATGCTTCCACCAGCTTAAGATGATTTTTGTGAAACCAACACTGCGCTGGGTAGAAAATATAGCGCTTTGGGAGCGCATATTTACGTTGCACCGCTGCGAAGTTTTCCGGCTTAGCCTCATAACTGCGCAAAAACTCTGGTGGAGGAGACTGGATCACTGCTACCTTGTCGCCGGAAGCCCCCAAAAAGTTCATTATGTCCTGCTTAACATAATTCGATTCACAGATGACCGCCTTGGCAGCCCTAGTCAACGCCCGATTCCGCAACGCCCGCTTGAAACGCTCCGTTCGCGAAAAAGCCTGAGGGTAATATTTTTCCTGCATATCATGCAGCGTAAAGATGAACGGCTTTTTCAAAAACACATGCGGGTACACCGAAGTTGCTGGGGATATAAACAAATCAATGTCCGCATACACTTGTTTCTCATCATCCCGCAGAAAAAACGGCTGACGCATTCCCAATAACAATTGGGCAAAAATAATGGTCTGATTGAGAGCCGAACGATTAGAAGGCGACAATTTCCTCACCTCCAAGCCATAACCATCAAAACGCGCATCATCAGTATCGGCAAAAATAATATAGCGATTGCTCTTGTCGGCTGCCAGAGCATCCACCATTGACTGAATATACTGAAAAATACCCCCGCCATGCATGGGATAGAAAGTCAATATGCCGATGTTGTTCTTCATAATAGTGCAACCATTTGTTTCGTATTTATTTAGTTACTTAAAGCGCACTCGCAAGGTCTCCCTGAACAGGTAGAGCAAAGCCGCCCCAACCACTCCCATCAAGACCACGCCATCTGCCACAATAAGCAGTAAATGACTGTTTATGTATTCGTGCACGTAGTTCAACAACACAATTATCAACGCCCCTAGCACCACAAACAACAAGGTTTGCAACAGGTATTCGCCGAACTTATGCCCCACATTGCGCTGTACCCACCAATAGAAATAAGGCAACGGCAACAACAGCAAGAACAACGACAGCGCAGCACCATCATGACCATAATGCGGTGTTAACACATACATTCCCACCACATACGCCACCGTTCCCCAAAAAGAACTGATCGCGGTTACTTTGGCATTCCCAGAGCCTTGTAACACCCAGTAAGCCACCACGGTATTCGACTGAAAGAAGAAATACAGGGCAATAATTTGCAAGGTCAAGGTGCTATGCAGCGCAAACTCAGGGGAAATCCACAACGCAAGGAAAGCTCCACCCGAAGAAATCAGCGCCACGCTAATCGCCATGCTAAACAAGAATACCAACCACATCGCACGCCGATACAAGGCGAGCCGCCCAACCTGATCGTTTAAACTCGATAACTCACTAAAACGCGGAAAGGTAATCTGGCTCAGCACCTGAATCAGACCATTAGCCATTTGCGCAATCGTATGTGGAATCTGGTAATACGTAACTGCCTCCGTTCCCAGAATGGCTCCGATAATAAATTTATCCAAACGGGAAACCACACCACCCAAGAAGTTACTGACAAAGGTATAAGCGCTAAACCCAATCATTTCAGCGAAAATATGACGGTCGAATGACAAACCTAACCGTACATCTTGCGGCAATACCTGCTTTCCCAAGCTATAACCACTGCCCAGTGCGATCATCTGAATAATGACATAACCCCACAAAATAGTGATCAAATCATAACCAAACAACACCATAATGGTCGCCAGCACAACACCCGCGATGTTAGCTGAATTTTGGATCACTGCTGGAATATCAAAACGGTGATAAGCCTTGAATACATTCAGGAAAAACTGATTGATATAACTCAGTAAAAAAGCCACCGCCGTAATCGACAATGCCTTAGCCGCCAGCTCAGCCTTAACCGCATCTTCGTTATAAATTAGATGCCCCAACGGCAACGCAAAAATCAACACCGCAGCCGCAATGACCAAACCCAACACCACATACATCAACAAAGCGATGTCTAAAATCGGTTTAACCTTAGCATTTTCCCCAGTGACTTCGTACTGCGAAACATACTTAACAATCGCTTGACCCACGCCAAGATCAACAAAATTCATAAACCCAATCAAGGATATACAAATAATGTAAAGCCCATAGATGTCGGTACCCATGTACTTGATCATCAACGGAATCGTCGCCAATGACGCAAGTAACGGCAGCACATAGCCAAGACCACTAAATGCGATGTTCCTCGATATATTTTTCATTATGTAAGCCACTCTGACTTTGGCAAATCAGGCTCACTAGCGAACCTGATGCCTACATTCTAACGTCTTATTGGAACATTTCCATGCATTTCCTGACAGCCGCGCATACACGCTCGACATCACGCTTTTCCATATCAAAATAAGAAGGCAGATTGATACCCTTTTGGTAGATTTGGTAGGTCACGGGCGTATGTGTACCGGGGTAGTCAGCCATCATTGACAATGGGTAGAAATAAGGGCGGCTATCCACATCAACTGCACGTAATTTCTGCATGAAAGTGTCACGAGCAGCCTCATCTGCCCCTTCAAGTTCTGCCGTCACCATCCAGTAAACATTTTTCGCCCAAGGCGCAGTCCGGTTCAACGTCAAGCCCGCCAAGCCACTGAGTGCTTCTTGATACCAGGTAAATATTTCTTGTTTCTTTTGCAGGATTTCTTCAATACGCTCCAATTGCGCCAAGCCTAATGCTGCCTGCAAGTTGGTCATACGGTAGTTATAACCGACTTCCGTATGCCAGTAGCGTTTCGTGGGGCTCATTGCATGATCACGCAAATACTTGGCACGGAGGTACAACGCCTCATCATCCGTGGTAATCATCCCGCCTTCGCCAGAGGTAATCACCTTATTACCGTAAAAACTAAAGGAACCGCAATGCCCCCAAGCCCCTACTTTTTTGCCATCGACTTCCGCACCATGTGCCTCGGCTGCATCCTCAATCACCAACAACCCGTGTTTCTCCGCAATCGCCATAATGGCCGACATATTCGCGGGATGTCCATACAAATGCACCGGAATAATTGCCTTGGTTTTTGGCGTAATCGCCGCCTCAATAGCAGCAGGATCAATACACAACGTTTCAGGATCAATATCGACCAAAACCGGCACAGCACCCACGTATTTAGTCGCGTTGGCAGTCGCAATAAACGTTAAGTCTGGCATGATAACCTCATCACCAGCCTCAATTCCCATACTAACCAGCGCCAAATGCAAAGAGGTCGTGCCATTGCTGCACGTCAAGGCATACTTGCTACCGCAAAACGCCGCAAACTTTTCTTCAAACGCCGTGAGGTATTCACCCAAAGAGGATACCCAGCCCGATGCAATAGCCGCCGTAACGTACTCGATTTCTTTTTTAGTAATGGTCGGCCTAGAGACGGGCAGGAAACCATTGTTCTGTTGTAATTGAGTCATTTATATTATTTCCTATGCTAAACAATCTGTTACTAAGCAGGCTTATTCTGCAAGTGCCTTACCCTGACCGTGTACAGGGCAAATGCAGCCAAGAAGGTCAAAAAGATAGTAACCTCTTGGAAACCGCTAACATGCATTGCTATGCCTGTAGCTGCAAAAAATGCCGACAAAGTGCTAATTTTCAGAAGTGCAGACTGCTTGCTATCCCCACTTTGTAACAAAATGTGGTGAAGGTGAGTACGATCCGCTTTCAACGGCGACTGACCTCGCACAGCCCGCTCCACGATAACCCGTGCCATATCCATCAAGGGGAAAGCAATTAGCCACAGTGCAGTTGCCGCCGAGAAACTAATAGTATTGCTATTAACCGAACCATCCTGTGTCGGCTGGGTTCCCTGAATCAATAACCAAACCACAGTGAAACCAATCAGCATAGAACCGGTATCACCCATAAAAATCTTAACGATTCTCTTATCCTTTTCCTGAACGCCACCGGCAAGGTTAGCAACCAGATAAGGAATGAGTGCACCAGAAAGGATTAAGGTCAGCTTCATATTAGTCATGTCATCATTCAGGGAGAATAGGATTCCCATGCCCACGAATGTCACTAACGAAGAAATACCCAACAAACCGTCAATTCCATCTATCATATTGAACGCATTGATAGCAGCAAGAACGGCAAACGCCGTCACCACGTAGCCAAGCGCCCCCATGTCAACGGCTGAAGTCCCAAACATTGTCCCCAGATAGTGAATGTACATGCCACTACCGGCACACATCAGCGCCGCTACCACGGTTTGTACAAACAACCGTAGCCCAGGCGACAAGTTTTTAACGTCATCAGCCACGCCAAGCGCCACAATGATACTGCTGCACACCAAATAGGTCAGTGAACTACTATCAGGCGTAATGAATAGAGAAATCCCCATCACCAAGCCTGCATAGACTGACACCCCGCCTATTAACGGAATATTCCCGTTATGAAACTTACGTTCACTATTGGGTACATCCACCAAACCAAACTTAACCGCAAACGGGGTAAGTAGCAGAATGGATACCGCAGATATAAAAAAAACTAATATAAAAATGCCCGCAAAACTCACTGGAACCTCCTGTTCACAAAAGCGCCTAATTCCCTATCTACCGATACACCCAAAAGCCTGATCGCTGAAACGCTACCGCCAAGCCGGAACACATCCAACTCGACAGGATATCTTACGAAAAACCCTTGTGCCATTGACACCTGCATATCCTCAAGTGCTATCTCCACGTTCATGTAAACCCCTGCAAAAAATGGACACTCCACATACCCCCAAAGAGCATGACCACCATTTCGTCACAATTCAATTTACGATGACAAACAAACACTTACTCAAGAACTCAGTGCGAACGCGCAAGCAAATAAACCAAAGCCATGATAAGTATTCGTCACACCTTAAAGATAGACTCCAGTAGATAAAAAAAATTTATGGCACTTCTGCCCTTTCACAAAATACATCATTTAATTGACATATTAAACATCAGTATAATGTTTTATAGAAATATAGCAACGCTACCTACCCATGAAAGAGCACATTTCATCAAAAAAACGTATTAAGATTTACTTATAAAACGAGGGTTTGATCAAAATTTCCCAAAATTATTGATGAAAATACTAATTTTCAACATAAGTAAATCATATAAAAATAAATAACCTTAATGCTTTCAGAAGCAAACTATAGTTCGTTTCTTCACAATTTCTGCTGATATTTTTAATTTTTGATGCATTTTTTTGATCGAAACCAAGCAAATGATCTTATTAGATTATCAGGCAGGCTATCTTGTCCAAAAACGAAACGAACAGATCAAATTATAATCAAAATCAATCGCTGAGCTGTCAACTGCCTACATACTTAGCTATCGACGACAGGTTCAAAAAACAAGCAAAGCTAACCTTATAAACAAAAACTTAACGTAGACCGCAGACTCGGCAATACAATGAATGCATAGCCATGCGCTGGCGCGGCTTGATAGAAAGCCGCTAAAATACAAACACTCAATGGATGCATAAATATCAAATCTTATGGAAAAACCAGCCGTACACATCCTCTCGCCACACAGTAAGCGCGAAGAAACGTATATTGATGAGCATATCCGTCCGCGCCGTCTGCAAGACTACATTGGGCAGCCTGTGGTACGCGAGCAAATGGAAATTTTCATTCACGCTGCCCGCCACCGGGGGGAAGCGCTGGATCACGTCCTGATTTTTGGTCCACCGGGGCTGGGTAAAACCACGCTCTCCCACATCATCGCGCATGAAATGGGGGCGAACCTGCGGCAAACATCCGGGCCAGTACTAGAAAAAGCAGGGGATCTGGCTGCCCTACTGACTAACCTCGAACCTCACGACGTATTATTCATCGACGAGATTCACCGCCTCAGCCCGATGGTAGAAGAGATCCTCTACCCTGCCTTAGAAGACTTCCAGCTCGACATTATGATTGGGGAAGGCCCGGCCGCGCGTTCCATCAAGCTCGACCTCCCGCCCTTCACCCTAGTGGGCGCGACGACCCGTGCTGGTTTACTCACCTCGCCATTGCGGGATCGCTTCGGGATTGTGCAACGCCTAGAGTTTTACAATGTCGATGACCTGGCTTACATCGTACAACGCGCCGCCAGCATTATTGGGGCAAGCATCGACGTGGGTGGAGCGCGAGAAATCGCCAGCCGGTCACGCGGCACACCCCGTATTGCCAACCGCCTATTACGGCGGGTACGCGATTACGTGCAAGTCAAAGGCAATGGCCTGATTGATACCGATATGGCGGATAAAGCCCTCAATTTGCTCAATGTGGATAATCAAGGTTTCGACCATATGGATCGTCGCCTACTGTTAGCTGTCATGGAAAAATTCGACGGAGGCCCCGTGGGTGTCGACAGCTTGGCTGCGGCGATTGGCGAAGAACGAGGCACGATTGAAGATGTCCTCGAACCGTTCCTCATCCAGCAAGGTTTTTTGATGCGTACCCCGCGTGGGCGGGTCGCTACCCGCCATGCCTGGCAACACTTCGGGCTGACTATTCCCGCCCGTCTCAACCTAACCGAAACCCAATCAGCTCAAGAGGGCAGTAGTTTTGACCTATTTGAATGAATTTATCCTCCCAGTACGCGTGTATTACGAAGATACCGATGCCGGAGGTGTAGTCTATCACGCCAATTACCTGCGTTTCATGGAACGCGCCCGCACCGAATGGCTGCGCACATTGGGCTTTGAACAAGACAAATTGGCACAAGAATTGAACATTGTTTTCGTCGTTGCCGGGCTGGAGATTGCGTACCGAAAACCCGCCCGTTTCAATGACGCTTTATTCATTAGCGCCAAAATCGACACGATTGGGCGTGCCTCACTGGTATTCAAGCAAGAAATTTGGCGGGAAGGCAGTAATAATTCGCGGGAACTCTTGACAACTGCCAGCGTCAAAGTAGTCTGTGTCAGCACGGGCAACTTTCATTCAACGGCAATTCCAACAGTAATCAGGGAACTCCTTCAGTGACAACAGATCTCTCCATCCTCAAGCTGATCATGGATGCCAGCTTGGTCGTCAAAATCGTCATGATCTTACTGGTATTAGCGTCGCTACTGTCGTGGACATTGATCATGGTTAAATCCAGCACCATTAACAGCACCCAAAGCAGCGTTACCCAGTTTGAAGAACGCTTCTGGAGTGGCGTTTCACTGAACGCCTTGTATGAAGAGTTGTCTCAGAAAACACAGCGGCGTGGGCTGGAGCGTATTTTTTACGACGGCTTTCACGAATACAAACGCGTCCTCAACGTAGACCCAACCTCACGGCTCTCGGTCACGGATTCGGTGCAGCGCTCCATGCGGGTTGCCGCCGCTAAAGAGGTCGATGATCTGGAAAGGAATTTAGCATTTCTAGCCACTGTCGGCTCGACCAGCCCGTATATAGGTCTGTTTGGCACCGTATGGGGAATCATGAACTCGTTTATTTCACTCGGACAAATGCAGCAAGCCACCTTAGGCGTGGTTGCCCCCGGCATTGCCGAAGCGCTGATTGCTACCGCTATTGGCTTGTTTGCGGCCATTCCGGCAGTCATTGCCTACAACCGCTTTAGTGACAAAATCGACCGTTTAGTGGTGAGTTATGACAATTTCCGTGAAGAATTTACCGCGCTGTTAGAGCGCCATGCCAACACACAAAGGAAACCGGCATGAGCAGCACCCGTCGCCACCGTAAAATCATGGCAGAAATGAACGTGGTTCCCTACATCGACGTCATGTTGGTGCTACTGGTTATTTTCATGGTCACAGCCCCCATTATGCAAACCGGCGTCACTGTCGATGCGCCCGATGCTCAGGCTGAACCGCTGGATGCGAACAACCAGCAAGAACCCTTGACCATATCCGTTGATGCCAGTGGACGGTTATTTCTGGATGATGGCGCGGAAGTACCCGCTGCCAACGTCACCGCTTACGTGAGCAGCCAATTGGATGCCAAAGCCGAACGCCCCGTATACGTCAAAGCCGACAGCACGGTCGAATACCGGCATTTAATGAATGCGATGGTCGCCGTCCAACAAGCGGGGGCAAAAAAAATTGGCTTAATGGCTGACCCGGCACCGCCCGACCAACCGTAAGCAGATCTGAGAAGGGCTACACGATCATGTTTAACGAAATACGTAATAAACCACAAGCACTCTTCTGGGCCATTGTGCTGCACGTCCTGATCGTCGCGGTATTATTGCTCAGTTTCCAATTCACTGATCGCCCGGAAACCGCAGAAAGTACCGCCGTCGAAGTCACCCTGCCCGACGCACCACTTCCCCCAGAAGAAAAACCCAATACCAGCGAACCGGAGCGCACCGCATTAACAGCAACAGAAGACGCCTCCCCCACGAAACCCGAACCAGCCAAGGCTGATGCCGAAGCGGAAGCAAAAGCGGAAGCCGAGCAACAAGCCATTGCCGCTGCGGCAGCGGCGACTGCTGCGGCACAAGCCAAACAGCAAGCCGATGCCCAACGCAAAGCACTAGCAGAAACCAAAGCCAAAGAAGCGGCACGCGAAAAAGCAGAAGCTGATAAAGCTGTAAAAGCCAAAGAAGCGGCACGTCAGGAAGCGGCTGCCGAAGAACGCGCCAAAGCCGAAGCTCGCCGCCGCGCCGAAGCCAGAGCGGAAGCTCGCCGCCAAGACCTAGCCGCTGAAAAAGAAGCCGAACGCAAACAAGCCAACGCTGCCAACAAAGCCAAAGCAGAAGCCGAGGCAAAAGCACTGGCAGAAAAGCAAGCCCGCGAAAAAGCCAAAGCTGACGCTGCTGCTGAAGCAAAAGCCAAAGAAAAAGCCGAAGCGGCTGCCAAAGCCAAAGCCGAGGCAAAAGCAGAAGCGGTGGCTGAAGCAAAAGCAGCAGAAAAAGCCAAAGCCGCCGCTGCGGAAAAAGCCGAAGCCGAAGCAGCAGCCAAAGCCAAGTCCGAAGCGCTTGCCCGTAAAAAAGCGGAAGCAGAAGAAGCGCAACTGGCTGCTGACCGTGAACGCTGGAAAGCTGCCGAAGCCAAACGCAAAGCGGCTGAAGAAGACGCCCGCCGTGCCGCCGCAGCCGCAGCCGCTGGCCCTAGCAACAGTGACTTAAGCGCTGCCCGCGCCGCATGGAAAGCCGCTGTCAACCGCAAAATCAAAGGCAACTGGAACAAACCCGGCGAACGCTTTGGCATGTCCGCCACTATTCGCCTAGGCATTAGCCCTTCGGGTGGTATCCGGCGTTTCACCTTGTCTTGTGATGGCAGCACCGCATTTTGCGAGTCGATAAAAGCAGCGGTACACCGTTCCGACCCATTTCCACGTCCCGAATACCAAGAACTGTACAACGATACTCACGTTATCACGATGGATTAACAGCAATGCACATGAAAACAACCTTACTCGCATCTGTCCTGCTCGTCACAGGACTGGGCTTACCCGTCACCCTAACGGCTGAAGAGTTACACTCGCGCATTGACATTGATGCCACTGCCGGTGAAACCAGCATCATTGTGACGCCGTTCAGCCCGCTATCCAAAGTCGTCGAAGCCGATCTGCAACGCAGCGGGCGTTTCGCGCTGATGGATCCGGCACGGGCAGGCGGTAACTTCTCCCCCGACGCTTTGCGTGCGACTGGGGCAGAATACGCCGTGGTCGGCAGTCACAGCGGTGATATGAATCTCCAACTGGTCAATCTGCGCAGTGGTCAAGTGGTCGGTGCTTTCCGCATCCCTCCACACCCGAATGAACGCCGCATGGCACACAAAGCCGCCGATTTAGTGTTTGAAAAGCTCACCGGGGTAAAGGGTGCATTCGACACCCGTATTGCTTACGTTTCCGCCAGCGGACCTGCTAAAAATCAAACCTACCAGTTGATTGTATCGGATGCCGATGGTTTCAACCCCCGCACCATCGTGTCTTCGCGCAAACCCGTCATGTCCCCCAGTTGGTCGCCAGATGGCAGGCAAGTGGCGTATGTTTCCTATGAAACAGGTCGCCCTGTCATCTATGCACAAGATTTAGCATCCGGGAGCAAACGTACGGTTTCCGATCCAAACCGCTCCAGCATTTCGCCGTCCTGGTCGCCGGATGGGCGCTCGATTGCTTACAGCGTCGCCGAACGCGGTAATTACAATATCGTGGTCAGCAGCGTGAGTGGCGGTGGCGCACGTCAAATTACCAACACACGTGGCATTAACACCGAGCCGCAATGGGCAGACAGCAATACCATTGTGTTCACGTCTGACCGCAGTGGACAACCGCAACTTTACAAAACCACTGCCAGTGGCGGCGGCGAAAGCCGCATGTCATTCAGCGGTGGCTACAATGCAGGGGCAAGCATTGCAGGCAACAGTGTCGCGATGGTGAAGCAAAGTGGCGGCACATCCAGCATCACCATTATGGATGCAGCCACCAAACAGGAACGCACCATTTCACGCGGAACCCAAGACGATTCCCCTGCCATCTCCCCCAATGGCATGATGGTGTTGTATGCGACGGATGCCGGTGGGCGTAATTCCCTAGCGGTCGCCAGTGACAATGGCAAAGCCCACCAAAGCCTGTATTCACAGGCGGGCGATGTACGCGACCCCGCGTGGTCGCCCTACCTTGATTAATGAATAGCGAGACGAGTGTTATGAAAATGAAAGCATTGGTTTTTTCAGTCCTGATGGCTGCACTGAGCGTGACCGGTTGTCAACAAGTCCCGCCGAATGCTGGCGGCACGGCGGGCGGTGGTTACGGCACGGGTGGCACTGCGGGCGGTGGTTACGGTACTGGCGGCTACGGCAC
>CAYQTB010000003.1:0-11877 GCA_964420315.1 uncultured Thiothrix sp. | reverse complement strand
TACGGCACGGGTGGTAATGGCTACGGCACTGGCACAGGTCAATACACCCCGGCAGAACTGCGTAACCCCAACAGCATTCTGGCGCAACGGGTCATTTATTTCGACCTCGACCGTTCAGACATTAAGCCGGAATACATGAACATCCTCAATGCTCACGCTTCCTTGCTGACAGCCTACCCGAACCTGCGGGTGCGTTTGGAAGGTCATGCCGACGAACGCGGCTCACGTGATTACAACGTTGCCTTGTCTGAGCGCCGGGGTTATTCCGTACTCGATTACATGCAAATCAAAGGCACTAGCAGCAACCAGATGGAAGTCATCGGTTATGGCGAAGAAGTCCCAGCAGTTTTCGGGCATAATGAGGCAGCGTGGAGCAAAAACCGCCGCGTCGAAATCAAATATGCCGGAGAATAAGATGATGCAACATCAGCTAAACCGTCGCGTCCTTAGCGCTGTGATCGTTACCCTGCTAGCAGTTTCCCCCGTGGGGGCTGTGCCGCTATCGGATGAGGCTGCGGTGCAATTACTGCAACGGGTTAATGCGTTGGAGCAGGAATTGCGCAACCTGCGCGGTGATAATGAAAAACTGCAAAACGAGCTGGATATTGTGCGGAAAAGTCAGGAAGACACGTTCCAACGTGTCGATGAGCGTATCGAGAAACTGCAAGACAAAACCTCGGACACTGCGGGCAACATCAAAGCTGCGCCAGACACCGTATCAAGCAAAGTTCTCGATAATGCCGATGCAGCCGCACTCAAAGCCAAAGACACGGTCATTGACACTGCCGACAAAGCCACCAAAACCGACCCTAACGGTTTCTACAGCTACGGCACTAATCGGTCTGATGACAAAAATCTACCGGCTAACACCACCACCGATGCTAAGGTTGGTAGTTCGGCTGAAAAAAAGGACAACGTCACAACCGCAGGCAAAACGCCTTTACCTGAGCAAGAAGAGCGGGCAGTCTATGACAACGCCTTCAAAACCTTGCTGCAAGACCCTAAAGAAGCCGTGCTGGAATTCCGTGGCTTCCTCAAGGATTACCCCAAAAGCCCGCTGGCGGCGAGTGCCCAATATTGGGTGGGCGAAGCCCTGTATGCTGAAAAAGATTACAAAGGCGCGGTTGAAGAGTTTTTAGTGGTACTCAAAGAACACAAGGGCAGTGACAAAGCCCCCGATGCGGCACTCAAACTTGGCTACAGTTTCTACGAACTTAAAGACTGGGAAAAAGCCCGTAAAACGCTGCAAGACGTGATCAGCTTCTTCCCTGATAACGCCGAAACCCGCAAGCTGGCACAAGAACGGCTTGATAAAATGAAGGCTGAGGGGCATTAAGCCCCTCTTTTTTTAATCAGACTAACAGCTTCTCCTGCAAAATTGCGCATCTTTGCATATAGTTATCTGGCAAGGATGACGATTAAATAACAGCGGAGATACGCATGTTCGGCAAAAAAAGCCCCAAACCAACCCCTGAACTTGATCTTGCGCAGGTATTGCCCCCTGTGCCACTGAAAACGGCTGCCGCCCGGCGCTTTATGGAGTTTTGCCAACACGACTTCCAGAGCCATGCCCATGCGGATGGCTTTGACCCCAACGTGTATGCGGATGCGGTCAAACTGGTAGTTGACCGCCTCGAAGCCACTCGGCACGCGGAGTAAGTCACATGATCATCACTGCCATTAACGCCGAAAACTTTCGCAAATACACCCATCTGCAACTGGAAAACTTACCCGAACGTGGTCTAATTGCCCTCACTGGCGGCAATGAATCCGGCAAAAGCAGCATTGGCGATGTCATACAGTTCGGTCTGTTCGGGCGCACCGAGCAAGTGAAACCCGAAGACGCCGCCAAACTGATCCACTGGGGAGCCAGCCAAGCCAGCGTTGCCTTGCGCCTGCAACACCGGGGGCATGAATACCGGCTGATACGCTCGATCGACACCGAGGGCAATGTTGCCGCCACCCTGTTTTCCACCGAAGAAGAAGTCACGTTGGCGGATACCCCGGAAACCGTCGAGCGTCAAATCAAAGCGCTGTTCGGCTACTATTACGGCGCATTTTCCAAAGCCTTTTACTGGGGGCAACAAAGCAGCAGTACCAAGGAAGGTGACAGCGACAACCTGCGTGCCATTGCCGGACTCAAAGAACACGCCACCCTCAGCAACCAACTGGAGCGTGAACAAACAGAACGCCTCAACACCCTCAAGGAAATGGAAGGTCGCAGCAAGCACACACTGCGTTCCATCGACACTTTGCGTATTGATGACACGCAACTGCCACGCCTCAACGCCATCGTCACCGATATAGAAGAGCGCCAGCAGCAACTGACCCTCATGGCGCAACGGCTCGACAAAGAATCACTCACCTACCCCAATAACTTGGAAGCTTTTCATGGGGTTGATCAACGCTCTCGTAAAATCGGGCGTTGGACTAAAGCCACGTTGATCGTATTTCTGTTGGCGTTGTTAGTGGGCTTATTCTTCATGTTCACTCCTGAGTGGGGCAAAAACGTACTGGGCAACCTTTCCGCTGCACTGCAAGACACACTGGGTCGGGGTGCAATCCGCCTAGCTTCGATTGCGGCATTGGTCGGTGCCGTACTGTTGGTTTACGGCTGGTATGTGGAGATGCGCCGCTTGCGTCCGCTACAAATCCAAGCGAATCATCTCGCGACTGCGATGGAAAACAGCTATCAAGCCTGTACCCAGCCGGTGAGCCGTCAGCTCAACACCGATAGCATCGACTATCTCGTGGAAAAGCACCTCGACATGCCAGACAACAGCACGACCCACCCTGATATGGCTTCCATACCGGAGTGGATACAAACCACACGTCTGTACAAAACCAAAGCACTCTATGTACACAGTGCGGCAGATACCCTTAATGTTGGGCTGACAAACCGTCGGGAAGAATTAGGCAAACACCTAGAAACGATTAAGGCTGAAATTCTCGCCGTAGAGCAACAATTGGAACACCGTGCGCATTTGCAAGCACTGGCAAGCGAGCAAGAACAAGCACTGGAAAACGAGCGCCGCCAGCAAGTCGTCACCAGTACGGCCATCGACTTATTAAAGCGTGATGCCAGCCACTCGATTGAACGCTTCAACCAATTGGTCAAAACGCGCTGCCCGGAACTGCTGCAACGTTTCACCCAAACGCATTACAAATCGCTGGAAATTTTGCCGGATTTCAGTCTCAGAGTGCTCTCGGAAGAAAAAGGTGATTATCTTGATTTCAATGAAATTTCCACCGGCACACAACGCCAAGTGGCATTAGCCATGCGCATTGCGCTCGCGAATGCCTTAGCGGATGCCACCAAAACCGACAAACAAATGCTGTTTTTGGATGAACCCTTTGCGTTCTTCGACCCAGAACGTCGCAATAACACGCTGCACAGTCTGGCAGAAACCAGCAACGGTGTGATGAGCCAAATTTGGCTGACCGCGCAAACCAAGCCGGAAGGCATCGCGTTAGCGCATCACATCAAGTGTCAGCAAGGCGAACATACCCTGAAGGCATAGAAGCTTTCTTATTTGCGAATTATCAACCTATAATCGCTTTGGCACTACAGTTAGAGGAGATAATATGGCTTTTGATAATTTTGCATCCGCACAATCATTTTTGCTGATCGCGGGCTTCGTGATTGCCTTCATTATGGGGGCAATCGTCAATAAAACACACTTTTGCACAATGGGTGCGGTATCCGACTGGATCAATATGGGCGATACGGGGCGTTTTCGTGCGTGGGGTTTAGCCATTGGTGTTGCTTTGCTAGGGGTAGTCTTACTGGAAATGGCGGGAATGGTAAATGCCAATGGCTCTTACCCACCTTACCGCAACGGGCAACTGATCTGGGCGGAAAATCTGCTGGGCGGCATCCTCTTCGGCATCGGCATGACCATCGCCGGTGGTTGCGGTAACAAATGTCTGGTGCGCATTGGCGCTGGCAACCTCAAATCCATTTTCGTATTCCTGATTATCGGGGTAGTAGCGTATTTCATGCTAAACCCATTCCCCGGCTCAGATAAAACTTTATATTCCCTATTATTTTACCCTTGGCTCAACCCCTTGGCAGTGAACATGGGCAACTCCCAGGATTTAGGCAGCGTCATTGCAGGCGAAGACAATGCCGTCATGGCACGCTTGGTTATTGGTTTAATTATCGGGCTATTTTTGGTGTGGCTGGCGTTTAAATCCAAAGATTTCCGCAGCAGCAGTGATTTTGCACTCGGCGGTATTACCGTGGGTTTGTGCGTGTTAGCCGCTTGGTATGTCACCAGCAATATCGTGGTGACTATCGACGAACAGCCCTATCCCCTGACCCAATATTATAGCGAATGGGACATGCTGGCAGAATCAGAGGAAGGTAAACCCGCCATTGGTGCGGCACTGGGTGCACAATCCTTTACTTTTATTAACCCAATGGGGCAAACGGTAGGTTACGCGGCGGGCGGCTTCAACAGCAGCTTACTGACCTTTGGCATCATGGCTTTCTTTGGCGTAATGGCTGGCTCTTTAGCGTGGGCATTGGTCAGCCGCACTTTCCGCATCGAATGGTTTGCATCAACAAGTGATGTCATCAACCATGTATTGGGCGCAGTACTGATGGGGATCGGCGGGGTGTTGGCGATGGGCTGTACCATTGGTCAAGCCATTACCGGCGTTTCCACGCTCGCGATTGGTTCGTTCATCGCCTTTGTTGGTATTGTGCTGGGTAGTGCGCTGACCATGAAAGTGCAATTCTACAAAATGATGTACGAAGAAGAAGCCAGTTTTGGCAAAGCATTCATCACTGGCTTGGTCGACTTAAAACTGCTGCCCGAATCATTGCGCAAACTTGAAAAAGTTTAACGTAAACTGAAAAAAGGCTTGCAAGCTAAAGGTCTTTCTTTATAATGGCGCTCTCTTACGGGACATTAGCTCAGTCGGTAGAGCATCTGACTTTTAATTAGGTGGTCGTGCGTTCGAGTCGCACATGTCCCACCATACAAAACAAAGGGTTACATTAGAACGGATGTAACCCTTTTTTATTTGTCATTCCTATCAGGTGTCCTTTTGCTGTTTTGACTCCCTCAAACACCCCATTTTCTAAGAATATGACACTCCGGGTTGTATTGGTTGCACGAGCCTACCTTGAACAGGAACATGACTAGACAAGCGCTCCGGTGAGCCGCTAGTTCGTGGTCAGAGGCTTTGTGGCGGCAATCATCTAGCTGGCGCATCCAATCCAGCAGGTCGGGGACGTGTTGGCGGATTGTCCGGTGCATTTCATGGATCAAAGCGGTTTTCTTGCGCTTCTGGGCAGTAATGACTTGTTGCTGGGCAGATACTTCGCGCTGCTTAATTTTTCTTGCACGACGACGGTTTAATCCGATAGGCTGTTTGTTGGGTGGGTTTTTTTTCATTGGTGGTGCTCTGTAGCAAGGAATCAAAAATCTTTTTCCGGGTTTTCACCGTTGCCAGTAGTTCCAGCAACGTATCCAACTGGCTGGGTAATGGATGCATAATCGTCACGCCCGTATCCATGTATTGCTGCACCACCCGCAGGGCAGCGGGTAACGGCAATGGCGATTCCAGTTTTGCCCAAGTGATCACGTTCAAAAACTCGATCAAAACTTGCGCTGGAATACAAACGGTGAGATTGCCCGCGCTATCGCGCTCATTCAGGACTAGTTTTGTGCACTCTATCGCCTTGATTTCCTTTCTGTTAAATTGATATGCATCAGATGATCCTTTGAGGAATAATAAATATGTCTGCATTAGATTTAGCAGAGTACTTGCGGTTGCGTCTGCGTGCCATGCAGATGACCACCACCGAAGCGGCGAAACGTTCGGGAATTTCACGTCAGACATGGCATAAGTTGTTACGTGCCGAAATTGGTGAGGCTCGCTTATCCACCCTGACTCAGGTGGCGGATACGCTGGAAACTCACCCATTAAGCATGTTACGCATCTTTTTTGATGGGCGTGAGGTCACACTAGCCGGGCGTCGGGGTGGCAGTACCAATGTCGTGTTAGGTTTTGTGGCGGATGTGAGTTTCCCCGATAATAGTCAGGTTCGGGTCGGAGAGGAGTTTGAGAAGATCTGGGAAGTCGCCAATTTAGGCAAAGACGCCTGGATTGGTTGGCGCTTGCAATGCATGAGTGAAGAGGGCAATACCTTGCTGGCATCAGTGGGTAAGAGCGTGCCGATTCCCGATACTCAACCAGGCGAGCACGTGCGTTTGGCAGTACGTTTGCGTGCACCGAATACGCCTTGCAGTGCGGCGATTTCGCATTGGAAATGCGTCAACGCGGCGGGAGAAGTAGCGATTCCTTCTCATGCTGGGCTGTATTGCATGGTTAAGGTCGTGTCGGGGTAAGCGCTGTTTCCTTGTTGGTGGGAAGTTTCAACCCGATATGCTTCATTACGGCGTTGTTTCAAGCAGCAACGCTCGATGAGGCTTTTGCTGCGTATGAAAAGCAGATGCGGGCGTTGGGGCAACTATTGTCAGTGCCTTTATCCTTTAACTGGCTTCACGCGACTCGCCGCTTCCGTCGCTCGCGCCCGCGCTTCGCCGGTATCCTTACCTCGCGCTAAGGCGACACCCATGCGCCGCCGCTCGAACGCTACCGGCTTGCCGAATAAGCGCACATCACTTTCTGGCACTTGCAGCGCGTGTTCCACGCCTTCAAACGCAATGCCTTCTGCTTCCATCCCGCCGTAAATCACCGCACTCGCCCCCGTGGAATGCAACGCTGTACTCACCGGCAAACCGAGGATGGCACGGGCGTGTAGCGCGAATTCGTTCTGGAATTGCGTTGCCATCGTCACCATGCCGGTATCGTGTGGACGTGGGCTGACTTCAGAGAAATACACGTCATCGCCGCGCACGAATAATTCCACCCCAAACAAACCGCGCCCGCCGAGGTTATCCGTAATTTTGGCGGCAATGTCTTGTGCTTTGGCGAGGGCGCTGGCGCTCATGGCTTGCGGCTGCCAGCTTTCGACGTAATCGCCTTTGATTTGGCGATGCCCAATCGGGTCGCAGAAGTGGGTAGCGATTGCGCCGTTTGCATCCACGGCTCGCACGGTGAGCAAGGTGATTTCGTAATCAAAATGGATGCATTCTTCCACAATCACGCGCCCGTGATTCACCCGCCCCGCCGACAAGGCGTATTCCCATGCGGCTTCCACCTCGTCCGCGCTGTTTAGCATCGACTGGCCTTTGCCGGAGGATGACATCACCGGCTTGACGAAACAGGGGTAGCCCACGTCAGCGGCGGCGGCTTGCATGTCTGCCAAACTGGAGGCGAAGTGGTAGCGTGACGTCGGCAAACCCAAGGTTTCCGCTGCCAACCGGCGGATGCCTTCGCGGTTCATGGTCAGTTGCGTGGCGCGAGCGGTGGGGATGACGGTCGCTAAGCCATCCGCTTCGATAGCGGCGAGTTCGTCGGTGGCAATCGCTTCGATTTCCGGCACGATAAAATGCGGTTGTTCGGCTGCCACCAAGGCGCGTAAGGCTTGCGGGTCTGCCATATTAATGACGTGCGCCCGGTGGGCGACATGATGCCCCGGTGCATCGGCGTAACGGTCAACCGCGATCACTTCCACGCCTAAGCGTTGCAGGGCAATGATGACTTCTTTGCCGAGTTCGCCGCTGCCAAGCAGCATGACACGGGTGGCTGAGGGGGAAAGCGGGGTTCCGATGCGCATGAATGTCCTCCGAGTGGCAACAAGTGAGTGGAAAAGTCTGGAGGATAGCACAAGCGATTCGGGCGCGTTACACTCTGCCGCTTCGAGACTTTCATGGATACAGCAATGACTTTCAAGGTAACGGTTCAGCCATCCGGGCATACGTTTTGGGCAGAAGCCAACGAGGCAATTTTGGAGGCGGGTTTGCGCCAAGGCGTGGCGTTGCCTTACGGCTGTCGTGGCGGGGTGTGTGGTTCATGTGCTGCCACGGTGCTGAGTGGGCAGGTGCATTACCCGTTTGGTGAACCGCAAGGGCTTACGCCGTATGACAAAGGGCGTGGCAAAGCGTTTTTGTGCATGGCAGCCGCTATGAACGATGTGGAATTGGATGCGCCGCGTGTGGGTTCGGAGCCGGACATTGAAATCAAAGCCTTGCCAGTGCGGGTGGAAAAGTTGCGTAAGTTGGCGGCGGATGTGATGGAGTTGACGCTGAAATTGCCCGCGTCCGAACGCTTGCGATTTCGAGCGGGGCAATACATTGACATTTTGCTGAAAGATGGCAAGCGGCGGGGTTTTTCGCTGGCGAATGCGCCGTTTAACGATCAGTTTTTGGAATTGCATATTCGGCATGTGCCGGGTGGTTATTTCACCAGCCATGTATTCAATGAAATGAAGGAAAAGGCGTTGCTGCGCATTGAGGGACCGTTGGGCAGTTTTTACCTGCGTGAATCCGAGCGTCCGCTGATTTTGATGGGCGGTGGTACGGGGTTTGCGCCGCTAAAAGGTATGTTGGAACAGATGATGGCGCAAGGCTTGGAGAAGCCGGTGCACTTGTATTGGGGCGTGCGGGCTAAGGCGGATTTGTACATGGATAGCGTGGTGCGTAGCTGGGTGTCGCGTCACCCGTTGCTGACTTATGTGCCGGTGTTGTCGGAGCCGTTGCCGGACGATGCTTGGGCAGGACGCATGGGCTGGGTACATGATGCGGTGGCGCATGATTTCCCCGATTTGTCGGGGCATGAGGTGTATTTGAGTGGCCCGCCACCGATGGTGAATGCGGCGCGAACGGCGTTTTTGGCGCAGGGCTTGCCGGAGGCGCAGTTGTTTTACGATTCGTTTGAATACAGCCCGGATACGCTGAAGGCGATGCAGGGGTAATGAGGTTAGCAATCTTATGAGTGTCATGTTCCGTGGAATCATAAAGAGAATTTATAGATGGAAGACCCGCTGCCGAAAAAGGTGTTCAAGGACTACGCGCCGGGCTATGTTTCAAACCCCATCGCCCCAACCCAACGTGAAACTGCCGATGACATCACCCTATGACAAAACCCCCATGCAGCCGCCCCACCTTGCGATTGCGCAAAAGCAGCTCAGATATCCGCTGCATGGCATGATCTTGCAAACCATTCCCACCAAACTGGTTGAGTATTTCGGTTGGGAAGGCTTAGCCAAAACCCCTTGGGCGCGAGAAAAAGTCGAAGGGCTGTATGGGGTTATGTTACGGGAAAAACGGTGCGAATCATGATCCTACTCCACCTCACCCTGCGCAGTTTGTGGAACCGCCGTGCCAGTTTGCTGCTCACGCTGTTTGCCATCGCCATTAGTGTCGCGCTGTTGCTGGGCGTGGAATACATCCGTAAAGAAGCCAAAAGCAGCTTTTTAAGCACCATTTCCGGCACCGATTTGGTGGTGGGCGCACGCAGCGGTCCGGTGCAATTGCTGCTCTACAGCGTGTTCCGCATCGGCAACGCCACCAACAATATCAGTTGGCAATCGTACCAAGAGATCGCCAGCAAACCGCTGGTGGACTGGACTATTCCCATCAGCCTCGGTGATTCGCACCAAGGCTACCGGGTATTGGGTACGAATCAGGATTATTTTCGTTATTACCGTTACGGCGATAAACGCTTGTTAGAATTTGCGGAAGGCAAGCCGTTTGCGGGTGTATTTGACGCGGTGTTAGGGGCAGAAGTGGCGCGTAAACTCGGCTATCAGCTCCACGACAATATCGTGATTGCGCACGGTGCTGCCGCGACCAGTTTCACCTTGCATGACGACAAACCGTTTGAGGTGGTGGGCATTCTTAAACCCACCGGCACCCCGATTGACCGTACCGTGCATGTCTCGCTGCAAGGCATCGAAGCGATTCATATCGACTGGGTGGGCGGTGCAAAAGTCCCCGGTTATCAAATCAGTGCCGAGGAAGCCTTGCAGAAAAACCTGCAACCTAAAGTGATTACGGCGTTCATGGTGGGGCTGAAAAACCGTGCTGCCGCGTTTCGGGTACAGCGTGAAATCAACGACTACAAGCGCGAACCCTTGCTGGCAACGATTCCCGGCGTGGCGTTGGCAGAATTGTGGCAAGCGATTGGCATGTTTGAAAATGTCTTGCGGATTATCACCGGCTTCGTGGTCATCGCGGGTTTGCTGGGCATGTTAACCACACTGCTTTCCACCCTGAATGAGCGGCGGCGCGAAATGGCAATTTTACGGGCAGTGGGCGCACACCCGCCTCAGGTATTCTTGCTGTTTGTGCTGGAAGCGGGAGTATTGGCGGTATTGGGTGGCTTGCTGGGTGCGGTGTTAGTGTGGGTTGGGGTATTGGCGGCACGTCCGTGGGTGATGGCGGAATACGGGTTTTACCTGAGTACTTGGTTGCCAACTTGGTATGAAGGGCTGTTGCTTGCAGTGGTGGCGGTGCTTGCGTTACTGTTCAGCCTCATTCCGGGGGCAATTGCGTATCAGCGTTCCCTACAAGATGGTTTAACCGTAAGAGTTTGACATGAAAACAACACTGCTTTTCCCCCTCATTATCCTCACTAGCCTACTGGTCGCGTGCGGTGAGAAAAACCAAGTGGAAACACCACCAACACTCCCCAGCAATGCGCCTGCTGTAGGCACACCCATTACAGCCGTTACCCAACCCACAAGAGCTAAATCACCACAAAACGGCGAATACACCGAGATCGAATGGGAAAATCTGGAATTACCGGGGCAGGGGTTAGCGGACATTATCCAAAAATACCAACCGCGAATTGATGCCATCCCCGAAGGCGACCCCGCAGAAGATGCATTGTTGGAAGAAATGCAAGCCGAGTTGAATGCCGCACCCGTGAATTCGGCACTCAATGGCAAGAAAATCAAAATTCCCGGTTTCATTTCACCGCTGGAAGTGGACGAAGCCAAAGGCATGGTGAAAGAGTTCTTGCTAGTGCCGTATTTTGGCGCGTGCATCCACACGCCACCACCGCCACTCAATCAAACGTTATTGGTCAAGCCCTTGGAAGGTAAAAGCATCGGGGCGGAACGCATGTACGAGCCGGTATGGGTATACGGCACGATTGTCACCGAACAAATTCACACCGATCTTGCTGCGGCGGGCTACCAAATTAAGGATGCTTCCGTGGAAATTTATCGGGACTAACCATTGTCATGTGGAATGATGCGTTGCAGTGTCAGCCGCCATACCACCCAGTATAGCAAGATACCGGCTGCATCAGCCGCAAGATCAGCCAATGATGCAGAACGCCAGCTCGTGAAACCTTGCACTATCTCAATGAAACCGCCGTAGCACAGGAGTATAGGTACTTGCCAGCGCCAGAAACTGCGAGTAGTTGCCAAATCCAAGAGCAGGGCAAACCCAAACAGTGCACCTGCGTGCAATAATTTGTCAGCGTGGGGCAGACTTTGATCACCACTTGGCAGTAATGCGACAACAACCCCCAGTAGTGCTAGGGCGACGAATAAAAACTTCAACAGAAGTCGGGTTTGTCGCGGGTTAAGTATGAATCGTGAGAAAATGCTTTGCATGGATATACCTGCTAGTGTTTTCAATGAAGACTGGCTGCTTGTTACCAGTTTTCTGTTCTTTATTGTGTTGGGACGAGCACTTCGTCATGCCAATTGGACGTATGTGCGTGAACATACGCATATTTACCTGGGCGCGATTGTATTTGCAAGTGTTATATGGACATTAAGAGCTGGCATAGGAACAACCCTAAATTTTCACTTACTTGGCATGACCGTCATGACGCTAATGTTCGGCTGGCGTCTAGCGCTACTTGCCGCTACGGTCATTGTCAGCATTGCATTTTGGCGCTTGGATGCGGGTTTATTGGCAATACCGCTGAATACTTTGGTGATGGGTGGCATCCCGATCTTGATTACGCACCAGTTATTGCGCTGGAGCCAGCAGCATTTAT
>CAYQTB010000002.1:13870-81195 GCA_964420315.1 uncultured Thiothrix sp. | reverse complement strand
GTAAGGTGGTGGATTCAAATTCGACCAACGCAATGACGAGGCTATTGTCATGAATGTGACTGCCGAGAATTTCACCCGCGCTGGAACAGCCCATGAAAATCGCTTGCGGGTATTGTGCCGTCAGTACCGCAAAGGGTTCGGGGTTGTCGAGAAAATTGGAATGCCCAAAGATCAAGACAAGCTGTTGTGCGGTTGTCATGGTCGGTAGATTGTCAGAAAAGCCTTGGGCGGTGGTATAGAAAAGCGTATGGGTTTTCATGGTGATGCCATTCCCTCAACTATTGATCATTTTTATTAATGTTTATTATGGGAATAATGGCATGAACTCCTGTCAAAATACTAGTCTCATGGACGTGCTTGGTTAATTTTTGTCAGCATTTGGCTGTTGGTGTCGATAAACTCTCGGATAAATGGTTTGTTACGGGCGCTGCTAAAGCGGGCGACTTCTTTGCCATCTTCAAACAAGATGACTGTGGGAAACCCACGTACTTGGTGACGACCTGCTAGCTTCATGTTTTCATCTTCTTCGGTATCGAGTTTGGCGAGTATGACTTTACCGTGGTATTCGGGAATAACGGCTTTCAATACCGGGTCAAGGAACAGACAGGGACCACACCATTCTGCCCAGAAGTCTACTAGGACAGGCTGACGTAAGGAGGCTTTCAGCACCCGTTCTTCAAAATCGGCAAGACCGTTTATGTCATAAATAAAGGTGTAAGTGGTCATGTTGTGTTTCCGGTTAAGTAATGGGGCGCAATTATAGCGACCTGATGCCAGATGTGTATAATCCCTAAGCCTTAAGCGTATAGGAGTTTGTTCTCATGCACGTAACAGTACCGGCAAAAACGGTGTTTTCTTCACCCGTACATTTCCTTGCCTTTGGGTTTGGCAGTGGTTTGTCACCGTTCGCGCCCGGAACGGCTGGAACCTTGGTAGCGATTCCGTTGTATTTGTTGCTGGTGCCGTTGCCGCTTTGGGGGTATGTCGCCGTATTGTTGCTGATGTCATTGGCTGGCATTTGGATTTGTGGTGAATCCTCGCGGCGCTTGGGTGTACACGATCACGGTGGCATCGTGTGGGATGAGTTTGCGGGTTTTTTGTTAACCATGCTGGCGGCTCCGGCAGGGTGGGTGTGGATTGTCGTGGGATTTTTCTTATTCCGTCTGTTCGACATTTGGAAACCCTGGCCGATACGCTTGGTGGATCGTGATGTGCCTGGCGGCTTTGGTATCATGTTCGATGATATACTGGCAGGTCTCTATGCTTGGCTGGTGTTGCAAGCACTGGCGTATTTCTTGGTTACGTAGAAAGGAAAAAACCTCCCCCGAAGGAAGGCTTTCAATGCCCGAAACTTGTGATTATGATTAGGTGCTTCAGTGCCGAATAAAAAGAAGGGGCGTAGCCCTGTTATTCTTTTTCCACCCCTTTAGCCCAGCTTAGCCCTTCAACGCAGACAATTATGTGAGGGTGGCGCTGAATTTGAACTGAATATTTAGATTGTTTTTTTGTTCAGTTTTGCTTAAGGTTTATTTAAAAATTACCCACTGGAAGTTCATGAACGTCAGAACTCGCTTTGCCCCCAGCCCAACTGGTTATTTGCATATTGGTGGCGCACGTACCGCGCTGTTTTCTTGGCTGTATGCCCGCAAGATGGGCGGCACTTTCATTTTGCGTATCGAAGACACCGACCGTGAACGTTCCACGCAAGCATCGGTGGATGCGATTTTGGAAGGTATGGCGTGGTTAGATTTGGGGCATGACGAAGGCCCGTTTTACCAAACC
Source organism: uncultured Thiothrix sp. (assembly GCA_964420315.1). GTDB lineage: Bacteria > Pseudomonadota > Gammaproteobacteria > Thiotrichales > Thiotrichaceae > Thiothrix. The sequence continues at coordinate 79,413 of CAYQTB010000002.1, read as the reverse complement.
CAGCGCTTCGACCGTTACGCAGAAGTGATCCAGCAGTTGCTCGCGAGTGGTCACGCCTACCGTTGCTATTGCAGCAAGGAAGAACTGGAACAGATGCGTGAAGAACAAATGGCGCGTAAAGAACATCCGCGTTACAACGGGCTATGGCGTGACCGTCAGCACGAAGCCCCGCCGGAAGGCATTGAGCCAGTAATCCGTTTCCGTAACCCGCAAACGGGCGTCGTGGAGATTAATGACTTGGTGCGCGGCAAAATTACTATCAGCAATGCCGAACTGGATGATTTAATTATTGCGCGTTCTGATGGCACACCCACGTATAATTTGACCGTGGTGGTGGATGATATTGATATGCAGGTGACACACGTTATTCGTGGTGACGACCATATCAGTAACACGCCGCGTCAGATCAATATTATGCGTGCATTGGGTTTTGAACCCCCGAAATTTGCACATTTGCCGATGATTCTGGGGTCGGATGGGCAGCGTTTGTCGAAGCGTCATGGTGCTGTGGGGGTAATGCAATACCGCGATGATGGTTTCTTGCCGCAAGCCGTATTGAATTACTTGGTGCGTTTGGGTTGGTCGAATGGCGATCAGGAAATTTTCTCGCGTGAAGAGATGATTGAATTATTTTCACTGGAAGCGATCAACCGCGCTCCCTCTGCCTTTAATACCGAAAAATTGCTATGGCTGAACCAGCATTACATCAAAACACTACCTGTAGCGGTGTTAGCGGCGCAGTTGCAATGGCACGTGCAAGCACAAAAGCTGGATGTATCCCAAGGTCCTGCATTAGCGGATGTCATCAATGCCCAGCGCGAACGTGCCAAGACTTTGGTGGATATGGTAGCGATCAGCCGTTATTTCTATGAAGAGTTCGCAGAATTTGATCCTGCTGCGGTGCAAAAGCATTTCAAGGCGGATACCGCTGACAATTTGCAGGCGGTGCATGATGAATTGGCAGTCTTGGTTAGTTGGCAGGGCGAGGGCATCCATGCTGCGATTCAAGTCGCTTGCGAAAAATTAGGTTTGAAGCTGGGGAAAGTGGGGCCACCGTTGCGCGTTGCGGTAACGGGTAGTGCTTCTTCACCCTCACTGGAAATTACCTTGGAATTGATCGGGCGTGAACGCACGTTGCAGCGCATTCAACGGGCAGTCAGCTTTATCCGTACCTTGGCGATTTAGGCGGGCATATCCCCCAAAGCTAATGCGATTTATCGAGGGTTTTATGTTATATTCATATGACTAAAACCTAGCATGAATGAGGAGGATGAATGAAAGTCAAAGACATCATGAATACCAGCGTTAAAACCGCTAAGCCCAATACCCCAGTGCGTGATCTGGTTGAAGTTATGTGCTTTAACAAGATCAGCGGTATGCCAGTCGTGGATGACAACAACAATGTTGTTGGCGTGGTTTCTGAAAAAGACGTGTTACGCAAAATGTTCCCCGACATTTCTGAGGTGGCGCGTGAAGAGGGTGTGCCGGATTTCGAGAAGATGGAAAAAGGCTATAGCGATGCCTTGGGTTTGCAGGCTAGTGATTTGATGAGCAAGTTAGTGGCTTCTGCCAGCCCGGAGATGCCGTTGATGAAGGCGGTTTCTATTATGTGCGTGCAAAAAATTCGCCGAATTCCTGTCGTCGAGGCAGGTAAGTTGGTGGGGATCATTAGCCTTGGTGATGTGCATAAAGCAATCTTCGCAAATTCTTTAAAAGGCGCTTGACAGAAACGGCGGATTACTTCAGAATTCGCCTCTCTTTCGCCGTGGGGCTATAGCTCAGCTGGGAGAGCGCTACAATGGCATTGTAGAGGTCAGCGGTTCGATCCCGCTTAGCTCCACCAATATTGACCGACGTGAGAGTATTTATGGATCGTCTTGGTCGTTACAGCTTAATCACTGGTCTGGTGATAACAGTCGTAGGCTTAGTCTTCGGGTTCGGCTTTATGTTTGCAGACAGTGATGAGTTGGCGAAAATGTTTTTACTGGCGGTGCCACTCGGTTTTTTGATTACATTTGCCGGGTTATCCACCATCGTCATTTTCTCTCCACGGGAAGATGACAAACAATAGGTTTGGAAGTTTGCATCAGCGACCCTATCGTCTAGAGGCCTAGGACACGACCCTTTCACGGTTGTAACTGGGGTTCGAATCCCCATAGGGTCGCCACTTTTTCACATCTAGCTGCGCAAGTAGCACACAACAAGTTCACATCAGCGACCCTATCGTCTAGAGGCCTAGGACACGACCCTTTCACGGTTGTAACTGGGGTTCGAATCCCCATAGGGTCGCCACTTTTTTTGAACCCCTTCATGCCTCCATTCGTCAGTATCGTGCATTATCACGATGGCGCGGTAACTTTTCTGTACCAAAAAAGTCTATACTGGCACTCTATAGAATACGTCTAGTCTTGCCGGGTGGAGAGCAATAATGGCTTATCAAATTCGTCGCGTGTTACCGTGGTTGTGGGTGTGTTTGTTACTGCTATTGATGGGACTGGCAAGGGCAGAGGCGCCTGCACCAGCCGCTACTAGCCCGCAATACAGCAATGAAGCCTTGTTGACGCAAATGTTGGTGGTGGATGTGTCTGAGCGTACCTTGGATACCAGCCCTGCATTAGCCGTGACATTTTCACAAGACCTCAATCCGACAGAGGATTACAACAGCTTCATCACCTTAACGGCTAACGGCAAAATGGTCGAGGGTCAGTGGGTAATGGCAAGTGAGTCGCGTCGCCTATTTTTTAGCAATATCAAGCCACAAACCGATTACCGTGTGCAAATTAGACCGGGTGTAACCAGTAAGAATGGTCTGCAATTGCAAAAACCGTCGGATAGCAGCTTGAAAACCCGTGATATTAGCCCGGCGTTTGATTTTGCAACTACCGGCAGTATTTTGCCTGCCAAGTTGACGGGTGGTTTGCCGATTCGCGTGGTGAATGTGCCGGAGTTGGATATTGAATTCCTGCGGGTGCAGCCAGAAAAATTGTCGGATATGTTGAAAACAATCAGTTTAGGGGGGCGTTTGTCGCAGTGGCAATTGGAAGAAATCCATGCTGTCACTGAAAGTGTGTATTCTCGTCGTTATGTCACCGATGCCAAGTTGAATGCACGTACTTCGATGTTGATTCCGGTAGAAGACATTCAGGAGCTGAAAACACCGGGGGTGTATTTTGCTGTGATGCGTGAACCTAGGCGTTTTAACGATGAGGCTTACCGTATTACGCAGTTTGTCGTGACGAATATTGGTTTGCATGTGCGTTTATATGCGCGTGGGTTGGAGGTCTTTGCTAATGCTTTAGACACCGGCAGACCATTGCCGGGGGTGCAATTGAAGTTGCAGGGTGAAAAAGAAGCCTTGACGCTGGAGACAGATGAAGAGGGGCGTGTCAGTTTTGAACATCGACCTAGCGGCGATTTATTGCTGACAGCGCAACAGGAAACGCAGTTTGCTTTCTTGGATTTGCGTGATGCGGCGTTAGATTTGTCAGAATACGCGGTAACGGGTTTGCCGGATAAGCCGATTGCCCCGTTTATCTACAGCACCCGTGATTTATTCCGCCCCGGTGAACCGATGGATTTGTCGGTATTGTTACGTGACCGTGACGGCAAGACGGTTTCGGTAAAAAAACTGCATCTACGCATCGTGCGCCCTGATACCAAATTATTATTGGAAGAAAATCTGTTGGCAGCCAATGCCGATCTGGGTTTTTTCAGCTATCGTTTGCCGATTCCGGCGGATGCCCCAACGGGAACCTGGAAAGCAGAAGTACGTATCCATGCTAAAGATGAAACGCCGGTTAGTACGTTCAATTTTCATGTCGAAGATTTCATGCCGGAGCGCATGAAGCTGGTTTTGAGTGCAGAAGAAAAGTTGTTGACGGCAGGGGAAAAACTTGTAGTGGCGGCGCAGGGTGATTATTTGTACGGCGCACCTGCCAGTGGCAATAAATTGACCGCAGCACGCACGGTAAGCGTGAATCGTCATCCCTTTGCCGAATTTAAAGACTATTATTTTGGCGATCCCGCCGATGAGAAGTTGGTGAGTCGCGAAGATTTACCCGAAGTGGCTTTAAATGAAACCGGCGGCGGTTTTGTGGAAAGCCCGGCGTTGGTGGGTAAAATCAGTTCCCCGTTAACCTTGAGCATTATCGGCAGTTTGCACGAAACCGGCGGACGCAGCGTGACTCGCAAGTTGGATGTGCCGTTTTGGCCTAGCTCTAATTTGGTGGGAATTCGCCCTTTATTCAGCAAAGACACGGTAGCCGATAATAGTGAGGCGGCTTTCGAGTTGGTGCGATTGAATGCAGCAGGGCAAGCAGTGCCTGCGACCCAAGCGCTTACCGTGACTTTGGTTAGGGAAGAAAAAGAATATTTCTGGGAATACAACAATGCCGAAGGTTGGCAGCGTAAAGAGATTTCCAGTGAACATCCAACGCTACAGAAAAATATTACGTTGGATGAGAATGCGCGTGGTAAAGCGGCATTTGCGGTGCAATACGGTTATTACCGCTTGGAAGTCGAAGACGCTGAAACCGGTTTAAAAGCCGTTTACCCGTTTCATGCCGGGTGGGATTGGGAGCAGGCGGAGAATAATGCCGCCCGCCCTGATCAGATTGAATTGGCTTTGGATAAAGCCAAGTACCAAGCTGGCGATGTGGTTAAGTTGAAAATTACCCCGCCTGCGGCTGGTGAAGCACTGGTGGCGGTAGAGGCGGAGTCGCTGTTGTGGTCAAAACGGGTAACATTGCCAGCCGAAGGCATGACCGTGGAGATTCCCGTGGAGAAAGCATGGAATCGCCATGATTTGTACATCACTGTGACCTCGTTCCGCCCTGCCAGTAGTCAGCAGAAAATTGCGCCCAACCGTGCCTTGGGGGTTATTTTCCTGCCACTGGATCGGGATTCACGCCGTTTGAATCTGAGTATTGAAGCCCCGGAAAAAGTCTTGCCCGAAAAAACGACTACTGTGACCGTCGGTGCGGATAATCTCAGTGGTGAACAGGCGATCGTGACGTTGGCGGCGGTGGATGCGGGGGTATTGAGCATTACCGATTTCAAAACCCCTGATCCGCTGGCGTTTTATTTCTCACAACACCAATACACGCCTAGTTTGTATGACGCCTACGGTAAGATTATTGAAAGCGTGGACGGTGCGCCTTTACGCCAACGTTTTGGCGGCGATGCCGCTGGTGGGCGGCGCGGTGGCGCTTTGGGACAGGCGGATTTACGGATTGTGTCGCTATTCAGCGGTGCGGTGACGTTTGATGCCGCCGGTAAGGCTAAAATTGAATTGCCATTGCCCGGTTTCGACGGCACATTGCGCCTAATGGCAGTCGCCGCCACACAGGAACGTTTCGGTAGTGCCGAACGTGAGATGAAAGTGGCTTCGCCCGTGGTCGCCAGTTTGGCTGCTCCCCGTTTTCTTGCCGCTGGTGACAGCAGTTTTCTGAGCGTGGACGTGAATAACACGACGACAGAAGCGCAAGTGGTGACATTGAAACTCAGCAGTAATGCCTTGCTATCGGGTGTGGCGGATATGCGCGAACTCAGCTTGGCAGCGGGTAAGCGCGAAACCATACGTTTGCCAATATCCGCCCAGCAAGCGCTCGGCAATGCACAGATTAATCTGGAGTTGGCGGGGAAAGGCTTTACGGCACGACGACAACTTCAATTGGCGATACGCCCAGCATACCCGGCGCAATATTTGGCACAAAACCGGGAGTTGGCGGCAGGTGAAACGCTGACATTCGATGCTGCGACTATCCAGCAGTTTCAGGCGGCTGGTTTGAAAGCGAATCTGAGTGTGGCAGCAACACCGGTGCTACCGTTGCGAAATGCCTTGCAAGGTTTGTTGCAATATCCCTATGGTTGTTTGGAACAAACCACCAGCAGTGCTTGGCCTTACTTGTTTCTGGATGCGAACGTCTCTGAATCGCTGGGTTTGGAACCCTTGGAAATGAAGGAGCGCAATGAGCGGGTGAATGCGGCGTTATTACGCCTTGCCGGCATGCAATTGGCCAATGGTGGCTTCACGTTGTGGGGTGATGCCAATGGTGGACAAGAAGAATATTGGCTCACGCCGTATGTGGTGGACTTTTTGCTGGATGCCAAAGAGCAGGGCTTTATTATACCGGAATGGTTGTTGCAGCGTTCACTCCAAAATTTGGAAGAACGTTTACAGGAAGGTGAAGGTGCTGCGGAAAGCCGTTATGCGTTTTCGGATATGCCCAATCATGTGGATTTTGCTGCGCGTGCTTATGCAGGGTATGTGCTGGCACGGGTGAAGCGGGCTTCGCCGGGGACGCTGAAAGTCATGTATGATAAAGACTTGAGCAAAGCTGCCTCCGGCTTGCCGCTGGTGCATCTGGGGCTTGCCTTGCAAATGATGCCGGGTGGTGATAGTAAACGCGGTGATGAGGCGATTCAGCGTGGCTTGGCACTGGTGCGTGATGAGCAGAAATACCTCGGTGATTACGGCAGTAGCTTGCGTGATCAGGCGGCGGTGTTGTACTTATTGCTACGCCACAAAGCCAAATTGCCGCCATTGGCAACGGAAATTAATCAGTTGGTGGATTTGCTCCATAACCGTCATTATTTCAGTACCCAGGAACAGTTGTTCACCTTGTTAGCGGGCTTGAAAGTGCAGGAAAAATCCCAAACGGCTTGGAAAGCAACGCTGACCATCGGCAAGGACAGCGTGGATCTGGCAGGTAGTGGTACACAATACCGCACCCTGAGTACGGCTGATTTCCAGCAAGGTATTCAGGTAACAGCATCGCAGCCTTTGTACTTGGCGTTGAATGTGGATGGCTATCCCAATACTGTGCCAGCACCGGACAGTGATCCGATTGAAATACAACGCGCTTGGTACAGTTTGGATGGCAAGAAAGTTTCACCGGATGGCATTAAAACGGGGGCATTATTACTGACGCATCTCGTAGTAAGCAGTAATATTGACATTAATGATGCGCTAGTGGCGGATTTATTGCCCGCAGGCTTTGAAATTGAGAATACCCATTTGTCTGGCAACGAATCTTTGGAAGGCTTGCAATTGGAGGGGATGGATAAGCCGGTGTTAGCGTTGCTGGGTAGTAGCGAGTTGCGCACTCAAGAATTCCGCGATGACCGTTATATCGCCGCTCTGCCTTTGAACGCGAAAACACGTCATCACTTGTTCTATTTGGTGCGGGTGGTGTCTTCGGGCAGGTTTGCTGTGCCGCCACCGTATGCCGAAGATATGTATCGGCCAGAATTGAATGGAGTAGGAGCAGTGCCGTCTACATTGGTGATTCCATAAGAGGCAATCATTATGCGTTACTACCTGAGCAGGGTGGCAGGTTCAGTGCTGCTCTGCCTGTTGCTGTTCATGCTGGCAGATGGGTGGTGGCCGCTGCCAGAACCTGAGCGGGTGCGCAGTGTGTTGATTCTGGCGCAAGACCGAACCCCGTTGCGGGCTTTTGCCGACAGTGAAGGGGTGTGGCGTTACCCTGTAACCTTGGATGAAGTGTCACCTTTGTATGTTGAGGCATTGCTGACCTATGAAGACCGTTGGTTTTATCAGCATCCGGGAATTAATCCGTTTGCGTTAGTACGGGCAGGCTGGCAATGGTTGCAAGGGGGGCGGGTGATTTCGGGTGGCTCTACGCTGACCATGCAAGTGGCGCGTATTTTAGATCCCCATGAACGCACAGTGAGTGGAAAAATTCAGCAGATGTTTCGGGCGTTGCAACTTGAATGGCATTACAGCAAGACCGATATTCTGACGTTTTACCTTAATCTTGCGCCCTTTGGCGGCCCTATCGAAGGGGTGCAAACCGCCAGTTTTGCGTGGTTACGCAAGCCTGCCTTAGCCTTGAGTCATGCCGAAGCGGCGTTATTAGCCGTGTTGCCGCAGGCACCCTCGCGCTTGCGCCCAGACCGCTACCCTGAGTTGGCGCAACGTTACCGTGATAAAGTCCTGCGGCGTATGGCGACACAAGGCATTTGGTCGCAAGACACGGTGGTCGATGCGATGCATGAGCCTGTCATGACATTGCGTTTCCAACAGCCGATGAAAGCGCCCTTGTTTGCAGAGCGCATGAAAACTCGCGCCTTTGCCGATAAAGTGTCACGTTTACAAACGACCTTGGATGCGAATATCCAGTGGGCAGTTGATAATGTATTGCGTACCCGTGTGACTAGTTTGCCGGAAAAGGCTTCCGTCGGGGTGTTGGTGGTTGAAAATAAAACAGGTTACGTGCGGGCGTATGCGGGGTCTGCGGATTTCCACAATGCCGAGCGTTTCGGGCATGTGGATATGGTGCAGGCGGTGCGTTCGCCTGGTTCGACCTTGAAGCCGTTTTTGTATGGGATGGCGCTGGATGATGGCTTGCTGCATTCGGCGAGTTTGCTGAGTGATGTGCCGCTTAAGCTGCATGATTACGCCCCGCAGAATTTTTTCCGGCATTTTTCTGGGGCAGTGAGTGTGGCGCAGGCATTACAGCAATCCCTGAATGTACCCGCCGTGGATATATTGCAGCGCTTAACGCCCAGCGTGTTTGTGGCGCGGTTACGTCATGGTGGCGTGGTGGTTAGTTTTCCTCAACATGCTGAGCCGAATTTGAGTGTCATTTTGGGGGGGGCTGGCACGACATTGGAAGATTTGGTGCGTGGCTTTACGGCATTGGCACGTGGCGGTATTAGCATTAAGCCGCGTTTTGTGGAAGGCGACCCGCTGGAGGAGCGCCGAATGTTGTCGGCAGGGGCTGCGTGGATTATTCAGGAAACGTTGCGGGCGATTCCTCCGCCAGAGGGCAGTATTAATGCGGCAGGTGTGGCTTGGAAGACAGGAACCAGCTACGGTTTTCGTGATGCTTGGGCTATTGGGGTGAGCGATCACTATACCGTTGGTGTGTGGACAGGTCGCCCGGATGGTACACCTTTGCCCGGCAGTTTGGGGGTTGCTGCGGCAGCGCCTATCTTGTTTGATGTATTCCGAGCATTGCCCAAGCCGTCGGGCATGAATGCACGGCGTCGCCCGGCAAGCGTGACACAAACGGATATTTGTTGGCCGTTGGGGGGGAGTGCCGCGCAAACTGCCCCCGAACATTGTCATGTGCGGCAGCAAGCCTGGATTCTCGATGGCAATGTGCCGCCAACCTTGCCGCATTTTCAGCAATATTCTTGGTCGGCAGATTTGCAGACGTACTGGGTTAACCCCGCCACGGGTTTGCGGGTGACGGCAGCTTGCAATGCTCCAGCGCGTGTGGCACGGCAAGTCGCGCAATGGCCATTGGAATTGCAGCCTTGGTTAGCCAGTACGTTGTTGGAAAAAATACGCTTACCGGCTTTTGATAGCAGTTGCCCAGCCGGTAGCGAATACCAGAGTGGAAAACAATTGGCGATTCGGCAGTTGGATGCGAGTACGCGCCTGTATTTGCCCAGCCTAGCTGTGGGACAGGTCAATAACGGTGTAACGCTGGATTTGTTGGCGGATGGTGGGACAGGCGAGTATTTCTGGTTGGCGAATGGGGAAGCCATTGGCGTGGATGCTGCCCGTAGTGGTTTACGTCATACCTTTACGCGAGCGGGCGATTACGAGCTGACCGTGTTTGACGCCGCCGGGGCGGTGGATAAGGTCAATATTCGCGTCATCAGTCAGCCTTGAAGCCGTCTTACACGGGTAAATGCAAGCGTACCCGCGCCCCCACATACGGTGATACCAGCAGTTCGATTTTGCCGCCAATGGCTGACACAATTTCGGTACTGACGGCCATTCCAATGCCTTGACCGTCGCTTTTGCTGTCTTCGCGGATACCGCGTTGCAATAGTTTCGCGGGGTTATTGAGCGGAAAGCCCATGCCGTCATCATCAATATCAATCACCAGCATGTTGTCGTCGTGATGCGCCGAGATCTCTACAATGTTGTTGCAGAAACGGCAGGCATTATTGAGTAAGTTGCCAAACAGTTCCATCATGTCCTCAGCATCCATGCGGCACTTGGCGTATTCGTCAACATTGATGCGAATTTCAAAGGGTTTATCATGGTAAACTTTCTGCAAGGTTTCACGCAACCGGAACAGTGCAGGGCGTACTGGCTGGGATAAAATCATGGCGCCTTGGTTTGTCACCATCGCACGGCGTAGCTGATGCCCAATGATTTCGCGGATACGGTCGATTTGCGTCTCAAATACGGTGACAGCAATTTTATGACTTGGCTCCAGATTAGCTTCGCAGCGTAATTGGTCAAGCTGGTTTTGCATGGCGGTCAACGGTGTTTTGATGCTATGCGCCAAATCATCTAGGGTGTCTTTGTAACGCTGTTTTTGACCTTTTTCGTAGCTCAATAAACCGTTCAGGGCATTTTTGACCGGGAGTAACTCTTCAGGGTAGTGCTCATGAATGCTGTCACGACCACCGGCTTCAATCGCTTTGACTTCATTTTCAAATTCCTTAATCGGTGCTACCACCCAAAAACTCAGTGCCAGTTGCGCAATCAGTACCAGTACTGCGGATAGAAATAATAAGACCGCAAACTTTTGGCGCATGTCCTGCATTTCTTTTTCAATATCGGCGATAGAAACGCCGACAATGAACTGGAAAGTACCGTGGGCTGGTTGGAAGAAACTTTGAATCGCCAACAGGTATTCTTGGTTATACGTTTGTCGTGCCATTGGATCGTCTTCCAAGCGGCGCGTATCTTTAGGCGGTAATGGCTTGAGCTGATCGAAGCTGGGTTCAAAGCTGGTTTTTAAGTTCTTATTTACCTGAAAATGCAGGTAGTAATCTTCATCCACTAGGTCATTGGGTTTGCTGAGTGTGGATGCGCTCCAGACAATTTTGGATTGCTCGACATTGATCACATACGCGAAGTGACTTTGCGTGACATCATCCAAGTTATGATCGCTGATCATTTGCTTGGCTTTGGCTAACATGTCCTCGTCAGATAGGATGCCGAATTGCCCATTCTGAAAGTTCAAATACCCCAGCACATCGTAAGATATTTCCTTTAACTCAGCCTTTTTCTGGTCGATCTTATAGCTATAAGAAAACCAGTGCAGCATGATGCCTAGCATCAGAATACCGACCATAATAACGCCAAACCCACTGATGAGCTGGCGGCTACGTAAGGAGCTTAGCATAAAGGTTGCTACCGAATACTGGGGTTATGTGCGTGTTAACGTGAAACGGTAGCCACGCCCGCGCAGGGTTTCGATAGGCTTAAGCGTATCATTTGGGTCTAATTTAATGCGTAAACGGCGAATAAACACCTCAATCACATTGCTATCGCGGTCGGTATCTTCCTCGTACAAGCTATCCGTCAGGCGTGTTTTAGAGATAACTTCGCCTGCATGTAACATCAAATGTTCAAGTACGCGGTATTCATAAGCGGTTAGGGTGATTTCCTCTTCGTTAACGTATACCCGTTGTTCGGAGGTATTTAAGCGAATCGGACCGCAACTGAGTTCGGCTTGCGTCCAACGTCCGGTACGGCGCAATTGCACGCGCAGACGGGCGATAAGTTCTTCGGTATGGAACGGTTTGGTGACGTAATCGTCAGCACCGGCTTCCAGCCCTTCCACCTTGCTTTGCCAGCGGTCACGCGCGGTCAGAATAATGATGGGATAACTCAAACCTTTGGCACGAATGGCACGGATAATGTCCAAGCCAAGGTCATTATTAACCGAGCTGCCTTTAGATTGGGGTAATCCCAAGTCAATGACTGCAATATCAATGGGATATTCGAGGGCAACATACAGCCCTTGGGAACCATCTGCTGCTAGGTCTACGGTGAACCCGCTCTTTTTTAAGTTTTCAGCGATTTGTTCGCGGATGATGTTGTCGTCTTCTACTATCAGTACGCGCATAACACAGCTCTTTTTTAATTGGTCAACGGATTATCGTTTGTAATGTATAAGGGAGCCTTAATTAATCAGCAAGCTCCGCAAAGGTGATCATACACCAGCTTGCTGGTAATAAAAAACTATCAATAGCAGATATTAATAAAGATTATAAAAAATACCCGAAGGTTCGGGCAGAACTTCGGGTATTTAAATAAAATCTTCGCTATTTTTCAATGATTTACAGAATATTCTTTAGTCACTGCAAGCAACTTTGATGGTTAAGTATTCACCTTCCAACGAAAGCATTCGCACGATATGACAATCTGGATAGTCGGGCAGCGGTTTCTCCTGAACAGAAAGTATTCGCCCCTTATAAGTCGCTTTCACTTTCGAAAGTACCGCATCTCGTCCTATCGGTTCATTGGGGTTAGTGCGTTTCAGTGAAATTTTCTCTTCACTATCGGCGGCAACCGCAATGCTTGGCAGTATGGTGTTCGTAGCACCCACTACCATTATGCTGCATAAAGCAGCAAAAATGGATCGTTTGAAATCCATCGTGTTTCCCCTGTTACATAAAAAAACATCAAAAACCCTAAAACTACCCCCCAAGGGGTATGAGTTCATTATTGAAGAGCATATTAATCAATCAAAACTTAACTTAAGGTGAATAACGATTATTTTTATTTATGTATCATGATGATAATTATAGAAAAACTTTTAAACAAAATAGCGCTTGGATTGGTTACTTTTTTATCGAGAAAATACCGTTGGTCAGGAGTTCTTGTAGCGTGTCAAAACAGGAAGAGTCGCTTAAAAAATATGAATAATCTTTATGCGTTAGTATGGCTGATTGGCACAGGTATTCAATAAATTGAAGGTGTTGGCTATCCATGCAGTAATGATTGCCATTCGCAAATAAGTGTATGTCATTGGATGATAGAAAGTACAGGATGCGTGCATCCCGTGATTTTTCAAAGCGTTTTTTATGCCGAATCAGGCGGCTAAGTTCCGCTCGGCTGATGGGTTCTGCTTCATAAGATGGTGCACCTGCCTTGGGTGTTGTTAAGTATTTTCCTACCCAGCGCTGCAACGATTGTTCATCTTGTGGCAGGGCATCGACCACGAAATCAATCAACCTGTCCATATCAGCAGCGGTTAATTCACCGGGGTTGGCTTGTGGTGCGCGCTCTGGATCGGTGAAACGTTGTTGCAAACGCGCCTCTTCCAGCGAGTCTTCGAGTAGCTTTTCCAGCATATCGGCTTGTGAGGGAGCGCGGAAACCGATGGAATAGGTCATGCATTCGTTCAGTGCAACGCCGTAATGCGGCACATTCGGAGGCAGGTAGAGCAAATCACCCGGTTCGACAACCCATTCCTGCTCGGCTTGGAAATCGCTCATAATGCGTAATTCCAAGTCAGGCAGAACATTGTCAGGGTGAGCGGGTTGGGTAGTGATTTGCCAGCGGCGTTGCCCTTGCGCTTGCAGCAGGAAAACGTCGTAGGCATCCACATGCGGGCCTACCGAGCCGCCTTTTACCGCAAAGCTGATCATTAAGTCGTCGATACGCCAGTCGGGGATGAAGCGGAACGGTTCTATCACGGCTTTCAATTCGGGCAAATGCTGGTCGGTGTCGTTGACCAGCAATGTCCAATGCGTTGCAGGTAGGTTGCTGAAATCGTCGTCGTCAAATGCGCCGTGGCGCACTTCCCACGGGTGTGCGCCACCTTGTTCGATCACAATACGGGCAGTATCGGTTTCACACGCTAAACCTGCCAATTCGTCCGGCGTGATAGGCGATTGGAAATTGGGGATCGCTTGGCGAATCAGCAGGGGCTTTTTTTGCCAGTAATCGCGCAGAAACTCTTCAACAGAAATAGCACCAAACATTTAAACCGCCTTGGCTTGCGCCACGGCATTACCGATGTAAGTCGCTGGTGTCATGGCTATCAACGCATCTTTGGCTTCTTGCGGCAACTCCAGCGCATTGACGAATTCGCGCAAGCCTTCTGGCGTAATGCGTTGCCCACGGGTGAGGGCTTTGAGTTTTTCATACGGCTGTTGGATACCGTAGCGGCGCATGACGGTTTGGATGGGTTCGGCGAGTACTTCCCAGTTGGCGTCAAGGTCGGCGGCGGTGCTGACGGTGTTGACTTCGAGTTTGCCAATACCTTTTAAGGCGGATTGGTAGGCAATTAAGGAATGCCCTAAACCCACGCCAAGGGTGCGCAATACCGTGGAGTCGGTGAGGTCACGTTGCCAGCGCGAAATCGGCAGTTTTTGTGCCAGATGCGTCATGAGGGCGTTGGCAATGCCGAGATTGCCTTCCGCGTTCTCAAAGTCAATCGGGTTGACTTTGTGCGGCATGGTGGAAGAGCCGACTTCACCCGCGATGACTTTTTGCTTGAAATGCCCTAGGGATATGTAGCTCCACACGTCGCGGCAGAAGTCGATCAGGATGGTGTTGAAGCGTACTACTGCGTCGAAGGTTTCGGCGATGTAATCGTGCGGCTCGATTTGGGTGGTGTACGGATTCCAAGTTAAGCCGAGGGAGGTGACGAATTGTTCGGCGGTGGCTTGCCAGTCAATGTCGGGGTAGGCGCTGAGGTGCGCGTTGTAATTGCCGACTGCACCGTTGATTTTGCCGAAATATTGCGTGGCAAGAATCTGCTGTTGTTGGCGTTGCAGGCGGTAGGCGGTATTCGCCATTTCTTTGCCCAACGTGGTTGGAGTAGCGGGTTGCCCGTGGGTACGTGAGAGCAGCGGAATCCCGGCGTAATCGTGCGCAAGTTGGCGGATTGCGCTGATGGTGGCTGCCATGTCTGGCTGAATCACCTGTTCCATGCCACCTTTGAGCATGAGGGCGTGGGAGAGGTTGTTAATGTCTTCGGAAGTGCAGGCGAAGTGGATGAATTCGCTGACCGCTTCTAGCGCGGCTTGCCCAGCGATTTTCTCTTTTAGGTAGTATTCGACAGCTTTCACGTCGTGGTTGGTGGTGCGCTCGATGGTTTTGATATGCAGGGCATCGGTCTCCCCAAAGTTGCTGATAATGCTTTCTAAAAAGGCGTTGGTGGCGGCAGAAAACGCGGGAACTTCGTGGATTTGCGGGTGTGCAGCGAGCATTTGCAACCAGCGGATTTCCACGAGTACGCGGTGGTAGATCAAGCCGTATTCGCTGAACCACGGGCGTAACGCCGCTGTTTTGCTGGCGTAACGCCCGTCAGTGGGAGAAAGAGCGGTGAGTGCAGAAAGTTCCATGCCGTATCCTGAAGCCAATAGTCTGAAAGGCTGGGATTGTACCGCAAATTCATCGGGTGTTAAGTCTGTTGATGCGCATGGTAAGTGGTGATCGGGTCTAAAATCGTTGGAATTCCCTCTAATTTAACGTTGGTCTTCGGATAATCCAGCGTGTAATGCAAGCCTCGGCTCTCAGGGCGATTTAACGCCGAACGGATAATCAGCCATGCCACGAGTGCCAAATTGCGCAATTCGATCAAATCACTGGTAACGCGGAAGTTGGCGTAGTATTCGTCAATTTCGCGCAGCAGTAATTCAATGCGATGCCGCGCTCGCTGTAAACGCTTGGTGGTACGCACAATGCCCACGTAGTCCCACATAAATCGGCGAATTTCATCCCAGTTGTGCGTGATGACCACGCGCTCATCCGAATCCGTGACGCGGCTTTCATCCCAGTTGGGAATCGGCAAATCGAGCGCGGGTTCTTGTAGGCGTTGCATAATGTCTTGCGCTGACGACTTGCCATACACCAAACATTCCAACAAGGAATTACTCGCCAGCCGATTCGCACCGTGTAGCCCGGTATAGGAGGCTTCGCCAATGCAATACAGCGCATCCACATCCGTTTGCCCGTTGTGATCAACCATCACCCCGCCACAGGTGTAATGGGCTGCTGGCACAACGGGGACAGGTTGTTTGCTCATGTCATAGCCAAACTGTTCGCATGTCGCGTACACATTCGGAAAATGGCTGAGGATGAAGTCACGCGGTTTGTGGCTAATATCGAGGTAAACGCAATCCAGCCCCAGCCGTTTCATTTCGTGATCAATCGCTCGTGCCACGATGTCACGCGGCGCAAGTTCCGCTCGCGGATCAAAACGCGGCATAAAACGGCTACCGTCCGGTAGCAATAAGCGTCCGCCTTCACCACGCACTGCTTCGGTGATCAAGCTGGATTTGGCTTGTGGGTGATATAAGCATGTCGGGTGAAATTGCATGAATTCCATATTGGCAACGCGGCAACCGGCACGCCATGCCATTGCGATACCGTCGCCACTTGCACCGTCAGGGTTGCTGGTATACAGGTAAACTTTGCTTGCACCGCCGGTTGCCAACACGGTGAATCGCGCTTGCAAGGTTTGAATGCGCTTAGCTTTGCGGTTGAGGACATACGCGCCGATACAGCGGTTGCTACGATGCCCTAATTTGCGCGAAGTGATCAAATCAACCGCAATGTGGTGTTCCAATAACGTAATATTGGGGCGTTGACGGACTTGCCCGACCAGCGTGTGTTCAATCGCTGCGCCACTGGCATCGGCGGCATGGGCAATGCGGCGGTGGCTGTGCCCGCCTTCGCGAGTCAAGTGCAAACGGTTTTCATCATTGTCTTCACGGGTGAAGGGTACACCCGCCTCCAACAGCCATTTGATCGAGCTTGCGCCATTTTCCACGGTAAACCGCACGGCGGCTTCATCGCATAAGCCTGCACCTGCGTTGAGGGTGTCTTCAAAGTGCGAATCCACGCTATCGGTGGCATCCAAAACCGCCGAAATGCCACCTTGTGCGTAGACAGTGCTACCTTCGGTGAGCACGTCTTTGCTCAATACTGCGATCTTGCAGTCGTCGGGTAAACTGAGTGCTAGGGTCAAGCCAGCCGCGCCGCTACCGATGATTAAAACATCATACATATTTATCTCGCTTATTCCTGTGCGGAATTGATCAGGTTTAACTATTCTAATCTTGCTGTATGGCATGTAGCATATAGTCTTAGTGAGATAATAACCAAGGAGTAAGGCCCTGATGGGCATGAGCCTAACCGATCTCGAACTGGTACAACGCGTCCAGTCGGGGGATAAAAGATCATTTGACGTGTTGGTGTTGAAATACCAGCACAAGGTTATCAGCCTTGTGTTGCGCTATGTTCATGATCACGATACCGCTCAGGATGTTGCGCAAGAAGCTTTCATTAAAGCCTATAAAGGGCTGAAAAACTTTCGTGGTGAGAGTGCTTTTTATACATGGCTGTACCGTATCGCGATTAATAGTGCCAAAAATTATCTGGTTTCTCAGAATCGACGTTTGCCGGATAACGATATTGATGCACATGAAGCGGAACAATTTGAGGGTGAGTCTGCTCTAAAGGAATATGCTACTCCCGAACGCGAATTGTTAACCGCAGAGATTCAGGCCACCGTGTCAAAAGCCATTGATGATCTGCCGGAAGATTTGCGTACTGCGATCATGCTGCGGGAGCTGGAAGGCATGAGCTATGAAGAAATTGCGGAGACAATGGATTGTCCAATAGGTACTGTACGCTCACGGATTTTCCGGGCGCGTGAGTCGATTGATAAAGTATTGAGACCCTTACTTGGCTAAAACCCCCGAAAGTAGTGTCTCAGGTGCAGGTGAAATTATGAATACCAGTAAAGAAGAATTCTTGTCGGCGTTTCTCGACGACGAGAGCGGTGAATTTGAGCGGCGTCGTTTGCTTGATGAGCTGAAAAAAGATGACGCATTAGGGCAAACCTTGTCACGCTATGCTTTTATCGGCGAAACCATGCGTGCCAGCAAAGGGCAACCGATGGGGCAAGGCATTTCTTTGTTATCCCGCATTCAAGAGGAATTGGCGGATGAGCCAGCTTATGCGCAAGATAACGTCGTCGTGCCAATGTCTGCTCGCGCTAATGCCACGGTAACGACTAGTCGCGTACAGGCATACCGTTGGTTTGGCATGGGAATGGCAGCAACCGTGGCAGCCGTTGCCGTGGGCGGTTTGTTGTTTTTCAACCAACCCACGACCCCGAATGCACAAATGGCAGCAGCATTACCTGCTGCTCCGGCGAACGCAGTTGCTCCAGCATCGACTATGGTGGCAGATGCGGATACGCGTATTCAGCAAGTTGGGCGGGTTGACCCACAAACCCGTGATATTTTGAAACAGTACGTGGCGCAGCATGTGAAATATGCGTCAACCACAGTGATTGCACCATCTATTCGGGCGGCTTCTTATGCTAACGACTAAGTACACGGTTTCTATCGCAGTTTTGGCGGGGGTATTGGCGTGGTCGACCCCCAGCTTGGCGAACGAGGCGGGTGATTTGCTGGCAAAAATGCGCAGTGCAGTGCATACGCTGGATTACACCGGAACACTGGTGTATTCACAAGGCAACGAGCTTTCCAATTACCAAATTAGCCATACCGTGGAAAATGGCACAGAAAAGGAAAGTGTGGTGCGTTTAGCGCAGGGAGCCAGTGCTGCTGAAAACGTAGAAAGCTTCTCATTGACAAAATTTCAGCAAGTTCAGTCGCAGATGGAAGAAATGTATGCCTTGGATTTGGGCGGGCAAGAATTTGTTGCTAACCGCAGTTGCCAAATTGTGGTGGCGCGTCCGCGTGACAAAATGCGCTATTTACAGCGTTATTGCATTGAACCAGAAACTGGCATGTTGTTGAAATATTCATTGGTGGATCGTTCGCACCGTACTGTTGAGCAATTGATGTTTACCGCCTTGGATATTGCAGTGCCTGCTCAGGCTGCGGCGTTGCCACCGCCAGTAAAACCGAACCCAGCAACGCCTGCGGTACTGCCTCCCGCCACGGATTGGGTGTTTGCATCATTACCGGCGGGCTTCCAACAGGTGCAGGATTTACGCCAAGAGGGCATGAATGGTCAGCCACCGATTCGGCAAATCATTTTGTCGGATGGCATGACTTCAGTGTCGGTTTTCATTGCTCCGCCGGGTGCTCCCAGCATGGTGGATAGTATTGGTATTTCTTCTGGTGCGATGAATATTTATGCAACTGAGGTGGCGCAGCATCAAGTGACGTTGGTGGGTGAGGTTCCGGCACTAACCCTGCAACGTATCAGTGAAAACTTGCAATATGCCCGTTGAACCCAAAGTCAGCATGATTAAGTTTGCGTCAAGTTCTACTGCTTATAATGGCGAAAAAACTGTAGAACAGAGGGCGCAGCGTATGATTGAACAAACAGCAGTAGTGGTCAGTGTCGATTCGGGTTATGCATGGATTCTTCCGCAACAAAAAGCGGGTGGGTGCGGTGGTTGTGCCACAAAATCCACGTGTTCGACAAGTTCTCCTTTCGGGTTTCTGAATAAGGAACCGCAGAAAATGCGGGTATTGAACCCTTCCTATGCACGACCGGGTGATGCTGTCGTGGTTGGGGTGCAGGGTGATGCATTGGTGGCGTATTCGCTATTAACTTATATGCTTCCCCTAGTCGGCTTAATTCTTATGGCATTGCTGGGGCGTGAATGGTTGGCTTTCATTGGGATTACCAGCGAATGGGCGACCATTTTCAGCGGTCTGGCGGGTTTATTGGGGGGGTTACGGCTTGCTAATCGGGTCGCGGCGCGTTCTTTCCAGTCTGCTGATTTCCAGCCGGTGATTCTGCGCGTTGTTGGGCAGCCGCTGTTTAACGGTGTCACGCCGCTTGCGTAAACCTGTTTGTTTTGGGCGCGTCATGCCATACTGATGCCTTGGTTGCGGGGAGCGTTACTCGCTTGTGTGATGGCGTCAGCCGGAATGGCGGTTGCCCGTGACTTGCCACCATTCACCGGGCTGGTGAACAACCTCAGGAAGCCCATAAACCGCTTGAAACCGCCTTGGAACAACAGCCAGCCCCGATGGCAGGTACTTTGGGAATGCAGGTGATTGACACGGAAGCGGGCGTTATGGTCGAGGCTGTGATGGGTGAACCCGCCCGCCGCACCGGTATTGCTGAAGGTGATATTATTACGCAACTCGATGGCAAACCGATGACGTCTGCTGCTGAACTCAAAACCATCGCTGTCGCATTGGAAGCTGGCAAAACGGTCGCTATGCTGGTACAACGTGACAATTCGGCACGTTTTCTGGCGATGAAGATCGAGGTAAATGCAAGAGAGTGAAGCAAAAACCCATCTGACCGTGTATTATCGCGTGGGCTGTCATCTCTGTGAGGAGATGACAGCCCTTTTGCGTGAGTTTCAGGATGAATTGGGATTCACCTTCGGGCTGGTAGACATCGACGCGAATGCAGAATTAACGGTGCGTTTTAATGCGGATGTCCCAGTAGTGGCATGGGAAGAGCGGATTTTATTCCGGCATTTCTTCGATGAAGCGATTTTGAGGCAAGCATTACAGCATGGGTGAGGCGAACAAAAATATCCGCAACTTTTCGATCATTGCGCATATTGACCACGGTAAATCGACATTATCTGACCGTTTTATCCAATATTGCGGCGGTTTGGAACAGCGGGAAATGGAAGCGCAAGTACTGGATTCGATGGATCTGGAGCGTGAGCGCGGCATTACCATCAAGGCACAAAGCGTTTCATTGGATTACAAAGCGCGTAATGGTGAAACCTACCATTTGAACTTTATCGACACGCCGGGGCACGTGGACTTTTCCTACGAGGTTTCACGTTCATTGTCCGCTTGCGATGGCGCATTGCTGGTGGTGGATGCCTCGCAGGGCGTGGAAGCGCAAAGCGTCGCCAACTGCTACACCGCGATTGATTTGAATCTGGAAGTGGTACCTGTCCTCAATAAAATTGACTTGCCTGCGGCTGACCCGGATCGCGTGTGTCAGGAAATTGAAGACATTATCGGCATTGATGCCTCGGATGCGGTTCGCGTCAGTGCCAAGAGCGGTATCGGTATTGAAGATCTGCTCGAACAATTGGTGGAGCGCATTCCGCCACCCGTAGGCGACCCGGATGCGCCCTTGAAAGCCTTGATTATTGACTCGTGGTTCGATAACTACCTTGGTGTAGTGGTGTTGGTACGGGTCATTGACGGTGAAATTCGCAAAAAACAGAAAATCCGTTTCATGTCCACTGGGCGCGACTTCCAAGTGGAGCGTGTTGGGGTTTACACGCCTAAAACCAAAGATTTAGACGTGCTGCGTGCGGGTGAAGTTGGCTTTATGATTTCCGGTATTAAGGAAATTGCAGCGGCGAAGGTGGGGGATACCATTACCGACGCGCAAAAACCTGCAACCGCACCGTTAGCAGGTTTTAAGGAAATTCAGCCGCGTGTTTTCGCTGGTTTGTTCCCGATTGAATCGGATCAGTATGAAAACCTGCGCGATGCCCTTTCCAAGCTGAAATTAAACGATTCCGCGTTATTCTATGAGCCAGAAACCTCGCAAGCACTGGGATTTGGTTTCCGCTGCGGCTTCTTGGGTATGTTGCACATGGAAATTGTGCAAGAGCGTTTAGAACGTGAATACAACCTCGATTTGATTTCCACCGCACCCACGGTTATTTACGAAGTGGTGCTGACCAATGGTGAGAAAAAGTTCATTCATAGCCCTTCTGAATTGCCGGTTGTCAACAAGTTAGCGGAGATCCGTGAGCCGATCATTGTCGGGACGATTCTGGTGCCACAAGAATACGTGGGCAATGTGATTACCTTGTGCATCGAAAAACGCGGTGTGCAAAAAAACATGCAATACATGGGGGCACAGGTATCGCTAACCTTTGAATTACCGTTAGCCGAAGTGGTGATGGACTTTTTTGACCGCTTGAAATCGTGCAGCCGTGGTTATGCCTCGTTCGATTACGCGATGGATCGTTTTGAAGCCGCGCCAATGGTGCGCGTTGATGTGCTGGTAAATGGAGAAAAAGTTGATGCTTTGGCATTGATGATTCACCGCGATTTTGCCCAGTCACGCGGGCGCGTGTTGGTGGAAAAAATGAAAGACCTGATTCCGCGCCAGATGTATGAAGTGGCGATTCAGGCAGCCATCGGCAGCAATATCATTGCTCGCAGCACCGTTAAGGCGATGCGTAAAGACGTTACCGCGAAATGCTACGGTGGCGACGTGAGCCGTAAGCGCAAATTGCTGGAAAAGCAAAAAGAAGGCAAAAAGCGCATGAAACAGGTGGGTAGTGTGGAAATTCCGCAAGAAGCGTTTCTCGCCGTCTTGAGAGTCAGCGATAAATAAACATTGATAAGGACAAGACATGGATTTTGATCTGGAGTTTTGGTTAGTCACTGCGACGGCTGTGACCGGCATCATTTGGTTGCTATATGCGCTGTTTGCTAAGAAAACCACCGCTGGGCATGAGCCGGTGTTGTTGGAATACGCGCGTTCGTTTTTTCCGGTATTGCTGGCAGTTTTGCTGTTGCGCTCGTTTGTGGGGGAACCGTTTCGGATTCCTTCGGGATCAATGCTGCCGACGTTGGAGGTTGGCGACTTTATTCTGGTGAATAAGTTTGCGTATGGTTTGCGCTTACCGGTATTGCACACCAAAATTTTGGACGTGGGCGAACCACAGCGCGGTGACGTGGTGGTGTTTCGTTACCCTGATGATCCTTCGATTGATTACATTAAGCGCTTGGTGGGTGTGCCGGGTGATGTGGTCAGTTGGAAGGATAAGACCTTGATTGTGAACGGAGTGGAGTTAAACCGTTCCTTGCAGGGTGAATATTTGCGCCCGGATCAAAGAACCCCACCGTCAATTCATCTGAAAGAAGATTTGCTGGGTGTGAAGCATGATATATTGGTAACGCCCGGTCGTGTGGGACCGAGTGGCTCTGTGACGGTGCCAGCGGGTTATTACTTTATGATGGGGGATAACCGTGATAACAGTAATGATGGACGCATGTGGGGTTTAGTCCCTGAAGGTAACTTGGTGGGCAAGGCAACCATCGTGTGGATGCACATGAACTGGAGCGGGGATGGTTTCAATTTCTCGCGAATTGGCAATGGCATGAAGTAGGCTTCGACTGCGCTCAGCCAGCGTTTATTAATCAATAACAATAAAGGTAAGCAGTATGCGCAAACAAAAAGGCGCAACGTTTTTGACAGTGGTTGCGGGTGCAGGCGTGGTGATTTTTGCATTTATTACGGGCGTGAAAATTGCGCCGTTGTATATGGAATTTTACGCAGTGCGTTCGTTAGTCGATCGGGTAGCGCAGGAGTCTTCCAGCAAGAGTTCGCTTCAGCAGATCCGGCGTAAAGTCGACGATTATATGAATGTGAATGGTTTGAACTCCTTATCGTCCAGCGATTTCAAAGTGGAACCGGTGGAAGGCAAGAACAATACCAAAGCACTTGAGATATACTACGAAGTACGTAAGCCGTGGGTGGCTAACATTGATTTTTTGCTGACATTTGAATATTCCAAAGAGCTGGGAGTGGCTGACGATACTTGAACAAATTGACCAAGCTACTGGGTAGCGAATTGATGGCGACGGATACCTTTGTTCGCGCCATCACCCACCGCAGTGCGGAAGGGAAGCATAACGAGCGCATGGAGTTCCTTGGTGATAGCGTGCTTGGGCTAATTATCACCACGGAGCTTTATCAACGGATTCCACGGGCAAGTGAAGGTTACTTGAGTCGCTTGCGTGCGTCACTGGTGAATGAAAATGCCTTGGCAGGGATTGCAGCGGAACTGGCGATTGGTGATTTCTTGCGCTTAGGGGCGGGTGAACTCAAAAGCGGTGGTTTCCGGCGTAAGTCGATTATTGCGGATGCGTTTGAAGCCTTGATTGGTTGCATTTATCTGGAGCAAGGCATGGAGGCGGCGAAACAGTTTGTGCTGGCTGCTTACGGTGAGCGACTCGATAATCTGCCAGCAGAAGATACACTCAAAGATCCTAAAAGCCGCTTGCAAGAATTTCTGCAATCACGCGGGCATGACTTGCCTGATTACAACCTGATTGATACGCAGGGCGAAGCACACAAACAAACCTTTACGGCAGAATGCGTTATCCCCAAGCTCAATATCCGCACCACTGGCACTGCCGGTAGCCGCCGCAAGGCAGAGCAGGAAGCCGCCGGACTCGCCTTTCAACAGGTAACCGCCAAATGACAGAATTGACTTCTCCCTCTCAACGGTGCGGCTATGTCGCCATTGTGGGGCGCCCGAACGTGGGCAAATCCACGCTGATGAACCTGTTAATTGGCTTCAAAGTGTCCGCGACGGCGAATAAGCCGCAAACCACGCGCCACAGCATTCGCGGCATTTTGACCGAAGACGATTACCAGATGATTTTCGTGGATACGCCGGGGATTCACCGTACCTCTAAGAGTTTGCTGAACAAAACCATCAACCTCGAAGCGGTGGCTGCACTGGAAGGCGTGGATGCGGTGGTGATGATCGTGGAGGCACTGAAATGGCAAGATGAAGACGATTTGGTGTTGCAACGCTTGGGGCATGTGACGTGTCCTGTGTTTTTGGTTGCCAACAAAGTGGATCGCATCGAGAAAAAGGAACGCCTATTGACTTGGTTGCCGGACGTATTGAAGAAATACCCGTTCAAGGAAATTTTTCCGCTTTCCGCCACCAAAGGCACGAATACTCAACAACTGAAAGCCGCATTAGCGAAAGTCATGCCGCAGCAAGATTGGGTTTACGCCGAAGACGATGTGACCGACCAATCCACCCGTTTTATTTGCGGTGAATTGATTCGCGAACAGTTAATGACGTATTTGCATCAGGAAATGCCGTACTCCACCGCCGTTGAAATCGAAACCTTCGAGGAAAAACCCAAGCTCACTGAAATTAACGCAGTGATTTGGGTCAGCCGCGACAACCAGAAAGGCATTGTGATCGGTAATCGCGGCGAAACCCTCAAGCGCATTGGCAGCTCAGCACGGATTGCGCTGGAAGCGTTTTTAGAGCGCAAGGTGATGCTGAAATTGTGGGTGCGGGTGGAAGAAAACTGGGAAAACAGCCCACGGCATCTACAAAGTTTGGGGATTTCAACATAAAAATATTTAGGTGATAATTTTTGTCTGATTTTTAGGATTATTAATGCGGACTTGTGAGGATTTTCTTGATTATCTTTACTTTTCGTGAGATGAAAAATGCATGGCAGAATGCAAACCAAGCTTTTGAAAGCGCGGCAATAAAAGGCAATATGCATCGACTCTTGCTATTCTATGCCGTAGAAAGTGGTCTGAAAGCGGTGTTGTTGAAACGGGAAGCGAGACAGGATTCTGAGGATATGTTTGCCGATGTTTTACATGATTTGAATAAACTGATGGATCGTTTGCGGGTAGGTGCTGATTTACGTTTGCCTTCCGATATCCGGCTGATCCCTTTGAAACTGCCAATTCGGCAACGTAATGCGGGATGTGGTGAGATGAACCAAGTCTGGCGCTATGGTGCAAAAGCACAACAACCTTCCGATACTGAACTGGAAGCAAAGCTGTCGGCAATTAACGAATGGATACGTGGAGAACTTCAATGAATGCATGGGCGACTTCTTATAAACGTCAGGTTTTATTGACTTGGCTCGATGTGGAGCGCCGCTTGCGCGAAATGACTCACGGCTTTTTCGCGTTCCCAAACTATATTTCCGGTATTCACTGCTATGCGGATGGTGCTGAAATTATGGTGGTCGAAGCACAGCATGAGACTGAGTTACGTGAATGGCTCTCCGCAGGCTTCGGGCGTGCGCTGGACGAATTAGGGTTGTTTTTGCATCTGGATATTCAGAACACGCCCTATCGATTTGAAGTTATACTCCAGTCAGGCAAAGAGCGGAAACGCCTGCGTTATCCTTTATGGCACGATTTGGCATATCTGGATGCAAATCCGCTGGATGCATTTCAACTCCCTGAGCGTTTTCCTGAGAAGTTGCGGGTTGCAGCCTTTCATTCCTTTAAAGGTGGGGTAGGGCGAACCACTGCTTTGATGACCTATTTGTCAGCATACTTGGAATATGCTAAACGGCGACCTATCAAAGTTTTAGTAATTGATGCCGACCTTGAAGCACCGGGTATTACGTATTGGCTGGATGTCGCTAATCATTCTCCAGTATCGTTTGTACGTTTTCTGGAGTCTATGCACTACCCTGCGGTTTCCGTTGAAGAATCTGTTCGTTACTTTGCTGATGAACTTAGAAAGTACTCACTGACTATCAACGGTACACATGAAATCTTTGTGTTGCCAGCCTGTATTGACAGCGAACAACCGATTGAGTTACTGGATACGCCAGTACTGCCTGAACATTTGGCACGTAATGCCAAAAATCCGTGGTATGTAGGGGATGCTATTCGACAATTATCAGAGGCTTTGGAAGCTGATTTGGTAATGGTCGATTTGCGGGCAGGCTTGAGTGAATTGGCGAGTCCTTTGCTGTTTGATCCCAGGATAGAACGCTTCATCGTCTCGACAGTCACTCGCCAGTCGGTTAATGGTGCAGTTTTGGTGTTGGAAAAAATGGCTGCCATTCGCAGCTTAATTCATGGTCAAGATACAGTTACCGCTATTCCCACTGTTGTGTTGAGTTTTCTGACTCCTGCATTACGGGAATCAGAAGACTATGATGAAGCGATTCAACGTTTAAGTGGTGCTTACCCAAATCCTCATGTTGAGGATGCAGTCAGTGCGGGTGTCGAGTTTATTGAGGTCGCTTTTGATCCCAGCTTGATGAGTATTCGTGATTTTCATCAGGCACTTAGCTTGGTCAAATCTGGCAGCCTTTTTGGAAATGCTCTCAAATGGGCGGAGTCTCTGTTGCCAGTTGAGCCACCACTGACAACAGAAACACTGAACGCTACTCGTGCAGTGCAAGCCCAAGATCTTGAGCGTTTGTGTGAGCAATATGTCTATGCTGAAAGCGGTAGGGCTGAAAACTTGCTGGTGACAGAGCCATTGCGGAATCTAGCCAAGCATTATGAAAAATCCTTGCCGGCTACTATTTCTATTGGTGCGAAAGGTGCAGGTAAGACATTTAATTTTTTACAATTGTGCCGGATGCAGACATGGGAGCATTTTCTAGATAAGGTGGGAGTAGCCACTGGTAATCGCAGTGATGTGCTAATTTTTCCATTTCTGACCTCAAAAAATCTGAAGCATGATTCTCCCGCCATCAGTGTTATCCGTAATTGTCGTGACAATTGTTTCCAGAAACTGGGATTGACCAAGGAGTTTTCGGATATTGCATTGTCAGACCGTATCGCAGAGGTACTACGTGGTTCACCTAATTGGACGCAATTCTGGATTGGGGAATTACTGACAACTTTTGACCTTTCAATAGAAGTTGGTTTGAAAGGTTTGAGCGACTTTTTATCAGATCGACATGTCAGTGTAATTTTTCTGGTGGATGGGTTGGAAGACCAATTTTCTAATCCAGCAGATAATGATCAACGGAATGCTCTCGAAGCCTTGTTACGTTTAACCGACCGAATGAATGAAATTCGTGGTGGCAACGTTGGTATGATTGCTTTTGTGCGCTCAGATTATGTACGTACCGTTATCCAGCAAAATGTCGGGCAGTTTGAGACACGATATAAGTCTTTTGTACTGGAATGGACAGCAGAGTCTTTTTTGAGGCTAGCTTATTGGACTTGTGCTGAGGCACGCTTGCCTTTCACTCAGGAGAACCCTGAACAGTTATCAGGTAGTGAGTTGCTGGAGAAGTTATATGAGCTATGGGGGAAAAAGCTAGGATCGCTACATTCTAAAGAGGCTCAAGCCGCACGCTGGGTGTTTGCAGCACTTTGTGACTTGAATGGAAAATTACAGGCTCGTGATTTAGTTAGATTTTTGTTTCATGCAGCACAAAAAAGCAGTCAGGAAGGTCGTTCTTCAAGTTGGGAGGATAGAGTATTACTTCCTGACGCAATCCGTCGAGCAGTGGAAGATTGCAGTCGTGAAAAAGTGCAAGAGGCAATTACCGAAATTGATGTTTTGAAAAGTTGGCACAGAGAGTTACAGTCTATTCCTAATGAAAAGAAGGTTGTGCCTTTTGAGGCATTTGATGTGGGGCTTACGTCAGAACTCGCTAAAGCATTACAAGGATTGGGTATTATTTTTGAAGATAGGGATAAAAAGGGCGTTGAGCGCTTTTATTTGCCCGAAAGTTACCGTACTGGATTGGGCTTTACCCTGACAGCGAGTGCACGTCCTAAGGTGTTGGCATTGATTCAGCGTAACTTAGGGAAATTACCTTTTTAGCAATGTTGCCCCCACTGTCGCCAGCCTTCATCTTACGTCGTAACCCCTACCGCGACACTAGCGTATTGCTGGATTTGTTTACCCTTGAAACTGGCAAGATTACCTGTGTTGCCAAATTCGGGCAGGGCAAAAACTCGCGCTCCAAAGGAATGCTCGAACCTTTCCGCCAACTCGATGCCAGTTGGACGGGCAAGGGTGAAGTCTTCACCCTGTTCAATGCCGAAGAAAAACGCCGTTTCCCGCTAAAAGCTGTCGGGCTGATTCGGGCGGTGTACGCCAACGAATTGCTGCTGCGGGCATTGTGGCAACATCAGCCGCAGCCGGAATTATTCGCCCAATACCAGCAAACCCTGTTCCGCCTCGAAAATCCCGCTGATGTATTCGCACTGCCGCTGTTTGAACTGGACGTGCTGGCAATGGCGGGCTATGTTCTGAATCTGTGGCATGATGACGCACAGGGGCATGACATTGAACCCGAAATGCGTTACCGTTTCCGCCCCGACCAGGGTTTATACCCAGATGAGGCAGATGGCAAAGGCGTGCCAGTTAGCGGTAACTTGCTGATTGCCTTGCGCGAACCCGAAGCGATGAACCCTGCGCAGCGGCTGGAATTGCGCCATACCCTCGATTACCTGATCCAGATGTTGCTGAAAGGCAAAACCTTGAATGCGAGAAAATTGTTCCATGAATAAGATCGAACTCGGTGTCAATATTGACCACATCGCTACTTTGCGCCAAGCACGCGGCACACCTTACCCCGACCTATTGGAGGCAGTACGTTTGGTGGAAGACGCTGGCGCACACGCCATCACCATCCACTTGCGCGAAGATCGCCGCCATATTCAGGACGCGGATGTGTACGCGATTCGCCAACTGTGTACCCGCCGTTTGAATTTGGAGATGGCGGCTACCGATGAAATGGTGGGGATTGCCTGCGATGTATTGCCGAATGATGCGTGTGTCGTCCCCGAAAAGCGTGAAGAACTCACCACCGAAGGCGGTTTGGATATTATCGGGCAATTCGAGCGGGTGCGCAGCGTGACTCAACGCTTAAATGCGGCGAATATCCGTGTATCGTTGTTTATCGAGCCGGATATTGAACACATTCGTCGCGTACCGGACATTGGCGCACCCGTGATCGAATTGCATACCGGCACGTATGCGAATGCCACAGGCGAAGCCAAACAGCACGAATTAAATCGTATCCTTGAAGCCACTGAGTTTGCGCACAGCCTCGGTATCCAGGTAAACGCGGGGCATGGGTTGGATTACCACAATACCCAAGCGATTGCCGCGATTGCCAATATCCGCGAACTCAATATCGGGCATTCGATGGTAGCGCGGGCAGTGTTTGTTGGCATCCACCAAGCGACGTTGGAAATGTTGGCGTTAATGCAAGCAGCCAGAGCGGGTGCATGACCATTCTCGGCATCGGCACAGACATCGTGGAAATCGCCCGCATTGAACAAATGTTAGTGCGGCATCCCGAACGTTTCGCTGCCCGCGTGTTGCATCCCAACGAACGCGAACGTTTCGCCAGTCAAGCTAATCCAGCCGCATGGCTGGCGAAACGCTTTGCTACTAAAGAAGCCCTTGCTAAAGCTATCGGCACGGGCATTGGTAAGGAAGTACGTTTGCAAGAAATCGAAACCACGCACGACACACGCGGTAAACCGTTGTTGCAATTGCATGGCGTGACGTTGGCGACTGCTGCCGTTTTGGGTGTAACATCCCTGCATTTATCGGTGGCGGATGAGCGTACTCATGCCGTTGCCTTTGTGGTTTTGAGCGGAGATTGAGCATGACTTACCCCACCATCGAAGATTTCATCGGCAACACCCCACTGGTGCGTCTGCAACGTTTGCCGGGTGTAACCACTAACACTATTTTGGTGAAACTCGAAGGCAACAATCCGGCGGGTTCAGTCAAAGATCGCCCGGCATTAAGCATGATTCAGCGAGCCGAAGCCCGTGGCGATATTAAACCCGGCGATACCTTGATTGAAGCCACCAGCGGTAATACCGGGATTGCGTTAGCAATGGCGGCGGCAATTAAAGGTTACAAAATGGTGCTGATTATGCCGGAAACCATGAGTGCTGAACGCCGCGCTTCGATGAAAGCCTACGGCGCGGAGTTGGTGCTGGTTTCCAAAGAAGCGAGTATGGAAGGGGCGCGTGATCTGGCCTTGCAAATGGAGCGCGAAGGCAAGGGCAAAGTGCTGAATCAGTTCGCGAATGAGGATAATCCGCTGGCGCACTTTCATTCCACTGGGCCGGAAATCTGGCGTGATACCCACGGGCAGGTAACGCATTTTGTCAGCAGCATGGGAACGACGGGAACGATTATGGGTACGGGACGCTTCCTCAAATCTCAAAATCCGCAAGTGCAAATTGTGGGGGTGCAACCTGCCACCCAAACCGATCAAATCCCCGGTATTCGTCGCTGGACACCGGCGTATTTACCGGAAATTTTTCACCGTCACGAAGTCGATCTGGAAATTGATATGAGTCAGCCGGAGGCGGAGCAAATCATGCATCGACTGGCAGCAGAAGAGGGGATTTTTTGCGGTGTATCGTCGGGTGGTGCGGTGGCGGCGGCGTTACGTTTATCGGCAACGTTACAAAATGCGACGATTGTGGCGATTATTTGTGATCGGGGGGATCGTTATATTTCTACCGGCGTGTTCCCGGCATAAGCACGCATGGATTATTCAACCCTTGATTACCTGCGCAAGCACGACACGACGTGGCGTTTGTTGACGGCAACCCATGCCCCGCTGATCGTCAGTTTTTTGTACGTCACGTTCATCAAACCCAACGAGCGTTCGTTGCCGTTTGATCAGGTCAACACCCAATTGGATGATTACCTGTTCCACCTGCGTGATAGCGAAGGGGAAGGGGCATTCCCCAAAACCGCCCGCCAATATCTCGATGACTGGGCGAATGGTGCAAGTCCGTACCTACGCAAATATTACGTGCAGGGTCGGGACATTCCGCAATTGGATTTAACGCCGGGGGCGGAAAAAGCGGTGGAATGGCTGCAAGGTTTGCAACCGCGCCAGTTCGTTGGTACCGAATCGCGCCTGATGACGTTATACCGGTTATTACAGGAAATCGTGCAGGAAGCCGAGCAAGACCCCACCGTTAAAATCGCCGAGTTGGAAAGACAAAAAGCCGAACTGGAACGCCAGATTGCCCGCATCCGGTCTGGCTTGGTGGACGCGGCAGACCCGACCCGCATCAAAGAACGCTGGTTTGAAGCCGAAGACACGGCGCGTAAGTTGCTGGCCGATTTCCGCCAAGTTGAATACAACTTCCGCGCTCTCGATCAGGAAGTGCGTGAACTGATTGCTACCAGTGAGAAACACAAGGGTGAGTTGCTGGACGAAATTTTCGAGCAGCAGGATTACATCCGCGACTCCGAGCAGGGGCGCAGTTTTAACGCCTTCTGGGAATTTCTGATGTCGCCGCAACGCCAGCAAGCCTTGGAAAACATGACTACCGCAGCCTTGCAGCAAGAGGCTTTGCGTGAAGTCGATGACCGCCAGTTTTTGCCGCGCATTGGCTATTTCCTGTTGGAAGCGGGTGAAAAAGTGTTCCGCACCAATGCACAACTGGCGGAACAATTACGCAAATACCTCGCCGATCAGGCGTGGATGGAAGATAAGCGCATTTTGCAATTGATTCGTGGCATTGAAAAATCTGCCGTGGCGATGCGCAATTCCCCGCCGGAAACGGATGATTTTCGCCAGTTTGCCAGCCTTGATCAGCCACGTCTGGCAATTGATTTGGTAATGGAACGCAGCCTGTTCCAGCCAAAAACCAAGGTGGCATTGGCAGCGGTGAAGCTGCAAGAGGCCGATGCCAGCGTCGATGTGCAGGCACTTTACAATCAACATTGGGTAGATGAAGCACGTTTGCGCGGCAATATCCGTCGCCTGTTGCACGAACATTCGCAGGTCAGTTTGGCGGAAGTGTTGCAACAATACCCATTGCAACAAGGCTTGGCAGAATTGGTCGCCTACCTGAACCTTGCCAGCAAGGATACCAAAGCGGTGGTGGATGAATCCGCCGAAGAAATGTTGCCGCTGGGTGACGCGGGGCGCACGGTGCGCTTGCCGCGTATCCTGTTTACCCGCTGATATGTGCCATAATGATAGCGTAGTGAATGGTTTCGCCGTGCAGATAAACCCCGGAGGCAAGCGTTGACCCAAGAAGAACTGCTCAAGCTGTTGGCTGATATGGAGTCTGACCGTGTAGAGCGTACCGTTTCCACCAATAAGACCGACAAGTTTTCCCAGGCGGTGTGCGCCTTTGCCAACGATCTGCCTAACCACCGTGAGCCGGGTTATTTGTTGATTGGAGTGGATGACAAATCGGGTAAACCTGTTGGTTTGCAAGTGACCGACGAATTGTTATTGAATCTGGCTGCGTTACGTTCGGATGGCAATATCCAGCCGTTGCCCGTGATTGTCGTTAGCAAGTTCAGCCTGCCGGACGGAGAGGTTGCGGTCGTCGAGGTCAAGCCATCCGATTTGCCACCCGTGCGTTACAAGGGGCAGGTGTGGATTCGGGTCGGCCCCCGCAAGGCGATTGCCAACGAACAGGAAGAACGTTTGCTGAGTGAACGCCGTACTTCCCGCGCCCATACCTATGATGCTTTACCCTTGTTGGGTGTGGGTATTGAGGAATTGTCCTTGCCATTGTTCAGTGCTTACCGTCAGGAAGTGGTGGATGCTGAGGTGATCGCAGCGAACCACCGCACTTATAAGGAACAGCTTGCTTCACTGCGCTTTTATGACTTGCAGTATGACTGCTGTACTGCGGCTGGTCTGTTGTTGTTTGGCAAACGCCCCCGGCATTACTTTCCCGGTGCTTACATTCAATACCTGCGCTTGCCGGGTGAGGGTTTGACAGACTTGCCGACTGACCAGGCGGAAATTGCCGGGGACTTGCTGGGTGTATTGCGTGAACTGGATACCCGCATCAAGAGCAATATTCAGTCAACGTTACACCCGGTGTCAACTTTGCGTGAGCGTTTGTTGCCCGATTACCCCGACGTGGCGGTGCGCGAACTGTTGCTTAACGCCGTCATGCACCGTGATTACCAGTCTACCACACCGATCCGTTTCTACTGGTACAGTGACCACATTGAAATCCAGAGTGCGGGCGGGCTGTATGGCAGTGTCACCAAAGACACCCTGACTCGCCGTAGCAGTTACCGTAACCCGGTGATTGCCGAAGCCATGAAAGCATTGGGCTATGTCAACCGTTTCGGTTACGGCATCCAGCGGGCGCAAGCCGTATTGCAACAAAATGGCAACCCTCCGGCTGAATTTGATATTGACGAACAAGTATTCCACGTTACCTTGCGCAAGCGAATTGCATGATCACTGAAACCCAAACCCCCAACCTCGCCCCCGTCCTCATCCAGCTTTTTAAAGGCGTGGTCTACGCCGACCAGCACCCGCGCCTGTGGCAAACCCTGCTGGAATTGCAAGCCGCCGTGCGTGACTACATCCGCATCCTCGGTTTGACCTTGTACCTTGACGAAGCCGAAGGCTACGCTTTCCTGCGCCAGCAAGACAGCGAAACCGATGCCGAAGACAGCACCGACACCCCGCGTCTGGTCGCTAAACGCACCCTCACCTACCCCGTCAGCCTGTTGCTGGCGTTGCTGCGCAAACGCCTAGCAGAACAGGATGCCACCGGCGGTGACAGCCGCGTGGTGCTGGAACGCAGCCAAGTCGTGGAAATGATGCGCGTGTTCATGCCCGAACACAGCAACGAAGCCAAAACCATCGACCAGATCAACGTCGCCATCAACAAAGTGATCGAATACGGCTTTGTGCGCACCCTCAAACAGCAGGACGACATGCTCGAAATCCGCCGTATCCTCAAAGCCTTCGTTGATGCGCAATGGCTGGGGGAACTGGACGCGCAACTGAAAACCTACCAGCAATACGCGAGTGCCACGGATGACTGACCCATACACCCAAACGGTTGCCATTGAGGTGAGCAATGCTTAAATCAGAATTATTGGAAATAATCGCTAATGGTGAAAATTCAGGGATTGAATTCAAGCGGGACGATATTCGCCCGGAACAGTTAGCCAAGGAAATTGTTGCACTGGCTAACTTTCAGGGTGGCAGAATACTGCTCGGTGTTGAGGACGATGGTACAATCTCAGGTCTTCAGCAAACAAATACCCAAGAATGGGTGCTGAATGTTTTCCGCGATAAGGTTTTCCCGCAAATTATCCCGTTTTATGAAGAATTGAAAATAACCGAGCAACAGCGGATTGCGGTGATTACGATTGTTCCCGGCATTTCCAAGCCTTACATGCTGAAGCACAACAACCGTGAAGAAGTTTATATCCGCATGGGAGACCGTTCGGAACTGGCTTCCCGTGAACAGCAATTACGTTTGTTTGAAAGTGGTGGTCTCTTGCATGTCGAAGTGCTTCCTGTGGCGGGAACATCACTGGCAAACCTTGACCTGGATCGTTTGTATTACTATCTGGCAGGGATTATCAGGGACCCAGAAATTCCCGCGAACAATGCGGAATGGGTAGAACGCTTAGTGGGGCTTGGCTTAATGGCTTCAGATGGCTTGGGGAATACGGTGTGTTCCATCGCGGGTTTGCTGTGTTTCGGGATTAATCCCCGGCGTTTTTTACGGCAGGCAGGCTTGCGGGTGATGGTATTTGCAGGCGAAGATAAAGAATATCAAGCGCGGCTTGATACCGTCTTGGATGCGCCACTGGTTGGACGCTGGAAGCTGGATGACAGTGGCAAAAAACAATTTGTCGATACGGGGTTGATTGAGAAATTTGCCGCAGCGATTGAGCCATTCATCACTGAGGAATCGGCGGGCATTGATCAGCACATGCGTCGGGAAAAACGTTGGCTGTACCCTTGGGAAGCGGTTCGGGAGACGGTTGTCAACGCACTTGCCCATCGTGACTGGACACGGGCGGTTGATATAGAAGTTACCTGCTACGCAGACCGTCTGGAGGTCATCAGCCCCGGCAAAATGCAAAACTCGATGACTGTCACGAAAATGATTGCAGGCCAACGCTCACCCCGTAACCCGCTGATCATGGAAATTTTACGGGATTATGCTTATGTGGATTCACGCGGCATGGGTGTCAGGACCAAGGTCATACCGCTGATGCGTCAGATCAACCATTCTATTCCGGTATTTGAACACACGGAAGACCATTTAAAAACGGTACTCTACAGGAAGCAAGGATGACTGACCCCCAACCCCTCTCCCTCGACTTCGCCGCCGACGACACCCAAACTGGCTTCCGCCTGCACCACCTCGAAGTCTACAACTGGGGTACGTTCGACCAGCACGTCTGGAAAATCGCCCCGCAAGGCCACAACGCCCTGCTGACCGGCGACATCGGTTCCGGCAAATCCACGTTGGTGGATGCGATCACCACCTTGCTCGTCCCCACCCAGCGCATCACCTACAACAAGGCGGCGGGTGCGGAAGGCAAGGAACGTTCCCTCGGCTCTTACGTGCGCGGTGAATACAAAAGCGAAAAGAACGAACTCAGCCAGGCCGCCAAAGCCGTCGCCTTGCGCGATGAAAAGCACTACAGCGTGTTGCTGGGCTGGTTTTACAACCCCGGTTTTGCCCAAGGCATGACACTGGCGCAAGTGTTCTGGCTCAAGGAAGGCAGCCGCCAGCCGGAACGCTTCTACGTCACTGCCGAGAGCTTGCTCACCCTCCGCGAACACTTCGCCAATTTCGGCAACGACATCAGCCAATTGCGCAAACGTCTGGCGAAACTGCCCGGTGTGGCGGTGCTGGACACCTTCAAGGAATACGCCGCCCGCTTCCGCCGCTATTTCGGCATCCAATCCGAACAGGCACTCGACCTGTTTTACCAAACCGTGTCGATGAAATCGGTCGGCAATCTGACCGATTTTGTGCGTACCCACATGCTCGAAGACACCGGGGTGGAGCAACAAATCCACAGCCTGTGCCGCGATTTCGACAACCTCAACCGCCTGCACGAAGCGGTGTTGAAAGCGCGGCGGCAAATCAGCCTGCTGCAACCGCTGGACAACAACCTTGCCGATTACACCCAACTCAGCAGCAGCATCCACGCCCTGCGTGCCGCCCGCGAGGCTTTGGGCGGCTGGTTTGCGGGCAAGGAAGTGGCACTGCTTGCCGAACGCCTGCAAACCTACCGCCACGATGCCGAACGCCTGCAACATCGGCGCACCCAGCTCGAAACCAGCATCCAGCACTTGCGCACCCAAGAGGACGATTTGCACCGCAGCATTGAAGACCAAGGCGGGCGGCGGTTGCGCGAAATCGACAAGGAAATGGCGGTGCTGGAAAAGGAGCGGATGCGCTGCCAACGCCAGTACGAAAACTGGCAAGCCAACATCACCCAACTCGGTTTGAGCGCCGAATTGAGCGCAGACAACTTCTACCACAACCGCCAGCGCATCGAAGGGCTGGAGGCGGAAACCCAGCAACAGGAACAAGCCCTGCAAGCCGAGCGCGATGACCACGCCATCCGTTTCCGTCAGCAAGGCGACCAGCAGCACCAGTTACAGGCTGATATTGAGTCGTTGCGCCAACGCAAGAGCAATATCCCGCGCCAGAACCTCGCCATGCGCCAGACCATGCTGGAGGTGCTGAACCTGCCTGAAGAAGAACTGCCGTTTGCAGGCGAATTGCTGCAAGTGGACGAAACCGAACGGGTGTGGGAAGGCGCTGCCGAGCGTGTGCTGCACAATTTCGGCCTGAGCCTGTTAGTGCCGGAACGCCACTACGAGCGCGTCAGCCACTACGTCGAACAGACCCATTTGCACGGGCGGCTGGTGTATTACCGTGTGCAAGCACCCAGCACGGCGCGGCGTAATGAGGTCGGCCCGCAATCCTTGGTGCGCAAATTACGCATCAAAGCCGACAGCGAATTTTACCCTTGGCTGGAACACGCCCTGCATGAACGCTTTGATTACCATTGTGCCAGCGACATGCAGGACTTCCGCCGCCACCACCAAGCCCTGAGCCAGAACGGGCAGGTCAAAGGCGGTGGGCAACGCCACGAAAAAGACGACCGCCACCACCTGCACGACCGTTCGCGCTACGTGCTAGGCTGGAGCAACCGTGACAAATTGCAGGCATTGGAAGCCCAGGCCGAAGCCTTGCTGCAAGCGATTTACCAGACGGCGGACGCGCTGGCGACAGTGGAACGTAGCCGCCAAGGCTTGCGCCAACAGCAAAACGCGCTGCGTGATGTGCAACAGGTGCGCGACTTCAGCGAGATTGACTGGCATACCCCCGCGCACGCCATCCAGCAATGCCGCGAAGAACAGCAGCGCATCGAGAACAGTTCCGACATCCTGCAAAGCCTGCAAGCGCAGTTGCAGACCAGCCGCCAGCAACGTCTGGAGGGCGAGCGCAAGCACAGCGAAGTGTTGCTGGAACAAGGCATACTCGGCAACAAAATCGCCACGGCAGAAGAGGAGCAGGCACGCGCCACCGAACAGGCGGCGTTGTTGCCCGAATCCGCGTTGGCGCAACACCGCAACCTGCTGGAACACTGGCGGCAACAGGTGCTGGGCGATACCGCGTTCAATTTGCGCAGCCTGGCGAAACAGCAAAGCGACATCCGCAGTGCGATGCAGGCACACCTCGACAATGATGAAGGTAAAAACCGCCGTTTGTCGCAGAAAATTGTCCAGCAAATGCAGGATTACAAGCGCGATTACCCGGCGGATACCAGCGAAGTGGATGCCAGCCTTGATGCCGGGGCAGAGTTCCAGCGCATGTTGGCGGTGCTGCAAAGCGAAGACTTGCCGCGCCACGAACAGAA
Source organism: uncultured Thiothrix sp. (assembly GCA_964420315.1). Lineage (GTDB taxonomy): Bacteria > Pseudomonadota > Gammaproteobacteria > Thiotrichales > Thiotrichaceae > Thiothrix. The sequence goes on along the minus strand of CAYQTB010000002.1, from coordinate 41,587 downwards.
ATTCAAGGCGATGCTGAATGAGCAGACCATCCAAGGCATTGTGATGTTGCAAAACCAGTTGGAAAAGGAACGCCGCGCCATTGACGACAAGCTCGAAGCCATCAACCGTTCCTTGCAGGGCATCGAATACAACGCGGGGACGTACATCACCTTGCTGGGCACGTTCACCACGGATACCGAAGTGCGTGATTTCCGTGCAGACTTGCGCCAGTGCCTGAGCCACAGCCTTGACGATGACGCGATGTACACCGAAACCCGTTTCCTGCAAGTCAAGCACATCATTGACCGCCTGAACGGGCGCGAAGGCTTCAGCGAACTTGACCGCAAGTGGATGCGCAAGGTCAGCGATGTGCGCAACTGGTATTTGTTTTCGGCGAGTGAACGCTGGCGTGAGGACGACACCGAACGCGAGTTTTACAGCGATTCCGCCGGGAAATCGGGCGGGCAGAAGGAAAAGCTGGCGTATACGGTGCTGGCTTCGGCACTGGCTTACCAGTTCGGGCTGGAATGGGGGCAGGTGCGCTCGCGCTCATTCCGCTTTGTGGTGATTGACGAGGCGTTTGGGCGCGGTTCGGATGAATCTACCCGTTACGGGCTGGAGTTGTTCCGCAAGCTGAATTTGCAACTGCTGATCGTCACGCCCTTGCAGAAAATCCATGTGATTGAGGATTACATCAACTCGGTGCATTTCGTGCATAACGAGGCGGGGCAGAAGTCGCTGGTAAGGAATTTGAGTATTGAGGAGTACCGGCGGGAAAAACAAGCGGTGCAAGGTTCGTCATGATCACCCCCACCGAGATCCGCAGCAAAGCCCAAAAGCTCTGGGACAGCGGACGCATCTTGCAAGACGCATGGGAAACGGGCGACCTGTTCCCGTGGGAAATCCCCTTCCGCAAGCCAAACGCCAGCGCACAAATGGAACAGTTTACCCAAGTGCGCGATTGGATCACCACCCTCAAACAAGCCAGTGTTGAGGCAAAAGGCTACGGCTACCGCATCGGCTACCGCGAAGTGCAGCACCGCCAACTCGGTACACAACTGCTACCGGATACGCTCAGTTTCGATACCCGCGATGATTTGTTACGTTTTATCCAGAAAAAACAGGTGTTCCCCGCCTTGCATCAAACTGGGTTGGAAACGCTGGCCGAATTTCCCGTACTGCGCGACTGGCTGCTGAAATACCCCACCAAGTTGATGGAACACCACTCGGTTTGGCTTGGCTTGCTGGCAGTGTGCCGCTATTTTCTGCACCAGCCGCGCCCCGGATGTTACTTGCGCGAACTCGATATTCCCGGTGTAGACAGCAAATTCATCGGGCAACACAAAGCGATGTTGAGCGAATTGCTGGATGTGGTACTGCCGGAAACAGCCATTGCCCCCGATAGCACGGGCTTGCGCCAATACGGTTTCGAGCGGCGTTATGGCTTGCAATACGACGAGCCGTTGCTGCGCCTGCGCTTGCTGGATGATGCCCTCAGCCCGGTGGTGGGTGTGACGGATGTCAGCCTGCCGGTGTCGCAACTGGCGCGATGGGAAATCCCTTGTCAGCGGGTGTTCGTGACCGAAAACAAGACCAACGGTCTGAGCTTCCCGCCGGTGGCGGGCAGCATCGTGATTTTCGGGCTGGGCTACGGGGTGGACACGCTGGCGGAAATCCCTTGGCTGCAAACCCGGCACATCGTTTACTGGGGCGATCTGGACACCCACGGCTTTTCGATCCTGTCGCGGATGCGCCGTTATTTCCCGCATACCCAATCCCTGCTGATGGATGCGCCAACCTTGCAGCAATATGCCCATTTATGCACCGAAGAGCCGGAAAACGCCCGCTGTGCTGATATACTCCAGCATTTGCAGCCCGCAGAACTGGCACTGTACCAAAAGTTGCAGCAAACCCACCAGCGGCTGGAACAGGAACGCCTGCCGATGGCCTATGTGCAGCAGCAACTGATGGTCACTCCTGTAACAGGCTTTCCAGTTTGTTGACCAGTTGTCGGCACTTGACCACTTGTTGCCCTGTTTTTTGCCTGTCATCCCGCATCAGACTGATGATCGTCGCGGCTGATTGTGTTATCTGCCCACATATCCGTTCGCATTCCTGAGCACGGCTGAGTGCAGGAACGACGAGTGGTGGCGAGGGCTTCTTCAGTGGAGGTGGTTCTGGAATAGGAAAGCCAAACCAATCACGAATTTTAGCGATGAATGCCATGCTGCGGGTTTCCTTGCTTGTTAGGCTGTTTCCAATTCCAAAATACTAGCCAGTTTGGACATTTTCTGTTTCAGGTGTTGTTGCTGCTGTTCAATGGCATCCATGTCTTTTTTCATGGCCATTTCGTCGTTTTTCAGTTTCAGTGCTTTCACGGCGTAGTACAGCTCGTTAGTGTGCTGGGTGTTTTGCTCGCCCATAATGCCGTGGCTGATTTCACGGGCTAACTTGCCTATGTGTTCAGCACACCGATGGATATTATTGTCAATATTAATGGGGATAGCTTGCCTGATGCTATCCCTCTCCTGTTTCAGGGTGTCGATATTGCGTTCTTTGTCCCGTTTTTTGGCATTCAGTGAGAAAAGTTGCTGCAACATGGTGTTAACCGCCAACCCTATGAGGGAATCTGCAGCAAGCGCTTTGGCGGGTGTTTCTTCACACGGCTTCGTTGCGGGGGGTGAGGCAGGCAGTTTATCCACTGGTGTATGACTCAACAGGGACTGCACCACCATCTGCTGCCGTGCAGACAGGGTGAAATGCCATTTTGGCATGAATAAGCGTTTCAATTTGTTTTCCAGCACCTCACCGGCAATGTCGGGTGCTGCCAGTGATTGCATTTCATCACGGAAAATCGTGTTTTCCTTTGGAAACCGTGCGCCACTGTGTTGGATGGGGTGGTCACTTAAACCCTGTTGCGTGATGTTGGTAAACAAGACACAGGCAGCCAGTGGGAACAGCAAACGCCCTTGATAGCACGAATCTGCACCGTTGATGATTTTTTCATGCAGTGGGTGTTTTAACAGTTCTTCCCTAATGTCATACATATAATTATTGGCTTGCTTTAATGGGTGCGTTATGGCGGTGACCGGCTTGTCTTTTGGCTGGATTTTTAGGGTGTTTTGGTCGCCTTCAATGAACGCTTCGCGATAAAAGGCTTTGACCTCAATCACCAGCATCCCCAATCGGGGCGAAAACACCACAAAGTCAGGTCGCCTGCCCCTGATGAGCGGTTCGTGGCATACGATGCAATCGTCAGGCAGCTTCATCAATATTTCCAGTACTTTATGTTCCCCATGCATGGGGTGGGGGCGTTGGGGTATCAAGATTGGCATTGGGTATTCCTCGTTAGGCTGCTTCTAGGGCTTCTGCTAATTCTTGTTCTGGAGCTTCTTTAGCTTCTTTCACGGTTACGTCCAGCGTTTCTTCTGGGGATTTTTCATCCACGGCTTCTTGGCTTTGGTCATCATGGATGACAGCGTTGATTTGCTCGATTTTTTTGGAAATTTTTATGCCAGTGCCGAGGCTTGCGAGCAAACTTTCCAGTTCCATGACGTATTTGATCTTGAGTTCCACAAAGCCCACTTCGTCCTTGAGCTTTTGGGTTGCGCCAAGGCTACTGTGTAGTTCACGGGCGTTGATGAGGTTGAAAGCGTCATCTACCCGGTTAATGATAAGTTGCTTGTGTTGCCCTTCAATACTGGTAATGGTCGCGTCCGCTTCGGCTTGCATGGCATCTTTGCTGTCAAATTCAGCTACCGTCTCTATGGTTCGCTGCTGATCAGGCAGAGCGTAATAGTCGCGTATGGCTTGACGGTATTGGTGAATGGCTTCCCGCGATTGTTTGATTTTTAGCTGGTTATCGGCGGATTGCCCAAGCAGCGTGTCAATGGCGTGCTTGATTTTCGCCTCGATGCTGTCGGGGTTGTCTTGGATAAAGCTGTCAAGGGTGGCGATGTTTTCCAGTTTGACTGGTGAAACCTTGCTGATTGGCATTGATTCTTGTCGGATTTTTTCAAGGTCGATGGTTGTTGATTCTGTTTTATACCAGGTATTAAAAGTAATCTGGTCGCCCGCAAATAGAAAAAAAACATCTTGATTATCTTTTGCGATAACAAGACGGAAATTTTTTAGGTCATAAACGTAATAATTTTTCGATGCCTGTTTTTTTAAAAGTAATGTGCTTAGTCTATCAAAAATTAATTTCTGTCCAAACACATCGCTTTCTTGGGATTTTGCCATAATGGCTAGAGCGAGTATTGCGGCTTGGCGTGATTTGTCACTGCCGTTATACAGTGTGTGGACGGAGCGGATAAAATCCTTGTGCTTATAATAGTTCATGGGTTTGACACTCAAATTTTTAATAAAATCCTGAAACCCTGTAGGGTCAGGGCTTCAGATGGAAATTTAGTTGATGAAATTTGTTTGCGGGAACAGATTTTTAGTTAAATAACAGTATTAATTTGGTGATTAATTATTTCTTTGATTTCTCTGAGTTTTCTTTGGCATTCCCTTTCACGTAGGGCTTGTTGCCGGCGTTCTTCCCGAATAGCTGGGAAAGATTGGATTTTGTCTGCAACGTCTTTGAGAGTTTTCTCACGCTTTTTCCATTCGGAGCAAGTAATAGAAAAAGCTTCTGTAATGTCGATGTATTCAAACTGCAATGATAAAAGGTCGGTGTTTTCTTTTAGTCTACGCAAGTAAAGTTGTGCGATATTTTTACTGGAGCGAATATTCTGGCTGATTTGCGTAGAACAGGACTTGATGTCTTCATAAATTTCATTTTCAATATTTTGGTAAATGATTTCTGCATCATTTCTACAATCATGACTAAAAGATAGGTCTTTGAATTTTTTTATTTCTTGCTTTTTTTCATGGCATTGTTTTAGCAAAGAATGGCATTCTTGCTTAAAAGTTTCTACAGTTCTTGATTCGACTTCAAACCATTCTTCTATTTCACGCAAATCAGCATCGTCGATAACAATTTCTTCTGGAGGAGTAGGGTGGGCTTCATTAAATAACGTTTCAAATTCAGGAGGGAATTCACTAAGATCAATCAGGCTGGGCTGTTGTTGGTCATTTCAGTGAGTCCTGGCTCATCGTGACCAAAGTTGTCTTGATCAAATTTATTGTAGTCGTAGTTTTCCATGGGAAATCCTCATTGTTATGATTATCAGATAAGCCATGATGATAGGTATATTTAACTGCCCTTTCAATGGGTATCTGACATTCGGTCAACCGCCGCCACTTGCCAAAATCTGTAGGGTGGCGTCAATTTTGTGTGCGGAATATCAGAAATGCCCCGTTTCCCTGATATACTCTACCGCTTTCCCCAGGTTCGTTGTGCCGTATGTTTGATGAGAAAAAATTCTGCCAGTTACCGGAAACTACCCAGCACCTGCTGGAGTTCATGTCCATTGTTTATGCGCCGATTGCCGCCACGCCCTTGTCGAAACTTCCCCCTGTCGCGGTGGATGTCAAGCAATTGCGCCCTGTGCTGGAGGAGTTGCTTCAGGACGGTTGGCTGACGAAGAACAACGTGAACTACTATGCCTGTACGGATGACATCCGTGACGAACTGACCCGCCGCAGCCTGCGGTCGGGGCGTTTCGCTGCGCTGGCAAAAGTGGTCGAAACGCTCATACCCACAAAACCCGCGCAATGGTACGTGAAAAAGTACTGGTCGGATGCGGATCAAGCCTTGCGCGACATCCGCCTACAGGTATTGCTGGGCAATGGCAGGTTGCTGGCAACACTATTGGAACGCGCCAACAAACAATACGCCAACAGCCCCAAATTCCAGCCGCACCCGTGGTTCACCCTGTGGGGTAATGCGCCGGATGAGGCGTGGATACCATTGTTTTCCAATGAAATTTTTCTGCAATTTATCGCCCCGATTTATCTGTCAGTTGCCGATAGGAACGCTGAAAATGCCAGCCCGCTCTGGACGCATTGCCAGCAACTGCTGCAAACAGGGCAGATGGATACCGCCGCACTCTGGACAGTGTTTGGTGACACGTATTACTGGCAGTTGTTTCAGCGTCAACAATGGGACAGCCCCTTGGTTGCTGAGCCGCCAGCCGATGCCGGGGTACGTTTGGAATACTGGCATTTGTTCGCCAGTGCCCGTGCGCTTTCCCAAGGCAGGCAGGCTGAGGCAATGGCACTTTATCAGGCTGGCCTGAAACTGCTGCGCAAACGCCAAGGCAGCCGCAAGGCACTGTATGGCACACCGCTGGAACTGCTCTACGTCATTGCCCTAATCCTTGATGGCACAGACAAATCCCTGAAAGAGGTCACCGCTTACCTCAAGGCGTTCATGGCGCACAATATCGGCTATGGGGCGTTGTATTATCTCCATACCGCCCGCCAAAGCGGAAAGGTGCAGCAACTGTCTGATGCAGCGGTCATTTACCAGTCCTCCCCTTTTGTTTTCCTGGTTGCGCTGCTGGCCAGGCATTGGCTGGGGCAAGCCATGCCCGCTGACTGGCTGGAGGATGCGGTAAAAATTCACCAGAAAATGCGGGCGGTTGGCTACGCTTGGCTGGCGGGCGAATATGCCGCCGTATTGGCACAATTGCTGCCGGACAAGGACTCCCGCAAGTCCTTGTACGCAGGCATGGCGCAAGCGACCCAGACTGCCGCAGGCACACATCCCTTGATTGCCCTCTACCAGCCGCAGGCCGAATGGGAACGCGGCTTGCAGGCATTGCAACGCCTCGGCGCGGCTGTCCCCGGCAAATCCGCCGCCACGCTCAAAGTGGGTGCAGAACGGGTCATCTGGGAATTGACCAAGCACAAATACGGCAACAGTGCGACGGAATACGGCATCCAGCCCATCCTGCAAAAAGCCAGCAAAACCGGCTGGTCTGGGGGGCGCAATATTGCCTTGAAACGCCTTGCTACCGAGCCGGAAACCGTTCCTGCCCTGACCGAGGAAGACCGCCGTATTTGCCAAGGTATCCACCTTTACAGCTACGGCTATTACGAAAAAAGCTACGAACTGCATCTCGTTAATGTGTGGCAACACCTAATTGGGCATCCCCGCGTCTTCTGGGCAGGGGCAACCAATTCCCCGCTCGACATCCAGCCGGGGCGCGAAGAGCTGCAAATCCTCAAGGAAAAGGGCAAGTTGCGCATCAAGCTGTTCCCCGAATTGCCCAACTCCAGCGAAGGCTACAAACCCGACAGCTATTTCGTGGTCGAAGAAACCACCCTGCAACTCAAGCTCTACAAGCTCACTGCCAGCGTGTTGCAATTGCACGGCATTCTGGGCAAAGACGGGCTGCTTGTCCCCGCCGAAGCCGAAGCCACGGTACGCCAAACCTTGTCCGCGCTTGCCCCGCTGATCACCATCCAGTCCGATATTGCCGGTATGGACAATGCCGAAACCGTTGCAGCCGATCCACGTTTGCATATCCACCTGCTGCCGTGGGGCGAAGGCTTGCGGATGCTGATGCGTGTGCAACCCTTTGGCGACATTGGCCCGATTTTCCCACCCGGTAGTGGGCGCAGCAACGCCGTGACCGAAGTCGATCGCAAGCTGCTCAAAACCACCCGCAACCTCAAGCAAGAGCGCAAACTCGCGGACAGTTTGCTGCAAGATTGCCCCGCTCTGGCAACATGGGAAGACCCCAGCGACGATTTGATGCTAGACGACCCCGAACAATGCCTCGAAGCCCTGCAACAACTGCACGCCCTTGGCGACAAAGTAACGCTGGCTTGGCCGGAAGGCGAAAAGCTGCGCATCACCCAACAAGTCAGTGGTAATAACCTCTCGCTGAAAATCAAACAATCCGGTGACTGGTTCGACCTCGACGGTAAGTTGCAGGTTGATGACAATCTGGTGCTGACCCTGCGCCAATTGCTCGACCTCAGCCAAACCGCCAAAGGACGTTTTGTGCAGATGGCGGATGGGCAATTCCTCACCCTGACGCGCCAGTTTCAGAAAAAGCTCGACAACTTACGCGCTTATGCGGAAACCTCCGGCAAAAACGGGCTGAAAGTCGGCGCACTCGCGGGCATGGCGCTGGAAGATTTCATCGACGAAGCAGGCAAACTCGAAACCGATAAATACTGGAAAGCGCAAGTCACCAAGCTGAAAAATGTGCGTAATAGCCAGCCAGTTGTGCCTGCTGATTTGCAGGCTGACTTGCGCGATTACCAAACGGAAGGTTTCCGCTGGATGATGCGCTTGGCGGATTGGGGCGTGGGTGGCTGTTTGGCGGATGACATGGGCTTGGGCAAAACCGTGCAAACGCTGGGCTTGTTGCTGGCGCGTGCTGACAAGGGTGCGGCGTTGGTGGTTGCCCCCGTGTCGGTGTGCAATAACTGGTTCAGCGAATGCCAACGGTTTGCCCCGTCGTTGCGCCCAATGTTTTATCGCGGCAAAGACCGTGAGACGATGCTGGACGGTTTGCAGCCGCACGATCTGGTGATTGCCAGCTACGGCTTGTTGCAACAGGACGTGGAAGCCTTCCAGAAAATCCGCTGGACAACGGTTGTGTTGGACGAAGCGCAGGCGATCAAAAACGCCAACACCAAGCGCACCCAAGCGGCGTATCAATTGCAGGGCGATTTCCGCCTTGTCACCACGGGTACGCCGATTGAAAACCATTTGGGCGAATTGTGGAGCTTGTTCCGCTTCCTCAATCCGGGGCTGCTGTTCTCGCAGCAGCAATTTGGTGAACGCTTCCAGACCCCGATTGAACGCGACAACGACGACAAGAGCCGCCATGCACTGAAAAAACTGGTGCAACCGTTCATGTTGCGCCGTACCAAAAATCAGGTGTTGCAGGAATTGCCACCACGTACCGAAATTACCTTAAGCGTGAGTTTGAGCGATGCGGAAATGGCGCTGTACGAAGCCTTGCGCCAACAAGCCTTGGAACGCCTGACCGAAGAAACCGCCGATGGTGAGAACAAGCATTTGCAAGTGCTGGCAGAAATTACCCGCTTGCGCCTTGCTGCTTGCCACCCGCAACTGGCGATGCCAGGCAGTGCTTTGCCTTCCAGTAAGTTGCAGGCATTCGGCGAATTGGTGCTGGAATTGCGCGAAAACCAGCACAAAGCCTTGGTATTCAGCCAGTTCGTTAAGCATTTGACGCTGTTGCGCGAATGGTTGGACGGGCAGGGTATCGCTTACCAATACTTGGATGGTTCAACGTCGGTGGAGCAACGCAAGGAGCGGGTGGATGCCTTCCAGCGCGGCGAAGGCGACATTTTCCTGATCAGCCTCAAGGCGGGCGGCTTTGGCTTGAACCTGACGGCGGCGGATTATGTGATCCACATGGATCCGTGGTGGAATCCGGCGGTGGAAGACCAAGCCTCCGACCGGGCGCACCGCATTGGGCAGCAACGCCCGGTGACGGTCTACCGGCTGGTGGCGGAAAACACCATTGAGGAAAAAATTGTTAAACTGCACACACTCAAGCGTGATTTGGCGGACAGTTTGCTGGAAGGCAGCGATGTGAGCGGGAAGCTGTCGGCGAAGGATATGTTGGAGATGATTCGGGGTGGCGTATGAATAGTTACCAAAGGATATTAAATTGAATACTTTAGTCTTCGACATCGAAACCATCCCCGACATTGAGGGCGGGCGTAAACTCTACGACCTTGGCGACCTCGACGCTGACAGCATCGCCAAAGCTATGTACCACCTGCGCTTCCAGAAAACCGGCTCGGAATTTTTAGCACATCACTTGCACAAAATCGTCGCGATTTCTGTCACCTTTCGTGGTAAGGGTGATGACTTCAAAGTCTGGACGTTGGGCGACGAATCCGCTGACGAAAAGGAAATCCTGCAACGCTTTTTCGATGGCATCGACCGCTACACCCCCACCATCGTGTCTTGGAATGGCAGCGGCTTCGACCTGCCCGTCATCCACTACCGCGCCATGAAACACAAAATCTGCGCCCCGCGTTACTGGGACATGGGCGAAGACGACAGCAGCTTTAAGTGGAATAATTACATCAGCCGCTACCACACCCGCCACACCGACCTGATGGACTTGCTGGCACTCTACAGCGGACGTGCCAATGCGCCATTGGACGAACTTGCCACCTTGTTCGGTTTCCCCGGCAAAATGGGCATGAGCGGCGTAAAAGTCTGGGATGCGTATCAAGATGGCAAACTCGCTGACATCCGCAATTACTGCGAAACCGATGTGCTGAATACTTGGCTGGTTTACCTACGCTTCCAGTTAATGCGCGGGCATATCCTTCACGACAAATACGACATTGAATGTGCGTTAGTACGCAAACACCTCCAGCATTCTGGCAAGGAACATTTACTAGCCTTTGACGCCGCATGGGAGGCGGGCGCATGAGCCGACACAGAAAACCGAAAAGCGTACAAAACAGCCCCTTAGTCGAAACCACCATCGAATCCCTCACCCTCGAAGGGCAAGGTGTCACGCACATTGACGGCAAAACCGTGTTCATTGATGGCGCATTGCCGGGTGAAACCGTCACCTTCCGCTATACCTCGCACAAGCAAAAGCACGACATCGGCAAGGTCGAAACCATCCTCACCCCTTCGCCCGATCGGGTCGAACCGCGCTGTGAACACTTTGGTGTGTGTGGCGCGTGTAGCTGGCAACACATCTCCCTCGAAGCGCAAATCCGTTACAAACAACGCGCCATGCTCGACAACCTCAAACACATCGGTAAAGCTGAGCCGGAAACCGTCTTTGACCCACTCACCGCTCACGGCTGGGCATACCGCCGCAAAGCGCGTCTGGGCGCAAAATGGGTGCGCAAAAAAGACAAAGCCTTGGTGGGGTTTCGCGAGAAAGAAGGCGGTTTCCTCGCCGAACTCAACCGTTGTGAAATCTTGCACCCCAGTATCGGCGAACACCTGCTCGACTTCCAAGCGCTGATTGCCAGCCTCGATGCGCGTGAATCCATCCCGCAAATCGAAACCGCTGTCGGTGATGGCGACAATGCCACCGCGCTGATTTTCCGCCACATGGAAGAGCTGTCTGAGAGCGACCTCGACAAGTTGTTGGCGTTTGGCAAACAGTTCAACTATCAGATTTATTTGCAGCCGAAAGGCCCTGAAACAGTCCACTGTATTTACCCTGAAAACCCGGAGTTGTATTACGAACACCCGCAATTCAATACCAAAGTCGGCTTCATGCCGCTGGACTTTATTCAGGTTAACCAGCCACTGAATCGTGCAATGGTGGCGTGTGCGCTCGAATTGCTTGCCCCTGAACCGACTGATACCGTGCTGGACTTGTTCTGCGGTTTGGGCAATTTCACCCTGCCACTGGCGCGAATGGCGGCACAAGTCATCGGCGTGGAAGGCGAGCAAACGATGGTGGAACGGGCGCGTGCGGCGGCTCACGCCAATGGCATCCTGAATACCGATTACCACGTTTGTAACCTGATGGGCGACAAATTGCAGCACGAACCCTGGTTGAAGAAAAACCGTTACGACAAGATTTTGCTCGACCCCCCGCGTGCGGGTGCGAAAGAAATCATTGCCTACATGGGCAAGCTCAATGCAGGGCGGATTGTGTATGTGTCGTGTGACCCGGCGACGTTGGCGCGAGATACTGACGAGTTGGTGCATGAACACGGTTATCGGTTGGTCGGGGCAGGCGTGATGGATATGTTTCCGCATACTTCGCATGTTGAGTCGATTGCGGTGTTTGAAAAATAACAGAAAACAACTAGGGAAAACCCATGCAAGCATTACAACAACAGCTTGAAACCCTGCGCGAACACCTGCGCTATCACAACCACCGTTACTACGTGCTGGACGACCCGCAAATCCCTGATGTGGAATACGATCGCCTGTTCCGCGAGTTGCAAGCACTCGAAACTGCACACCCAGAACTGATAACCCCCGATTCGCCCACGCAGCGTGTCGGGGCAGCGCCGCTCACCGAATTCGGTGAAATTAAGCACACTATCCCGATGCTGTCCTTGGGCAATGTGTTCAGTGATGAAGAATTGCTGGCATTCGACAAACGCATTCACGACCGCCTGAAATCGGATGCCGAAACCGAATTCGTCGCCGAACCCAAACTCGACGGTTTGGCGATCAGCATCCGCTACGAAAACGGTGTGTTTACCCGTGCTGCGACCCGTGGCGATGGCGAAACCGGCGAAGACGTGACCCACAATGTGCGTACCATTGCTTCTGTGCCATTGCGCTTGCTGGGCGAGGGTTATCCGGCGGTGTTGGAAGTGCGTGGCGAAATCTACATGCCCAGAGCCGGGTTTGAAGCCTTCAACGCCAAAATGCGGGCATTGGGTGAAAAAACCTTCGTTAACCCGCGCAATGCGGCAGCGGGTAGTTTGCGCCAACTGGATCCGCGCCTCACCGCACAACGTCCGCTGGATATTTTTTGCTATGCGGTAGGTTTGGTGGAGGGCGGTACAGTTCCCGATACCCATTACGCGATTCTGCAACAATTCCGCGCATGGGGTTTGCGGGTTTGCCCGGACATCCGCATTGTGCAGGGTGCAGAGGGTTGTCTGGACTATTTTCGCGAAATTGGCACACGGCGTAATAGTTTGCCCTATGACATCGACGGCGTGGTCTATAAAGTCAACAGCATTGCCACCCAACAAGAACTCGGTTTTATCAGCCGTGCGCCGCGTTGGGCAATCGCGCATAAATTTCCCGCGCAGGAAGAAATCACTGAACTCGAAGGTGTCGATTTTCAGGTGGGACGTACCGGCGCACTCACCCCCGTTGCCCGTCTCAAACCGGTATTCGTCGGTGGTGTGACCGTCAGCAATGCGACCTTGCACAATATGGATGAAATCGAGCGTAAAGACGTGCGTATCGGCGATTTCGTGATCGTGCGCAGGGCAGGGGATGTGATTCCCGAAGTTGCCAGCGTGATTCTCGACCGCCGCCCCGCAGGTACAACACCCATTGTCATGCCTACGCATTGCCCGGTGTGCGGCTCAGAGGTGCAACGCTCTGAAGGTGAAGCCGTTGCCCGCTGTACCGGTGGTTTGTACTGCCCCGCGCAAGTCAAAGAAGCCATCAAGCATTTTGCATCCCGCAAAGCGATGAATATCGAGGGCTTAGGCGACAAAATGGTGGAGCAATTGTTTGATGCGGGGTTGATCCGTCATGTTGATGACCTCTACACCTTGGATGTCGAAGCCATCGCCGCGTTGGAGCGCATGGGCAAGAAATCCGCCGAAAACCTCATCGCTGCGCTCGAAAGCAGCAAATCCACCACGCTGGAACGCTTTATTTACGCTCTCGGTATCCGCAATGCGGGCGAAGGCACTGCCAAGGGCTTGGCACGTTATTTCGGCTCATTGGAAGCGATTCAAGCTGCCAATGAAGAAACGCTGAAACTTGTGCCTGATATTGGCGTGATTGTGGCGGCGAATGTTGCCCAGTTTTTCGCAGAAGCCCATAACCGCGATACCATCCAGCACTTGCGTGATTTGGGTGTACATTGGGTGAACTATGAAGTTAAACCTGCCGAAGCCTTGCCGTTAGCGGGCAAAACCTACGTGATTACTGGCACGCTTAGCCGGGCGCGTGAAGACATCAAAGCGGATCTGGAAGCATTAGGGGCGAAAGTCTCTGGCAGCGTTTCCAAGAAAACTACCGCATTGATTGCAGGCGAAAATGCGGGTTCAAAACTGGATAAAGCGCAGAGCCTTGGAGTGGAAATCCTTGATGAAGACGCTTTATCGGCTTTATTAAGCCGCTCATAATGTCGCTGTAAAAAAAACAGCTTCACAGGTTGACAGGATAAGCACTGATCTTTATTATTCGCAACCTGTTCAGCGGGAATAGCTCAGTGGTAGAGCACAACCTTGCCAAGGTTGGGGTCGCGAGTTCGAGCCTCGTTTCCCGCTCCAAATTCAAGAAAGTACGCATACCATCCGTGCTTTCGATAGCAAATCAAACGCGGGAATAGCTCAGTGGTAGAGCACAACCTTGCCAAGGTTGGGGTCGCGAGTTCGAGCCTCGTTTCCCGCTCCAATTTTCTAACGGTGGTTCACTCACAACTCAGGCTGAATAGCATAGTGGTAATGCACCGGATTGCAAATCCGAGTACCTCAGTTCGATTCTGAGTTCAGCCTCCATACCCTTTATTAGCCTGTATCATCACGGCTCACAAGTGATTTCCCCCGCAATTATCAAATGCCAGAATCCACCAAATTATTGTTGAGTATTGTCGAACTAGGCGGCTACCCGGATTTTATTCCGCTGTACCAGCGCATGGGGTACACCGTGGCGCGGGAAACCAGTATGCGTAAGGTATTGCAGTTCCTGAAGAAAAAAACGCCAGCCGTTATTGTGGCAGAATTTAATTTCCAATCGGATTTTCGTGACCGCACCAGCAGTTTGGAGTCAATGATGGCAGTCGTGCAGCGGATGCCAGAGACACGAGTCGTGGTGTTTTATGATCGTGAATATGCCCACCAATTGGTACGGCTAACAGATCGTTTCCCGGCGTTGCTGACGCTGAGTTTTCCGATTACCGAATCCGATGTCGAACGCGCATTGGGTGGATAAAGCGCTTAACGTAAACCCACACAGCCACACTTTTTCTGGTATAATCCCACTCTTCATGATTTAAGTGATCGAACAATAATATGGCCACATTTGCCAAGGAAATTATCCCGGTTAATCTCGAAGATGAAATGCGTCAGTCTTATCTGGACTACGCCATGAGTGTCATCGTCGGGCGTGCTTTACCAGACGTGCGCGACGGTTTGAAACCCGTGCATCGCCGCGTGTTGTTTGCAATGAGCGAACTCGGCAACGACTGGAACAAGCCCTACAAAAAATCCGCGCGTATCGTCGGTGACGTGATCGGTAAATACCACCCGCACGGCGACACTGCTGTGTACGACACAATGGTACGCATGGCGCAACCGTTCTCGCTGCGCTACATGCTCGTCGATGGGCAAGGCAACTTCGGTTCCGTGGATGGCGATTCACCTGCGGCAATGCGTTACACCGAAGTGCGCATGTCCAAAATTGCCCACGAACTGCAAATGGACATCGACAAAGAAACCATCGACTTTATTCCCAACTACGATGGCAATGAAAAAGAACCCAGCGTATTCCCCACGCGCTTGCCCAACCTGCTGATCAACGGGGCATCCGGTATCGCAGTCGGGATGGCGACGAATATTCCCCCGCACAACCTCACCGAAACCGTGAATGCGTGCCTCGCACTGCTGGCTGATCCTGATATGGATATCAGCGATTTGATGGAATACCTGCCGGGGCCGGATTTCCCCACTGCGGGTATTATTAATGGTGCACGCGGGATTCGTGATGCGTATCGCACCGGTAAAGGGCGTATTTATGTGCGTGCCCGCGCTCATGTGGAAGTGGATGCACGCACCAGCCGTGAGACCATTATCGTCACCGAATTGCCGTATCAGGTCAACAAAGCGCGTTTGCTGGAAAAAATTGCCGATTTGGTCAAGGAGAAAAAGCTCGAAGGCATTTCCGAATTGCGCGACGAGTCCGATAAGGACGGGATGCGCATGGTGATTGAACTCAAGCGCGGCGAATCTGGCGAAGTCATTCTGAACAATCTCTATAAGCAAACCCAGATGCAGAGCGTGTTCGGCATCAATATGGTGGCGTTGCTCGACGGGCAGCCGCGTTTGCTGAACCTTAAAGAGGTGTTGGAAGCTTTCCTGCGTCACCGCCGTGAAGTCGTTACCCGTCGTACCATTTTTGAAGTGCGTAAAGCCCGCGAACGTGCCCATATCCTCGAAGGTTTGGCTGTCGCGCTGTCTAACATCGACGACATCATTGCGCTGATCAAATCCGCACCTAGCCCGACCGATGCGAAACTCGGTTTGATTGCACGCGCTTGGAACGCAGGCATTGTCAGCGATATGTTGATCCGTTCCGGTGCGGATACCTGCCGCCCTGACGATTTACCCGTACAATACGGTTTGCGTCCTGATGGTTACTGGCTGTCTGAAGTGCAAGCACAAGCGATTCTGGATTTGCGCTTGCACCGTTTGACGGGCTTGGAAAAAGACAAAATTCTTGCCGAATATCGCGAACTGTTGGAAAAGATTGCTGATTTGCTGGAAATCCTCGCTAATCCTGAGCGTTTGTTGCAAGTGATCCGCGATGAATTGCTGCTGGTACGTGATACCTACGGCGATACACGCCGCACCGAAATCAACGTGGTCGGCGAAGACTTGTGCATGGAAGACTTGATTGCCGATGAGGAAGTCATGGTCACGTTCTCACACGCGGGTTACGCCAAAGCGCAAACGCTCGACACTTACCGCGCACAAAAACGCGGTGGACGTGGTAAAACGGCGACGGCGATGAAAGATGAAGATTTCATCGAAAAGCTCTTCGTGGCGAGTATGCACGATACCTTGCTGTGCTTCTCCAGCCGTGGACGGATGTATTGGCTGAAAGTTTATCAATTGCCAATGGGCGGGCGTGGCGCACGCGGCAAACCGATGGTCAACTTACTGCCATTGGAAGAGGGCGAACGCATCAATGCGGTGCTGCCGATTCGCGAATACGCCGAAGACAAATACATCTTCATGGCAACCTCCGAAGGCACGGTCAAGAAAACGCCGCTGACAGAATTTTCACGCCCGCGTACTGCGGGGATTATTGCGGTTGATTTGCGTGACGGTGACAAGCTGGTTGATGTGGCTGTTACCAATGGCGATAACGAAGTCATGCTGTTTAGCAACTCCGGTAAAGCGATTCGCTTCCACGAATCCGACGTGCGGGCAATGGGGCGTACTGCGGCTGGTGTACGCGGTATCCGCATGGATGAGGGGCAGGAAGTCAACGCGCTGATCATTTTGGGCGAAGGCGAATTGCTGATTGCCACCGAAAACGGTTACGGCAAACGCACCCGTGCAGAAGAATTCTCGCAGCAAGGGCGTGGCGGGCAAGGCGTGATTGCGATTCAAACCTCTGACCGCAACGGTAACGCGGTGGGCGCGGTGCAAGTACGCGATGATTGCCAAATCATGCTCATCACCGACGGCGGCACATTGGTGCGCACCCCCGTTGCGGACGTTTCCATTGTCGGGCGCAATACG
Source organism: uncultured Thiothrix sp. (assembly GCA_964420315.1). Lineage (GTDB taxonomy): Bacteria > Pseudomonadota > Gammaproteobacteria > Thiotrichales > Thiotrichaceae > Thiothrix. The sequence continues at coordinate 24,564 of CAYQTB010000002.1, read as the reverse complement.
CAAGGTGTGACCTTGATTCGCTTGAATGAGGGGGAAAAACTGGTGCAAATTGCGCCGATTTTGACCGATGCTGCCGAAGAAAATGCTGATGTCATTGAAGAAGACGGTGACGATGAAGGTGGATCTGAATAAATGGCGGACGTTATTTCTCTCCACGAAATTGCGAATTGGCAACTTGCACCCGAAACGGGTGAAATAAGAGCTGCGTTGCCAGCATTGCAAAGAGGATTTGTATGGAAGGTACGGCAAGTTGAAGAATTATGGGATTCTATCATTCGGAAATTTCCAGTCGGCGCATTTTTGTTGTCTCCTTACAATGAAAAGCAAGGAAAGCAACGGTTTAAGTATGAGCAGAAATATCACGAAACCAATGCTATTGCATCTCAGCCAACCCATCACTTATTAGGTGGGCAACAACGTTCGACAGCAATTGCACTTGGCTTTATGGATATTTGGTCAGAATATCGTATACCTATTCTTTTATTGCCATTAGAGAACCTCTCATCTGAAATCAGCGAGTTACAGAATGAAGAAAGTGATTCTGTACTTGATGCTATTGAAACAATGTTTGTTAGAATTAATAGTGGAGGTACTCGTTTAGAAGGTGAAGAGCTGATGTATTCACTTCTTAAAGCGAGTTGGCCTGAAGCTCCTAATTTTATTGATAAGCTACAACATAAATTAGCATCACCTTCTCGTATAGCTATCCTCTGTGCGCGTTTAGTTTTAGCTCGTAGACGAACTGGTTTTCCAATTATTCGTAATGTTCGAGATTTTCGTCGTTTAATGCATGATGATGGTTTTCAAAGAGAAATTAAAGAGTTTGTTCAGAAGGATGCAGTTCAAGTATTTGAATATGCTCATTTGTATCTAACAAAAGGTGATTTTGCCTTGCCCGCAGTGTTGGCTGCTGAACTTGCACAACGATCTTCAGATGTTTTCTTGCTGCTGCTTTGTTGGCTTGATCGTATGCAGCAAGAAAAATTAGATGCTAACTTAGAAGTTAATAACCATAAAAAAATGTTGGGATTTTTGACTGCTATAGCATGGTTTTCAAAAGATAGCACCCAGGTGGTAAATCATTTATGGTCTAGCTTTCAAAAAGTAAGTGGTCAGAATTTGAGGTTATTTTTCTCAAAAAGAAATTTTAAATCTACCTATGACCTTACTGATTCTGGTAAATATAGATTAATACCATTAGTGTCACCGGATATATTAATGGATGTTTTTGAAAGAAGATTTCTAGTGGGTTCACCTAAATATCCAAGTATAAAAAACAAGCATGGTAAAATATGGGTGGGATGGGATTGGTGGCATTGGTTTTTTAACTCACTACCAGACACCCTAAAAAATTCTTATAAAGAAATAGATAATGAGTCTTGGGAAAAGCATAAGGATACTCAAGAAGATGGTCTATTAGGTTTATATAGAGGAGCTTGGCAAACATTTATTAATACTTTGCTGAGTAGTAAAAATGTATTGTTATACTCTCAACGTATTTCAATTAATCAATGGTTTCCTGATTTTGATCCTTCTTTGCCTGATGGCATAGAAGATATAAACCGTCCTTGGGATTATGACCACATTCATCCACATAACTATCTGAGTGGTGAAAAAAGAACTCATAAAAATATCCCAACTATTATCAAGCATTGGCATAATTCTATTGGAAATCTTAGGGTATGGCCTATGGAGCTAAATCGTTCTGATAATGATGAAATTCCTGCTGTTAAATTAAAAAATAGAGACGATAGGTGTAAGTCGATTATTGCTGATGATATATGGCATTTATGGGAAAAATCGACTCCACCGACGGATATTCGTCATAATTATCTTGCTCATGATGATTTTCACGAACAACGAGCAGCATTGGTAGAGGCAATAATAAGACGTTTTGTGGCACTATATGATGAGTGGTATAGAACGCTAAAGATTGGAGAGTTAACTCGATAAAATATTATGTTTGATAGATATTTGTATTAAAATTGCCATAGAGTTTTGGGGAAAACGGAGGTTCGTATGCGCAAACAACGTATCGTTTACACTTCGCCGCTGGATGCGCTGGTCGCAATCAGCAAGCGGTTGAGTTTGTATGAAGCTCAGCAGCACATGGATTCCGAGACATTCGCTGATCGTTATCGTAAAGGTAATCTGTCAGATGATGCGGTTTTTGTTGAATGGTCAAATGACTATAAGCACTACCTCGCGTTGCACCAACAGTTAGCGGGGTTGCTACGTGCTGCTGCATGAGTTACTCGACACATACCTGAGTAAGGTGGAAGCGGCAGTCGCAATGTTGCCTGCCTATGCTGAGGGTTATACGGAAGAGATTTTAACGTCAGAGCGGATAAATTTGGCGTTTCGTTTACGTTTCAATAGCGGTTGTTTGCTGGAAGTGAGCGAGGCAGTGGTTGTGGAGAGTGGTCATTTGAAGACACTTGGCTACCGTTATCATTGTCAAAGTGCAACCAATGCATTGATTTTTCGTTATGACGATACGCCGCATTTTCAGAATTTGCCCACGTTCCCGCACCATAAACACACGCCAGATGAGGTCATCGCCCATCACAAACCAGATTTATTGCTGGTTTTGGATGAGGCAGCCAATTTTGGGATTTGACGAATCAAACAGCACGATCAGGAATAAGCACCCATGAAAAGAGTATTCAATTTCAGCGCAGGCCCAGCCATGTTACCGCAATCTGTCCTTGAACAAGCCCAAGCCGAAATGCTGGACTGGAACGGGAGTGGCATGTCGGTAATGGAAATGAGTCACCGTGGTAAGGAGTACATGTCCATTGCTGCTGAAGCTGAAGCGGATTTACGCGACATTATGGGGATTCCGGCTAACTACAAAGTGTTGTTTTTGCAAGGTGGCGCGAGCAGCCAATTCGCCATGATTCCACAAAACCTGTTGCGCGGCAAAGGCACGGCGGATTACGTGGATACCGGTGATTGGTCAGCCAAAGCCATCAAGGAAGCCAAGCGTTATGGCAATGTTAATGTGGTTGCTTCTACTAAAGCGAGCAATTACACCAGCGTTCCGGCGTTTGAGTCGTGGACGTGTGACCCGAATGCTGCCTATTTGCACTATACCCCGAACGAAACTATCCGTGGGGTGGAGTTTGCTTGGGTTCCTCAAACGGGTGATGTGCCGTTGGTGGCGGATATGTCGTCTACCATCCTGTCGCGCCCGCTGGATGTCAGCCAATTTGGTTTGATTTATGCCGGTGCGCAGAAAAACATTGGCCCAGCAGGTTTGACCATTGTGATTGTGCGCGATGACTTGATTGGTGAAACCTTGCCCGGTACGCCGACCATGTTCGATTACAAAATCCATGCAGACAACGAATCCATGTACAACACGCCAGCGACTTATGGCTGGTATTTAGCAGGTTTGGTGTTTAAGTGGATCAAGCAACAAGGTGGCTTGGCAGGCATGGCTACCCTCAACGCACGCAAAGCACAAAAACTCTACGCCGCAATTGAGGCTTCTGGCGGTTTCTACAACAGCCCTGTGGCGGCGGATTGCCGTTCGTGGATGAATGTCCCGTTCACGTTGGCGAATGCCGATCTTGATAAGGCGTTTCTCGCTGAAGCGGCGCAACAGGGTTTAACCACCTTGAAAGGACACCGTTCTGTGGGTGGGATGCGAGCCAGTATCTACAACGCCATGCCGGAAGCGGGCGTGGATACACTGGTCAGTTTTATGCAAGACTTTGCGCAGCAACACGGTTAAACACGACAGGAAGTTACTCATGTACAGCATCCAAACTCTCAACGCCATTTCCTCCAAAGGTTTAAATCGTTTCCCGACTGACCGCTACCGCGTTTCAGATAATGCCCCCGATGCCGATGCTATCTTGCTGCGTTCTTACAAACTGCACGATTACCCCTTTTCCGACAATCTGCTGGCAGTAGGACGTGCGGGTTCGGGTACGAATAATGTTCCTGTGCAGACATTATCTGAGCGTGGTGTGGTGGTGTTCAATGCTCCTGGAGCCAATGCTAATGCCGTCAAAGAGTTGGTAATCGCTGGCATGTTAATGGGTTGCCGTAATATTGCTCCAGCGATGGATTTCGTGCGCGGCTTGCAAGGCACGGATGCTGAAATGAGTGCTGCCGTTGAAGCGGGCAAGAAAAAATTTGGGGGCTTTGAATTGCCGGGGCGCACTCTCGGCGTGATTGGGCTGGGTGCAATCGGGGTGAAAATCGCCAACGCGGCGCGGCAATTGGGGATGAATGTGATCGGTTATGACCCGACCATTACCATCGAGCGTGCGTGGCAACTCGATTCTGACGTGGAATCCGCGCCGAATCTGAATGCATTGCTGGCAGCGTCTGATTTCATCACGTTTCACGTGCCGCTGATTGACAGTACCCGCCATCTGATCAATGCGAACAGCCTGCAAAAACTCAAAGACGGCGTGGTACTGCTCAATTTCGCTCGCGATGGCATTGTGGACGATAGCGTGGTATTGGCAGGCTTGGAAAGCGGCAAAGTGTACGCCTATGTTTGTGACTTTCCGAGCAACGCACTGCGCACCAACTCACGGGTGATTACCCTGCCGCACTTGGGAGCATCCACTCGTGAAGCGGAAGAAAATTGCGCCATCATGGTGGCTGATCAGGTGCGCGATTACCTCGAAAACGGCAATATCACCCATTCTGTCAATCTGCCGAACGTGAAATTGCGCCGCACTGGACTGGCGCGTATTGCAGTGGTCAACCAGAATAACCCGGATATGTTGGGTAAAATTTCTCATGTTCTGGGGCAGGCTGGCGTGAATATCGCCCACATGCTGAACGATTCCAAAGGCAATATGGCTTACACGCTGATGGACGTGGATTCGGCGGTGAATGAAGATACACGGGTAGCCTTAGCCGCGATTCCCGGCGTTTTGAAGGTGAGATTGCTTTGAGTAACACGATTGTTTCCGCCACGAATACGGCACTCGCTGCCTTGCGTGAACGTATTGATGCGCTTGACACTCAGTTGCTGGCGTTGTTGAACGAACGCGCCCGCTGTGCCGAAGCAGTCGCGCACACCAAATTGGCGGAAGACCCGAACGCGACATTTTACCGCCCGGAACGCGAGGCACAAATCCTGACGCGGATGCAGTCGTTGAATCAAGGTCCGTTGCGTAATGAGCAAATTACGCACTTGTTCCGCGAAGTGATTGCGTCGTGTTTGGCATTGGAAGAGTCGATGCGCATCGCGTATTTAGGACCAGCAGGCACGTTTACGCAAGAGGCGACCTTCAAACATTTTGGGATGAATGTCGCTACATTGCCGGTGGATTCGATTGCGCAAGTGTTTCGCGAAGTGGAAGCAGGGCGGGTACGTTACGGGGTTGTGCCGATTGAAAATTCTACGGAAGGCGTGGTGACGCATACGTTGGATATGTTCATGCAATCGGATTTGCGGATTTGCGGGGAAATTTCCCTACGAATTCATCAAAACCTAATGTGTCGGCATGAAAACTGGCAAAGCGTGCAAAAAGTGTATGCTCATGCGCAATCGTTGGCGCAATGCCGCTATTGGTTGGATAAGCATTTACCTCATGCCGAGCGCATTCCAGTCAGCAGTAACGCGGAAGCGGCGCGTTTGGTTGTTAGCGATGATTCGGCAGCGGCATTGGGTAGCCGTCAAGCTGCACCGATTTACGGTTTGCAGATGGTGCAGGACAGTATCGAAGACAATCCCAATAACACCACGCGCTTTCTGGTGATTGGGGATCAAGTGGTGGCACCAAGTGGCAATGATCGCACATCGCTGTTGATTGCTGCGCAGAATCGCCCCGGTTCGCTTTATCATTTACTGCAACCCTTGGCAGACAATGGCGTGGATATGACGCGCATTGAATCACGCCCGTCGCGCACCACCAATTGGGAGTATTTGTTCTTTTTGGATGTGCTGGGGCATGAACAGGATGCCGCTGTGAGTCAAGCACTGAGCGTTTTGCGCCATAAAGTGGAAACAGTGCGGGTATTGGGGTCTTATCCGCTGGCGATTATGTGAGGTTCAGTAGCGAGAACCTTGATCTGCGCCCTACACCCCCGCATCGATAAGCGCTAAACTCTATCTCTTTTCAGGCTGACCCCAAGCGGAGACAGGAATGCAGCAAGATGTGCAAAATTTACTGGCGTATGTGCCATCAGCGAGTGCCTTACAAGGGCGGGTGATTTTAGTCACGGGCGCTGCGGCAGGCATGGGCAAAGCGATTGCCAGCGCGTGTGCGCAATACGGGGCAACCGTGGTGCTGCTCGACAAAGAAATGCGCCGCACTGAAGACACTTATGACGCCATCGTCAACGCTGGCTACCCCGAACCCGCTATTTACCCGCTGGATATGCAGGGCGCAACGGCTAAGGATTACTTCGATCTCACCGAAAATATCCGTGCACAATTAGGGCGTTTGGACGGTTTGATGTTAAATGCGGCATGGTTAGGTTCGTTTACCCCGATTTCGCATTACGACACCGAATTGTGGTCGAAAATGATTATGGTGAATTTGCACGCAAATTTCTTGCTGACTCATGCGTGTTTGCCATTATTGCAGGAGGCTGCTGACCCCGCGATTGTGTTTGCCAGCCACGAATCCAATAAGGCGTTCTACGGCGCATTTGGGGTGGCGAAAGCGGGGATGGTGGCATTTTGCGATATTCTTGCGGCTGAACACGATGACCCCGCGCACTTTATTCGTGTGAATACGGTGGATACCGGGCCAGCACGTACCAGTATGCGCGCCTTGAATTTCCCCGGTGAAAACCCCACTAGCGTGGCTCGCCCCGAAGCCTTGGTTGCGCCGTATTTGTACTTTTTGGGCGCTGATGCAGGCAAGCGCACGGGCGAACACTTGGTATTTGCACGGCAACCGGGTGATGCTCAGTGGGTTGGTGCGGCGAGTGCGACCTAATGCAACGTGATTCCATTTACGCGCTTCCTCAAGGGCAGGTCGTCGATTTCGCTTTTAATGAAGCGGTGGCGGATGTCTTTCCTGACATGATTCGCCGTTCGGTGCCAGGCTATGAAACCATTATTGCGTTGTTGGGTGTGATTGCGCGGCGTCATGCGCAACCCCATAGCCGCATTTACGATTTGGGATGTTCCTTAGGTGCTGCAACCTTGTCGATGGCGGCGCAAGTGCGGGTGGAGGGTATTAGCTTTGTGTGTGTAGATAATTCTGCCGCGATGACACGCCGTTGTGAGCAAATTTTGCAACGGCATCTACCCAGTGGACAGTTTCAGGTGGAATGTGCAGATATTCAGGCGCTTGCTTTGCGTAATGCGTCGGTAGTGGTGTTGAATTTCACGCTGCAATTTCTTAAGCCGGATGAGCGCTTGGCGATGTTACGCAATATTTATTCGGGTTTGTTGCCGGGGGGCGTGCTGATTTTGTCGGAAAAACTCCAGTTTGCGGATGCGGCGGAACAAACCTTGCTAACCGAGATACATTTGGAATTCAAGCGGGCGAATGGATACAGCGAACTCGAAATCAGTCAGAAACGTTCCGCATTGGAGCATGTGCTGATTCCTGATACTTTTGCGCAACACGTTGAGCGACTGGAAGCGGCGGGGTTTTCTCAGGTGGTTACTTGGTTTCAGGGCTTTAACTTTGCGTCATTGTTGGCGGTGAAAGCGTGAGCGATAGGCAAGCACTGTACCGTTTTTTGCAAGATTCGCGTCTCGCACCTTGGTTGGACAGCTTGCCTGCGCAACTCGAAATCGCGCTACAAGGCTCGCATGGCAAGTGGGAAGAATGGCAAGCGGCTTTGGCGGCTGCACCCGATATTCACCCGCAACAGATTGATTTTACTAGCAGTGCGGTAACGCTTGGTACGCCTGCTGATATTGACGCCGACTCCCGTGCGCAATTGTTGACGTGTTTGCAAGCCCTGATTCCTTGGCGCAAAGGCCCTTACCACCTGTTCGGGATTGAGGTGGATACCGAATGGCGTTCCGATTGGAAGTGGGGGCGGGTGTTGCCGCATTTGAGTCCATTGAGTGGGCGCTTGGTGTTGGATGTGGGTTGTGGAAGTGGCTACCACCTGTGGCGGATGCGCGGGGCAGGGGCGGAGGCGGTGATTGGCATTGACCCCACCTTGCTGTTCCTGACGCAGTTTCAATTGATTAAGCGTTATGCAGGGGAACAGCCGGTCTGGATGTTGCCGCTGAAGAGTGAAGATTTGCCCGATTTGCGCCAAAAAGGCTTTGATACGGTATTTTCGATGGGCGTGTTGTATCACCGCCGCGATCCGCTGGGGCATTTGCAGGAATTGCGCCGCGCTTTGCGAGCCGGTGGTGAATTGGTGTTGGAAACTTTGGTAGTGGCAGGTGATGCACAGACGGTGTTAATGCCGCACGACCGTTACGCTAAAATGCGCAATGTGTGGTTTATTCCTTCGGTGGCACTATTAGAATTGTGGTTGAAACGGTTGGGGTTCACGCGTATTCGTGTGGTAGATGTGACCACAACCAGCACTCAAGAACAACGTTGCACGGCGTGGAGTAAAGGCGAATCGTTGGTGGACTTCCTTGATTTCCAAGATATTAGCCGCACTATAGAAGGGTATCCCGCTCCGGTAAGAGCGACGCTTATCGCTAATACCCCCGCGTGATCTGTTCAAGGGAATATCACTAAATTACAATATGATTAAGCATTGAAATAAAGTGAGCCAAGTGGATACGTTATTGCACAAACCAGGGTTTATGTTCGCGATGGGTGATACCAATCGCTTACAGCGACGCCTTGCTCGCCGGATGGGGCAGGCATACAAGCGCTTCCGCGACAGTTGGGGCGGCTTGTTGCTCGATCCGTATTTGCGTGATGGCGGGGATTATCGCTATCGGCGTTATTCGGTGTTTCATTGGCAATATAATGCCCTAACGGTATTGCCGCACGAGCCGCATTATCAAAGCAGCCATTACAACCGGGTACACGGTGGCTTTAACCGCCATTTTCGCGGCTGGCTGCCCACGACCTTGGCAAATCCGGTATTGAAAGAAGTGATTGGCTGGGCAGTGCAACAATTTTCGCGCAATCCTGCCGAATTGTGGCGCATTCAGGCACACCAGTTCCGCATTATTGCTCGCCCTGATCAACCGGGAAAACCGACCCCCGAAGGCATTCATAAGGATGGCGCGGAATACATTTTGATCATGATGATGGATCGCCACAATGTTGACGGTGGCGAGAGTCGCATTTATGACAATACCATGCGTCCCTTAGCGGAAGGCACGTTAGCACAGGCGGGAGATCTGGTTTTGGTGAATGATCACGCGGTTTATCACGGCGTGACCGCGATTAGCCCAGCCGACCCAACCCAACCCGCATGGCGGGATGTGTTGGTGCTGACATTTCACAAAGCGCGGGCTTAGCCTTTAACCGGGACCTTCAAAGTATTTCCAAGGGTACTGGAGGTCGTCTTTGATGGTGCTCCAGTACAAATCACCGGAATTGCGCCAAGGGTCTAGCAAAATGCCGGTCGCAAACGGTTTGCCTTTGGCGGTGACGATCAGGGTGCTGTGTTCGCGCCAAGCGTTGCCTTTGTACGCGACCCCCCAATAAAGATCGAAAGTCTGGAGGTTTTTGGTGCGCATCCGCGCTCGCATGGCTCGTGCCCAGTCCACACACAGTCCGGCTTTACGTTGTTTGGAATTGCGCAAGGTATTGTGTAATACCGGCGGCCATGTCAAACCCCAGTCATTCGCCAGATACATCGGGTATACAAACGCATCGTGAGCGACGGACTTGGCTTCACGTGGGTCGATAATGGCGGGGTCGAGTGCAATCAGCGCTTGCGCCAGTTCATCAATGCGCTGCTTCATTTTTGGGGTAAGGGTTTGCAAGCGCGGGCTGCCGTCAGGGGCAAGGGTTACATTGTCAAATTGTACCGCGCAGCCGCTCAACGCAAATATGACCAGCAGTAAACCTACCAGCCGTTTCATCTCAAACATTAATCACATTTCCTTTTTGAAATACATTAAATAATTGACATCCACATCATTGCCCAGACGGTAACTCTGGAACAGCGGATTGTATGTCATGCCAGCGATATTCCGCAGTTCCAAGCCGACAGAACGCGCCCAGCGTTCGAGTTCGGAAGGTTTGATGAATTTGGCGTATTCGTGTGTGCCTTTGGGGAGCATATTCAGCACGTATTCTGCGCCCAGAATCGCTAAGGCAAAGGCTTTGGGGTTACGGTTGAGGGTGGAAAAGAAGACATCGCCACCGGGTTTAACCAAGTTGGCACACGCGGCAATCACGGAAGCGGGGTCGGGGACGTGTTCCAGCATTTCCATGCAGGTCACGACATCGAATTGCTCAGGGGCTTCAGTCGCGATGGCTTCGGCGCTGATTTGGCGGTAAGTGACCTCGACTTGAGATTCGAGCGCGTGCAATTCGGCGACTTCCAACGGGGTTGCGCCCATGTCGATGCCGGTAACGGTTGCGCCACGGCGTGCCATGCTTTCGGCAAGAATGCCGCCGCCACAGCCGATGTCGATGACGTTTTTGCCTTGTAAATGCGCATGATCGTCAATGTAGTTGAGGCGCAGCGGGTTAATATCGTGCAGCGGTTTGAATTCGCTGTCACGATCCCACCAGCGCCAAGCGAGGTCTGCAAACTTGCGGATTTCGTTGGGGTCAACGTTTGGGTTGGCGTTTGGTGTGGGGTTGGTCATGGGGTTG
>CAYQTB010000002.1:0-13770 GCA_964420315.1 uncultured Thiothrix sp. | reverse complement strand
TTCGTTGGGGTCAACGTTTGGGTTGGCGTTTGGTGTGGGGTTGGTCATGGGGTTGCTCCAATTTTTTGTTGCCAGTGCCGCGCTTTGGCGATGATGGCAGTGCTATCCAGCGTGGTCAGTTGGCGGTTTTCCAACAGGGCTTTGCCTGCTACCCATGCATGGGTGACTTGTTCACGGCTGGTGCAATATACCAAATGTGACACGGGGTCATACAGGGGGCTGGCTTCCAGTGTACCAAGATCAATCGCAATCATGTCAGCGGATTTGCCGACTTCCAGCGAACCAATTTCGCTATCCAAACCTAAGGCACGTGCGCCGTTGATGGTTGCCATGCGTAACACTTGTGCCGCCGGAATCACGCTGGCATCTTGTGCCACGGCTTTGGCAAGTAGCGCAGCGGTACGCATTTCACCGAGCATATCCAGATCGTTATTGCTGGCATTGCCATCTGTGCCGAGGGCGACATTAACCCCAGCGGCGCTAAGTTTACCGACGGGGCAGAAACCGCTGGCAAGTTTCAAATTCGATTCTGGGCAGTGAATAACGTGCGTGCCAGTTTGCGCCAGTAACGCAATTTCATCATCCGTCAGTTGCGTCATGTGAACGGCGAGAAAATGCTGATCGAGCAAACCGAGTTGCGCGAGCCGAGCCAGGGGGCGCATTCCGGTTTGTTCGATGGCTTGCTGCACTTCAAATGCCGTTTCATGGACATGCATGTGGATGGGTAGCGCGTGTTCACCCGCCAACTGTCGCACTCGTTGCAACGGGTCATCAGAAACGGTGTACGGCGCGTGCGGGGCGAATGCCGTGGTAAGCAACGGATTTGCCTGCAATTGCTCATGCAATGCCAAGCCTTTTTGAAGGTATTCTGCGGCACCACTGCCCCAACGGGTCGGGAAGTCGATCATGATCATGCCAATACACGCCCGAATGCCGCTTGCGGCGACGGCTTGCGCGGTGGCTTCGGGGAAGAAGTACATGTCATTGAAACAAGTCGTGCCGGAACGCAGCATTTCGGCAATGGCTAATTGTGTACCATCATACACGAATTCAGCATCCGCCCATTGGGCTTCCGCAGGCCAGATGTGGTGTTGCAACCAATCCATCAACGGTAAGTCATCCGCCAACCCCTTGAGCAGTGACATCGCAACGTGGGTATGCGTATTGACAAACCCCGGTAACACAGCCTGTTGTGGTAACGCTACAGTCTGTTGGGGGGTATAGTGTTTTTCTGCTTCAGAAGTGGGCATTAGCGCCACAATCCTGCTATTATTCACCGCTATAGTGTGGTGTCGCAGCACTTGATTGCCCGAATCGACGGTAATAATCCATTCGGGTGTAATGAGTAAATCAATTTCCATTGCCATTATGTGCCATTGGGTGTTGTAAGATTGCCACGGTAAAGCAACCTATTTATGCTGAAAATCATCATGAGTCAACACGATTCGATCCGTGCCGTAGAATGGAAAGACAATCATTTGGTGCTGCTTGACCAGCGTAAACTGCCGCATAACGAGCAGTTCGTGCAGTTGTACAGCGCAGAGGATACGGCGGAAGCTATCCGCAACATGGTGGTACGTGGTGCACCGGCTATTGGCATTGCCGCCGCGTATGCCGCCGCGATGGCAGCTCGCAAATGTTACAAGCAGTACCCGCAAGATTGGCGCAAGCGTTTGAGTGCGGAAATTGACATTCTGCAAAATTCTCGCCCAACTGCTGTGAATCTCATGTGGGCATTAAAGCGCATGTGCGACTTAGTCGATGCTGTGGATGGCGACCCAGAAGAGCCGTTATTGGCATTGGCACAGCAAATTCATCAAGATGACATTAACGCTAATTACCGCATGGGTGAATTGGGCAGTGCGTTAATTCAGCCGTCGCACGGGGTGTTAACCCATTGCAATACCGGATCGCTGGCAACAGGTGGTTATGGCACGGCATTGGGTGTGATTCGCAGCGCTTATAGCAACGGTAAAATCGAACACGTGTATGCGGATGAAACCCGCCCTTGGTGGCAAGGTTCACGTTTGACCGCCTGGGAATTGATCAAAGATAAAATCCCCGCGCATTTGTTATGTGACGGTGCTGCTGCGCATTTGATGAAACAAGGCAAGGTTTCATGGGTCATCGTTGGTTCAGACCGGATTGCGGCGAATGGTGATGTGGCGAATAAAATCGGCACTTACAGTCTGGCAGTGAATGCGCGTTATCATGGAGTGAAATTCATGGTGGTTGCGCCGACCAGCACCATAGATCTTGCTACCTTGAACGGGAATGATATTCCCATTGAAGAACGTTCTCAGGATGAGGTGTTAAACGTGAATAATCAGCGGGTTGCGGCGCACCATGCGCAGGCTTGGAACCCGGCGTTTGATGTCACACCCGCTGCCTTAGTCGATGCCTTAGTCACCGAAAAAGGCGTTATTTTGAAGCCCGACGCAGCGCAGATTGCGGCGCTAATGGCTTCTTAATACAAACGTTGGTGTAAGCAACGGCTCAGGCGTTGTATATCGGTGTCCAGCCCGTAACGTTCCTGCCACTCGCGTTGTTCAAAAGGGCGTTCGTTCAGGGGTAGTGTGGCGCATTCGTGTGTTTTGCCGCTCACGGTTTTGAGGGATAAAATGCTGACCGGTCGCTCGAAATAGCGTTGATAGAGGTGTGGAGATAAGCGCTGTTTGAGCAACGGTTCTTCTGGCAGGGTTTGCTCGGTGAGTTCCCAGTGTGTCAACTGCTTGTACGGGTAGAATTCTTGTTGTTCAAACAAAAATTGCTTGGCTACCCGGTCAAAATACCCTTGCCGCATTACTAAACCCCGTTGCGTTAAAATCCAGATATGCAGGTATTGCACCCGGAATAAGCTGTGTCCTTTGCGCCCATGTGGGTCATCTTGCAGCGCGATGAGCGGAATGTGGGCGGCATCCAATAAATTGTGTTTGATGGCGCTGTGTTGCTGGGCGGCTAATGGCAGTTGCAGATAACCCCAACTTTCGGTGATAAAGCCTTTCCAGCGTTGTTGTTGCAAGGTCTTGGATAAGTCTTGGCACTCTGATGGTGGCAGCACCTGTTGCAAGGTGTTTTGAAATAATTCTTTCACCGCTTGACGATAATCCGCGTGTAGTTGTGCCAAACCGGTTGGTGGTGGTAGGCTTTCAAGCTGATGGGCGATGCCTTCTGCTTGCGCATCCAAGGCTTGCATCTTATCAAGGTGTTGTTGTAGGGCTTGTTGCGTTGCCTGTATCTTGTGTTCCGACACCCGCCAATACCATGCCAATACCAGAATGGGCAGCGCTGGCAAAAGGAAATGCCCGCGCATTACCAGCAAAATAATGATGATGAATGTGGCGGAAAATAAAACCAGACGCGGCGAATTGAGTATCAATAAACGTTGTTTCAGTGCGGCAAGCTGGGTATCCATTTGTTGCTGGTAAGCAATCTGCGGCAATTTCCAAGGATCAGCATCGTAGAAAAAACGCCAGCGTTCACAATAGGCTTCTTCCGAACCCGTGCTCAGCAATTCCGTGGCATCGTGGTTGCCACAGGCATGATTAGAGAAAATAGGGTAGGTCAGCACTTCTTGGTTGAAGTGCTGGTATTCAAGCTTGAGGTCGTCAGCTTGCTTGGCAGCTTCCTGCTGCTTGCATTGTTCTTGAAATTCTCGCAGCATGTAGTGGCTCATCGCCATGCTCTGGTATTCATTATTAGTCATTATTTTAGCCCTTTGGATATTAGTAGAGTTTGTTCGTTTTTCGCTCTCTCGTAATAAGACCATGAAACCTGAAAAAAAATCCCTACCCGCTATCATGCGAATAAAATGCCTGAACCAGACGTTAATTGATCGTTTTCTGGACGCTTTTTGGTCGGAACGTGGGGTAAGTCGTAATACTTTGGCGAGTTACGAACGTGATTTACGGGTATTGTGCCATTGGTTGGACGAACGCGGTGTGGCATTGGATCAAGCTGATCGCGGCGATTTGCTGGAATATTTAGCAATTCGGGTGCGCGAAGGGGCGAAGGCGGCAACCACCGCACGCTTGCTATCGACCTTGCGGCGTTTTTACCGCTGGCAGGTACGCGAAAACTTGCGCAAAGATGACCCAACGGCGCAGATTGAAGCACCCAAACAAGGCAGGCATTTACCGCATACCTTGTCAGAAGCTGAAGTCGATGCCTTATTGCAAGCGCCGGATATTGCCAGCCCGCTGGGGTTGCGGGATCGGGCGATGTTGGAATTGTTGTATGCCACGGGGTTACGCGTATCGGAATTGGTGGGGATTCGGTTGAATGAAATTTCCCTGCCCAATGGCGTGATTCGCATTACTGGCAAAGGCAGTAAGGAACGCCTCGTGCCAATGGGAGAAGAAGCCCACGATTGGATACAAACGTATTTGAGCGAGGCCCGCCCTGTCTTGATGCACGGCAAGGATATTGCTGAGCAAGTGTTTGTGACCACTCGCGGCAGTGGCATGACGCGGCAGATGTTTTGGGTGCTGATTCAGCGTTATGCGTTTGCAGCGGGGATTGTACGTAGTATTTCCCCGCATACCTTGCGCCATGCTTTTGCGACGCATTTGTTGAATCATGGGGCGGATTTGCGTGTGGTACAAATGTTGTTGGGGCATAGCGATCTTTCTACCACGCAAATTTACACGCATGTCGCACAGGCGCGGTTGCAGGATTTGCATCGCCAGCATCATCCGCGTGGTTAAGAGACTGTAATGTGGGGAATCGTATACACGCTACAGTCAGCCATGATAAGGTATTATCCACTATCTGATTAAAGAATAAGCATTTTTACGGTAAAATTTTCATTCAGGAATGGAGAAACCATGTACAAAAAAATGATTCTGGGCGCACTGATCAGTGTTGCGCTCGCAACAACCGGGGCAATGGCTGACGGTGTGCCTGCGGATCTGGGCGATAAAATGAAGCCCATGTTTGGTGGCAGCGCCCCTGACTCGTTAAAGGCGACTCCCATAGCGGGCATGTTTGAGGCCAAATTTGGCGGCGAAATCATTTACGTGAGCGGCGATGCGCGTTACGTATTTGTTGGCGATTTGATTGATGCACAAAACAAAACCAGCCTGACGGAAGCATCGCGTGCTGCTGATCGGGTGGCTATTGTCAAAACCATTGACGCGGGCAAAAGCATTGAGTTCAAAGCTAAGGGCGAAGAAAAGCACGTACTGTATGCGTTCACTGACGTTGACTGCCCATTTTGTGTGAAATTGCATAAAGAGGTTCCAGCACTGAATGAAAAAGGCGTGACCGTGCGCTATTTGGCGTATCCGCGTGCAGGCGTGGGTTCACCGGCTTACAAAAAGATGGTAAACATTTGGTGTGCGGATGATAAGCCAGCCGCGATGGATCAGGTGAAAAATGACGGCAAAGTGTTACCCGATAAAGAATGCACTAACCCTGTCGGTGAGCAGTTTGAACTGGGGCAAAAGTTGGGTGTGAATGGTACACCCGCGTTGCTGACATTGGATGGCACGATGATTCCAGGGTATCGCCCGGCGGATCAGTTAGCCAAAATGTTGGATGACGCGAAAGCCGCAGCGGCGAAGTAAGGGGGAAGAATTCCCCCCATCCCGATGAAGAACCTCACCCCCGGTCAAGGAGAGGGGGTGAGGTTCTTTTAGAAGGCTGTGAACAATTACGTTATTTCAGTAGTTTCCTTAACCGATACAACTCGTCTAACGCTTGGCGTGGGGTGAGTTCATCCGGGTCTACGGCAGCAAGTGCCGCTTTCACTTTTTCGGCGATTTCATCTTTCGATTCAGCGGGTGTGCCAAACATTAGCGGCAGGGTTTGTCCTGGTTGTGGGGCTTGCTGGCTATGTTTTTCCAGTGATACCAGTTTCTTTTTCGCTTGTGCAATCACCCCTTTGGGTACGCCTGCCAGTTGCGCCACTTGCAAACCATAGCTTTGGTTGGCGGGGCCTTCTTTCACCGCGTGTAAAAACACGATTTTGTCGCCATGTTCCACTGCGTCGATATGCACGTTCGCAATGGTGCTGATTTGTTCGGCGAGGGAGGTTAGCTCGAAATAGTGGGTAGCGAACAGGGTGAAAGCTTTGCGGTCACGAGCCAGAAATTCCGCAATTGCCCATGCCAGTGACAAACCGTCGAAGGTGCTGGTTCCGCGTCCGATTTCGTCCATTAATACTAAACTGTGAGCAGTCGCATTGTTGAGAATATTGGCAGCTTCGGTCATTTCGACCATGAAGGTGGAACGCCCAGTGCTTAGGTCATCGTGTGCGCCAATACGGGTGAAAATGCGGTCTATATTACCGAGGCGGGCGGTTTGTGCAGGGACGTAGCTGCCAATGTGCGCCAGTAACACGATCAGCGCGACTTGGCGCATATAGGTGGATTTTCCGCCCATATTCGGGCCGGTGATCATCAACATGCGGCGGCGAGAATCCATGTACAGGTCATTTGGCACGAAGGGGTTATCGAGGGTGTGTTCGACTACCGGATGCCGTCCGCCTTCGATTTGAATACCTGCACCATCGACCAGTGCAGGGCAGTTGTAATTCAGGGTGTTGGCGCGTTCGGCGAAATTGCTCAATACATCGAGTTCGGCGATGGCTTGCGCGGTGTTGCGAATGGGGTTTAAGTGTTCCAGTAAGTCGCGTAACAGGTTGTCGTAAATGGCTTTTTCGCGGGCAAGGGCGCGTTCACGGGCGGAGAGTACCTTGTCTTCAAACTTTTTCAGTTCGGGCAAAATGAAGCGTTCCACGCCTTTAAGGGTCTGACGGCGGATGTAGTCAGCGGGAATCCGGCTCAACTGGCTTTGCGGAATTTCGACGTAGTAGCCGTGGACGCGGTTGTAGGCGACTTTGAGGTTGTTGATGCCGGTGCGGACTTTTTCGCGGGCTTCGAGATCGAGCAGGTATTGATCGGCGTTTTCGCTTAAGTTGCGCAACTCATCGAGTTCGGCATCGAAACCGGAAGCGATTACGCCACCATCACGGATGACCACGGGCGGGTTGTCGATGATGGCGGAATCCAGCAGGTGACGCAGTTCCATGTGCAGGTCGATGTTGCTTTGTAACTGCTGGATATGAGGATTGTCGATGATGTCGATCAAACCGTGAATGCGCGGCAATACGTGCAATGAACTACGCAGGGTGGACAGGTCACGCGGACGTGCTGAGCCTAGCGCGATGCGGCTGGCGATGCGTTCGATGTCGCCGATGCCGCGTAAGGTTTCTAGCAGAGCTTCGTAGCGGTATTGGTCGAGCAATGCGCCGACGGCTTGGTGGCGATTGCGCAGGGTGGAACGGTCACGCAACGGCTTGTTAAGCCAGCGGCGGAGTAGGCGGCTGCCCATGCTGGTGGCGGTTTTGTCGATCACTGAGATCAGGGTGTTTTTGTGTTCACCGCTGATGCTGTATTCGAGTTCTAGATTGCGGCGGCTGGCAGCGTCGAGAATGATGCCTTCGTCGCTGAGTTCCACCGTCAGGCTGTTGATGTGGGGCAGGGCGGTGCGCTGAGTTTCTTGCACGTAATTGAGCAATGCGCCCGCAGCGGCAATCGCGAGTGGCAGGTGATTGCAGCCGAAACCGTCGAGATCGTGTACCCCGAATTGACGTAGCAGTAGGCGTTTGGCGGTGTCAAGGTCGAAGTGCCATTGCGGGCGCGGGGTGGAAAGGCGATTGCGAGCGCAGGCGGGTTTCCAGTCTTCGTCGTGCAGGATTTCAGCGGGTTGCAGGCGTTCGATTTCGTTGTGCAGGGTGGTGTCGGAATCGGCTTGTTGCACGCTGAAACGTCCGGTGCTGAGGTCGATGGCAGCGATGCCGTACCCTTCGGCTGCGCCCAGGGAGCGGGTGGACGTTGCAGCATTCGTTCCCTGAGCGGCGTCGAAGGGAACACGTCGGTGGATGGCGACGAGGAGGTTATCGCGGCAGTCGTCGAGGAGGTAGTCGTCGGTGACAGTGCCAGGGGTGAGCAGGCGGGTGATTTTGCGTTCGACTGGACCTTTGGATTTGGCGGGGTCGCCGACTTGCTCGCAAATGGCGACGGATTCGCCGACTTTCAGCAGTTTGGCGAGGTATTGTTCGACCGCGTGGTAAGGCACACCTGCCATCGCAATCGGTTCCCCGGCGGAAGAGCCGCGTGCGGTGAGGGTAATGTCGAGCAAGGCAGCGGCTTTTTTTGCGTCGTCCATGAACAACTCATAAAAATCCCCCATGCGGTAAAACAGGAGGATGTCGGGGTATTCCGCTTTGATGCGGAAATACTGCTGCATCATCGGGGTATGTTGCTGTTCTTTGCTCATGGCTCGTCGGGGCTGCTGGATTAAGCAAGAGAGTTTAGCAGTAATCGGTTAAGCAAGGAAAAAAGATACCCGATAGGTAAACTTTTCTGAAATTTTGCTTGACCGATTCTGAACAAGTTAGCATAATGCGCACCTCTTCCAGCGCATCCGTAGCTCAGTTGGATAGAGTACCTGGCTACGAACCAGGTGGTCGGAGGTTCGAATCCTTCCGGATGCGCCATCTCATTTAAAAAGGCTGACTTGACGTCAGCCTTTTTGCGTTACAGGAACTCCCCACTTTGGTGTTGCCACATCTCAAAGTATTTGCCGCGCAGTGCCAGCAATTCGCTGTGCGTACCTTGTTCGATAATCTCGCCATTTTCCAACACAATGATTCTGTCCATGCGCAGAATGGTTGCCAGCCGGTGCGCAATCACAATCGCGGTTTTTCGCTCGATCAGCTCGAAAATAGCGACTTGAATTTGCTGTTCGGTGAGTGAATCCAAGGCGCTGGTGGCTTCATCCAGCACTACAATGGGCGCATCTTCCAGGAAAGCGCGGGCAATCGCAATGCGTTGTTTTTCACCGCCGGATAATTTCACACCGCGTTCGCCCACCAGCGTGTCAAAGCCTTGCGGCAGTTTCTCGATGAAATCCAACGCACGGGCTTTGCAGGCGACTTCACGCAACGCCTCATCGGGGATGTTTTTGCCCAGTGCAATATTATCGCGGATACTGCGGTGAAACAGATCCGGTTGCTGCGGAACCAGCGAAATTTGTGAGCGTAATGAAGCCAATGAAAATTCCGTAGCGTCCACGCCATCGAACAAAATTCTACCTTGCTGCGGGTCAACAAAACGAAACAGTAATTTGGTCAGCGAGGTTTTACCTGAGCCAGAATGCCCCACCAATGCCACTTTTTCACCGGGTCGGATGTGCAGGTTGAAACCGTTAAACAAGCCGACCGGCTTATCCGCTTTGCCGTACGCAAACCCCAGTTGCTCGAAACGAATGTCACCTTGCGTAATGGTGTGGGTTGGCATATTCGCATGATCTTCTTCCAAATCGGTTTGCCGGAAAACGTCCGCCATTTCACGAGCATCCGCCAACACGCTGAAAAAACGCCGGAAATTCATCCCAAAATCCCACAAGTGTTTGATCAGGATGAGTAACACGGTCTGAAACAACACAAATTCACCGATCTCGAATACGCCGTTTTGCCATTCGCCGATCATCCAGTAAATCAGTAGCAATTCAATGCCGAAAACCAGCGTACTTTGCACGGCAAACGAGATAAAGGTCAATAACCAAGCGACATTGCGGGCGCGGTAGGATTCATCCGCCAGTGCGCTGATATTCGCACGTTCCTGTTGTTCCAATGCAAAGCTTTTGACAATGGCAATATTGCTAATGCCATCGGCGTACGCGCCGCCAAGTTTGGAATCCATCGCCGCAACACGCAGGTCGAATTTCAATTTCCACACCAGAAAGCCACCGCTCCAGCCCAAAAAGATGGCAACCCAAATCAGAAAATACAGCGCAAACATGGGTTGTTGCTGGTAAAAAATAATGAAGGCGAGCGTGATTTGCAGCAAATTGCCGTAAAACTGAAAAATCATCCAGTCGATAATCGTTTCAAACGCTTTGATGAAACGGTTGGCTTGCTTGACCAAGCTGCCCGCAAAATTGTTCTCGAAAAAGTGGGCACGTTGTTTTACCAGCACATCAAAACAGCGTTTATCGAGTTTGTTTAGCCCCCAGCTTTGAAACTTGATCATGCCCAGTTCCAGTGCTCGCCAACTCAGCCAAATAACGCCGTAAGTCATGGCGATGTAGATCAGATTTTGCAGCAGTGTGTGGTGCGTATCCTCTGTGAAGGTTTTGGACAAGCCATTGGCAATTTCTTTGTAATACAGCGGTACCAATAGCTCCAGCCCCGCACCGCCGGTAATACCGATCATAATGACGACAAACCAACCCCATTTCTGGCGGATGATTGCGCCATATTCCCGAAAAATAATATCCATGTACTAATACTTCCCTGTTGCGGCGGCGGCTCTGGCGCGGGCTTCGATTTCATAAGGGTTATCCCAATAGAAGCTGCCGCCGCGTTGTTGCGCCCGTATCCCGGCGATAAAATACACGAAGGGAAATAAGCAACCCCAGCGCTCGAATTGTTCCACATGCACCCGTTCATGCACTCGACTGCTGTGCAAGTGTTGGGGGGAAACACCGGCAACGCAATGCCCGACAGTAATGGCATTTACCGCACCGAGAAAGGGAATGCCACGCGCTAACCACCGCCCGACTGCGCCGCCCCAAATTTCTAAGACACCGGTATGTAGGGCGTAACCACCGCCAGTCCATTTTGCCAATACCGCTAACGGTAAACACCAAATAGTGATGGGCGCTACCCATAGATAGCTTATTAATGACGACCTGTTCGCGATTCTTTTCATGAATGATTGCACTTGAATTTCGATAAGAACTGAACCGATACCGTGTGTATAGGGTCAGAACCCCGTATACTCAACAAAGCAATTTAACAACTTTTGGTTATGACATTGTAGGGGATTCGTTCTTTGGCTGAGCATGAAACATTACAACACGGGGCTGGACTCTTAGAAAGCATCTTGTTATTGCTGGTCGTGTCCGTTGGTGCAGTTGCTGCATTTCGTACTTTACATTTACCACCGATTCTTGGCTACCTATTGGTAGGCATCGTCATGGGGGGGCATGGTCTGGCGTTTATCCCAGAAAATGAAAGCCTTGAATTCATGGGCGAAGTGGGGGTGGTTTTCCTGCTGTTCGCGATTGGGCTGGAATTTTCACTGAAACAATTCATGGCGATGCGCACCACGATCATCGGCTTGGGCGGTTTACAAGTATTGATTTCTACCTTATCAGGCGTGACGATTTTGTCCTACTTTGGCGTGTCTTGGCAAAGTGCTTTGGTGGCTGGTGGCGCGATGGCGATGTCGTCGACAGCAATTGTGGTTAAGCAATTGACGGATCAGGCGGAAATGCGAGCGCCGCACGGGCAGTCAGCCTTAGGGATTTTATTGTTTCAAGACATCGCAGTCGTTCCCTTTTTGGTCATGATTCCACTGATGGCTGGTGGTGCTGAGTTGGAGATAAATACGCTCCAATTACTATTTTACGTGATCATGGGCGGGGTATTGTTTTTTGGTATGTTACTGATTGGGCGTTATACCTTGCGCCCATTGTTTCAATATGTTTCGCGTACCGACTCGGTCGAGTTGTTCAATATTACTGTACTGTTGGTGGCTCTGACTGCGGCTTGGTTGACGCAATCCATGAGTTTGTCATTGGCTCTGGGGGCGTTTTTAGCCGGGATGTTGCTGAGTGAAACCGAGTACAAGCACCAGATAGAAAGTGAAATACGACCTTTCCGCGATATTTTGATGGGTATCTTTTTCATCACGGTGGGGACGAAGTTGGATCTCGCTATCCTGCCTTCATTGTGGCTGCCGGTATTGCTGCTGGTATTAGGCTTGATTGTGGGCAAAGGCTTGCTGATTGCGGTGCTAACCCGGTTTTTTGTGAAAAATAATGCGACTTCGTTGCGCACGGGGCTGGTGTTGGCACAAGGGGGCGAGTTTGGGTTTGCCTTGCTGGCTTTGGCGTTAAGCAATGAGGTGATGTCATCGAGTGAAGCGCAAACGACCTTGGCTGCGATTGTGATCAGTATGGCGATTGCGCCGTTGTTGATTCGCTATAACGAGAAGATTACGAATGTTCTGTTGGCGGATACTTATGCGCACCAGCGTTTTAAAGAGGCAGAAGAAGTCAGTAGCGCCGTCAATGAGGTGGAAAGTCATGTCATTCTCTGCGGTTATCGCCGGATGGGGCAGAATATTGCCCGTTTTTTGCAGGAACAAGGTGTGCCGTATATTGCGCTGGATCTTGACCCTAGCATTGTGGAAAGGACGTGGGAGGCAGGCGATCCGGTGCATTATGCTGATGCAACTCGCCCGGAAATCTTGATCGCGGCGGGTTTGGAACGCGCCCGTATGGTGGTGATTACGGTGATAGAGGTCGAGGTCGCCAAACGTGTCATTGAGGCAGTGCGTCTTAAGCACCCTGATATTCCGGTATTGGTGCGTACCCGTGATGAACGTCACCTGCAAACCTTGATACGCTTGGGCGCAACCAGTGTGTTACCGGAAACGTTAGAAGCCACTCTGATGATTACCCAGCGCATTGTGGAGCAACTCGGATTCAGCCCCGATGAAGTGTTTCAAATGACGGAAAAAATACGCCGTGACAGTTACCGTGCCTTGCACAGTTATTACCACGGTGAGCGCGATAATAGCTTGCAAGTGGGCAAGAAAACCGAGGCGTTTTTGCACACCGTTAGGTTACGAGAGGGGGATTATGCTACGGGTAAACGGATTGCAGCGCTAGAGTTGGAACGTTTTGCGGTATGCATTAAAGCACTGCGGCGTGGTGATATTCGTGGTGAAGAGCCTTCCGCTGATACTTCCTTGCAAGCCGATGATGTGTTGGTGCTTGAGGGGGGCAAGGCAGAGTGTTTCCGAGAGGTGGAGAATATTCTGCGTACCGGGGGGAAGCTGGCAAAAGCGACTATTCCTGCTCCAGCGGATGCTTGAGGAATGGTGTTTGTGTTGATTGTTTTTTAATCTATTCTTGGCGTGCCAGTGCATTTTCTAGGTGTTAAATCTTCGCCGTTTTTCTGTGGTAAACTACCGTTTGTCTACTCAACCTACTGGATAGATTTCACTCTGTGGTATTCTTTTATTCAGGATATGCGTTTACTTGGGTGGTTTGTGTATGAAAAACCATTCCAGTTTTCGCGCATGCCGATAGCCAGTAATTGGTCGAGTGACTTGGGGTTAACCAACGATCTACTGGGATGTGCAAAATTTTTCTAAATTTGAGAAAACTTTTTGCACAACCCAGTGTCTATGGGAAGTGTTGAGTCGTTTTGGATCACATTGGGGCTATGTACGACTTATATGGAGCGGATACGGATATCCGCATTGCACGGAAGCATTTAGGTGGTATCTGGATCGAATCACCTCCGATACAAGTTATTAAAGGGAATTTGGCGATCACGACTCCTGAAAAGCAGTTGGCTACGGTTAATAAAACATTGTGTAGAATCGTGCCGACAAATACTAAAAAGGTTGCATCAATATGACGAATACATCTTCTCGTGCCGGTCTGGACGCTTCTTTGTCTGAAACGGTTGCTCGTACTTTACAGGATTATCTGGATACGCTGGGTGATCATGAGGCGTCAAACATTTATCGTTTGGTGTTGGATGAAGTTGAGCGCCCTATGCTGGAAATCATGATGCGTTATACGCATAACAACCAGTCTAAGGCAGCGCAGTGCATGGGTATTAACCGTGCTACATTGCGTACTAAGCTCAAGCGCCATAACTTACTATAATCTGGCAGTAGGTGTGTTGACATCCTCCCCTCCCTAAAGGAAGGGGATTCCTACGGGAGCTAAGCGGCA
>CAYQTB010000001.1:0-113381 GCA_964420315.1 uncultured Thiothrix sp. | reverse complement strand
GCATGAGTTCGTATTGGAAGGCTTGTAATCGTTGCATAAGCCCATTATAGATTAACAGTGGCGGTTTCGGCATTGGTAAACAGCAGCAGATACCCCACTAAACACACTCCGAACATAGGGAGGCTTTGCCTCCCGCGCTATCCTCCCCGCCCTGAAGGGCGAGGTTTGCCGCGCAACCTGATCAATACTAGCCCAGCAGATATGTCAGTTGTGTTACAAGCGGGTAATGACAAGGTTTTTACTGGTACAGCACCCATTTCCCCGTATAACGTTTATTCACGCAGTTGTCATGGTTTTGCCAGAAAAACGTCATCTTCACTACCGACAATACCTGCACTATTACTATTTATTATGGAGTCCCTGATGCGCCTGCCAACCACCTTCAAAGCCTGTACCCTCACCCTAGCCGTTGCCATTGGTCTGAGTGGCTGTAACGACAACAACAGTAATGCCAATCTCACCAGCAACAGCAGCGGAAGCACCACCCATTCAAACTTTAATCGCATCGCCTCCTTCCCGGTCTGTACCCAACTGGATGCCGACTGCAACGTCAAGGACACAACTGCCGCCGAAATCGTGGCATCCAGCAGCGACGGCATGATGCTGGTCTACACTGATAGCCCCAGTAAATCGGTTGGTTTCGTGGACATCACCGACCCAGCTAAACCCAAAGCGGCAGGCAGGCTGAAAATGAGCGGCGAACCCACTTCCGTCGCTGTCACTGGCAACTACGCACTGGTAGGCGTCAATACCTCCGCCGACTTCATCAACGCCAGCGGCAAGCTGGATGTGGTCAGCATGGGCAGCAAAACCGTGATTGCCTCGGTTGACATGGGCGGGCAACCGGATTCCGTCGCCATCAGCCCGGATGGTGCTTATGCCGCAGTCGTCATCGAAAACGAACGCGATGAATCGGTGAATGACGGCGCGATCCCCCAGTCTCCAGCAGGCTACCTGATGATCATCGACCTCAAGGGCGAACCCTCCACCTGGAAAGCCCGTAAGGTTGACCTGAGCGGCATTACCGCCGTCGCCCCCGGCGACCCGGAGCCGGAATACGTGGACATCAACAGCAACAACGTTGCCGTCGTCACCTTGCAGGAAAACAACCACATTGTGCTGGTCAACCTTGTTGACGGCAAGATCAGCACACACTTCACCGCCGGGACAGTTGACCTCGACAAGATTGATGTCAAAGAAGAGGCACCTGCCTTGATCACCACCGACGGCACACTAAACGCCATAGCACGCGAACCGGATGGCGTCACCTGGCTTTCCAACGACCTGTTCGCCACCGCCGACGAGGGCGACTGGCTGGGGGGCAGCCGTGGTTTCACTGTATTCAACACCAAGGGCAGCGTGGTGTTTACCGCAGGCAACAGCATGGAACACCAGGCCATCCGCATGGGGCATTACCCGGATGGCCGCTCCAAGAACAAGGGTAATGAGCCGGAAAATGCCGAATCCGGCACCTTCGGCGGCAACAAGTTCCTGTTCGTGGCTTCCGAGCGTTCCAATACCGTCTTCGTCTATGACGCCTCCACACCCAGCAAGCCGGTATTGAAACAGGTGCTTCCTGCTGGTGCAGGGCCGGAAGGCGTGTTGGCAATCCCGTCCCGCAACCTGCTGGTTGCCGCCAGCGAAGTGGATTCGCGTGACGACATCATCCGTTCCGTGGTCAACATCTACCGCTACGAAGACAAGGCAGCTACTTACCCGACTGTCATTTCGGGTAGTGATGCCAGCGGCAACCCGATAGCATGGGGTGCAATGTCCGGTCTCGCGGCTGCGCCGAATGACAACAACACGGTTTACGCCATCGAAGACAGCGTTTACCAGCAAAACCGCATCTTCAAGCTGGATGTTTCCAGCAAGCCCGCCAAACTGAGCGTTGCCGCTAAAATCAGCGACCTGAATAATGTACTGGCAAACCTACCGGTTGCGACCGTCGATGCTGCTGCCAAAGCGAATAGCGACACCCGCAAGGATGTGTTTGATTCCACAGACCTGAAAGCTATGCTCAATACCGACAAGAGCGTCAACCTTGACCCCGAAGGCGTGGCAGTGGCCAGCGATGGCGGTTTCTGGATTGCCTCCGAAGGTGCTGGCACAGTCGGCGAAGCCGCCCGCCCGGTCAACAGCGCCAACCTGCTGCTCAAAACCGATGCCAACGGCATTATCCAGCAAGCCATCCCACTGCCAGCCGACCTCAATAGCAAGCAGATCCGATTCGGCTTTGAAGGCGTAGCCGAATACAACGGGCGCGTCTACGTCGCGTTCCAGCGTGCCTGGAACAAGGAAACCAATCCGCGCATCGGCGTTTACGACACTGCCAGCAAAACCTGGAGCTTCCTGTTCTATCCACTGGATGCGGTCGCTTCCAAAAACGGGGGCTGGGTGGGATTGTCTGACCTGACTTCACTGGGCAACGGGCAATTCCTGGTGGTCGAGCGTGACAACCAGGGTGGGCCGGATGCCGCCATCAAGCGCCTGTACCGCATCGACACCAACGGCGTAGCAGCCAACGCTACTGTCGCCAAGACACTGGTGCGTGACATCCTGCCTGACCTGAAAGCCACCGGCAGCCCGGTGATGGAGAAGATCGAGGGGTCAGCGGTACTCGCCAACGGTGATGTAC
This sequence comes from uncultured Thiothrix sp., assembly GCA_964420315.1. GTDB lineage: Bacteria > Pseudomonadota > Gammaproteobacteria > Thiotrichales > Thiotrichaceae > Thiothrix. Next base: position 110,743 of record CAYQTB010000001.1, on the reverse strand, counting down.
TGATCGTCAACGATAACGATGGCGTCAAGGACAACAACGGCGAAACCCGCCTGCTCCATCTGGGCAATATCCTCAGGTAAGCGGGGAAGAAAATCCTCCCCCGCCCTAATGCCAGTCAGTTAAGCTGATTGGCATTAGGATTGAGGGGGATTTTCTTCAATAGATTTTCGGCACGTACAACTCGTCCGGCAGAACGCGCCGCTCATAATTGGGGTCGAACACCCGCTCAGGCAAGTCGATTTTCTCGGTCGGAATATCCCGGTACGGGATTTTTGTCAGGATATGCTCAATGCAGTTGAGGCGTTCGCGCTTCTTGTCGTTGCCCTCGACGATGTACCAGGGCGCTTCCGGGATATTGGTACGCTCGAACATCTCTTCCTTGGCCTTGGTGTATTGTTCCCAGCGCACACGGGACTGCAAGTCCATCGGGCTAAGTTTCCACTGCTTCATTGGGTCGTGGATGCGCATCAGGAAGCGCAATTGCTGTTCTTCGTCGGTGATCGAGAACCAGTATTTCAGCACGATGATGCCGGAACGCACCAGCATCCGCTCAAATTCCGGCACGTCCTGGAAAAACTGTTCCACCTGCTCTTCGCTGGCAAACCCCATCACCCGCTCAACCCCGGCGCGGTTGTACCAAGAGCGGTCAAACAGCACGAGTTCGCCGCCGGAAGGCAGGTGCGGTACATAGCGCTGGAAATACCACTGGGTCAGTTCGCGGTCACTGGGTTTCTGCAAGGCCACCACACGGGCGACGCGCGGGTTCAGGCGCTGGGTGATGCGCTTGATCACGCCTCCCTTGCCTGCGGCATCGCGCCCTTCGCAGATGATCAGCACTTTGGCTTTGGTCTGTTCCACCCAGTATTGCAACTTGATCAGTTCGGACTGGAGGCGCAGCAGGTTGCGGTAATAAACACGGTTGTCCAGCGTATCGGGGTGCTGGCGCTTGTACAGCTTGCGCAGTTCCAGGCTGAGCATGGGTTCGTTGAACTCCATCTCGAACATATCGTCCAGCGTGTCATCCAGTTCCGCTTGCAGCCAGTCCTGACTCAAGTCCATATCCAGATTGTCTTCGTAAGCCATCAGATTCCTCTCATTCTCAGGGGTGGGAATTAAAACGATCCTTGGTCGAACCGGGATGGTAATGGTTATGTGTGACAGAACTGTTTCAAATCGTGCAGGAGAAGTGGACACCGCAATAATCCGGGGCAAACCCTCCGCCTTCATCATCCTGTAAAGCAAAAAATGTATACAGTAGCTTCCACCACCACTATCCCGGAGACAAGCACATGTCCTACCTCCTCATCAAAGGCGAATACCACATCTTTTACCCCGATACGCCCCGTAATGGCCCGGAACCGGACGGCGACACCCTGCGGTTCCGCCCGGACAACCTACAACTGATCAACAGCATCCCCAGCGGCGGTACGGCTCCCAAATTCAACAAACGCCACATGACCAGCCTGCGCCTAGAGGGTATTGACGCGCTGGAAACCCATTTCGGCGACATGCACCAGCACCTAGCCTGGGCCAATGCCGCCCGCGACGCCTTGCTGGCAGCCTGCGGGTTTGGCGCAGTGACCTTCTGGCCGGATGCGCCCAACAAGGTGCAATCAGTCTGGAACCATCCGGTACGTGGTCATATCGCCGTCAATGGCGTGGACTCCCACGGGCGGCTGGTGTGCTTCGCCTTCGCTGGCGACACCCCGGAAGCGGATGGCACAGCGCTGTGGCTGGAAGCTGGGCGGATGCTGACCAGCCTGAACGCAGAATTGTTGGGCAAAGGTTTGGCTTACCCGGCTTTTTACACCAGCCTGCCCGCCACTTTGCGCGAACCCCTGCGCGAACTGGTGCTGGCAAGCCGCACACAAACCGGCAACCTGTGGGCTGATGCCATTCCCATCGGCACGGATGTCACCGTCAATGACCGCGACAGCCTCGAAACCCTGGTGATGTGGCCCAAGCTGTTCCGCCGCCTAGTCGACTACTTTGCAGCAGGCTACAGCAACCTTGACCAGCTTGACTCGTGGCTGCGCCAGGATGTCATTAACCGCGATGACCGTATGATCCTGCCCAACCGCGAAATCGGCAACATGCACGATGTGGTGATCGGCAGTAGAAACAGCTTGCGCATGGTATACCAGCCGGAAGATCTGATCATCCTGCCTGACCCGCAGGTCAACCCGACACCAGCCCCACACCCACCCAGCGTTGCCCGCGATGCCCTGCGTATCATTGCTGCCCTGCCCAACCCGGAAGGGCACGATACCGGCAAGGAAAGCGTCACCCTGCTCAACACTTCCGCCACCACTCTGGCCCTGGAAGGCTGGCAACTCAGCAATGGCGACAAACACCAAACCTTGGAAGGCAATATGGAGGCGGGCGCAACCTTGCGTATCCCTCTGGCAAGCCCCCTCACCCTCACCAACACCGGCGGCAACATCCTGCTCAGGACACCGGAGGGCATTGTGGTGCATCAGGTGACCTACACCGCCAGCCAAACCAGAAAAGCAGGCTGGACACTGGCGTTCTGACCCATCCCCACCCCAATAAAAAAGGCTGCCAGTGGCAGCCTTTTTTGTTACCCTGGTTATGCTGCCCTTACTGCAATACACCATCCTTGTCGATGAACTGCTGGGTGCTGTATTCCTCCACCGGCAGTTTGACAATGCTGCGGCCTGCGGCAGTTTCGCGGCGCACATAATCCATGAACGATTGTGCATAATCGAGGTAGGTATCAACCTTGCGGCTATCCGGGATGTTCTTGAAGGTGGTGTAACCATCCGAACCCTTGGCCAAGAAGTTGTTGGTCACAACCTTGTAGGTTTTGCTTGGTTCAATCGCTGCCCACGTGCCCTTGACCCGCGAGTTGATTTCCACCTTGCTGATGCGGCTGCCTTTGGCCTTGGACAGGTCAACATCCCAGCGCAAGCCAGCCGCATAAGGGTAAGCGCCGGTGGAGCCGCTGGCATCCAGCGCAAACGCCATCGCGTCTTCCAGCACATTGATGATTTCCTGCCCGGTCATGCTGATTTCGGTCAGGGTGTTGGCGAACGGCAGCAAGGTATAGGCCGTGCCGATGGTGATCGGACCTGCCGCTACGTCAATGCGCACGCCGCCGCCGTTCTGGATGCAGATGTCAGAAGTCAGGCTCATTTCCAGGAAGCCTTTGGCGACGATGTTGGAAATGTCGCTGCCGTGGGATTTGGTGGCCTCCTTGCAGCCTGCGGTCTTGCTGGTTCCACCATTCGGGATGCGCTCCAGGCACAGGGTTTCTGCCGCTGAGCCGATCACGGTCTGCTTCATGCTGTCCACTTGCTGGGAATAGCTGTCAAGGTTGGTTTGCGCCTTGCTGTCCGGTGTCACTACGGAAAGTTCCGGCGCATCAGCCACCACTTTCAGCACGGCATCACGTTCAGCACCAGTCAGTTCCACCGTTGCGCCGCTGGCGTTCTTGCGGGTGAAACTATTGGCCAGCAGCAGGTGTGGCGTACCGGCGCAAGCGGTGACATTGCCCTGCGCATCAAATGACACGTTCAGCTCGCCCACGATGTCGCTGTATTGTGAAGCTTGCACCACGCACACCTGCTTGCCGCTATTGTCGGTGGTTTTTGTCGGGTACGATCCCAGCGGTGACAGGCCGAATGCCTTGAAGCCGTCGCCCAGCAGGGTGTGGGAATCGCCGCCGACGATCACGTCCACGCCCTTGAGCTTGGCCGCCATGGTCAGGTCGTTGCCGTAGCCCTGGTGGGTCAGCAGGATGATCTTGTTGACGCCTTTGCCGGTCAGTTCATCGATGTACTTCTGTGCTGTGGTGGTTTCATCAGCGAAAGTGGTGGTGGCATCCGGGCTGGAGGAGTTTTTGGTCTTGCCCGCGATGGTAATGCCGATGATGCCATATTTTTCGCCACTTACTTCCTTGATGGTGTAAGGCTTGATGTAGTCAGTGGCGGAAGTTGGCGTCAGTGGCGACGTACCCACCTTCGGCTGTACGTTGGCGGACAGCACGTCGGTCTTGCAGGAACCGCCCTTGAGGAAATCGAGGAATTTTTTCAGCCCGGCATCGCCTTCGTCAAACTCGTGGTTGCCGAGGGTGAAGGCGTCAAAGCACACCTGGTTCATCTGGTCAGCGTCTGCCTGCCCCTTGAACAGTGAGAAATACAGGTCGCCGGTGATGGCGTCGCCTGCGTGCAGCTTCAACACATTGCTGTTGCCTGCGGACAGTTCATTAATTTTGGCGACCACATTGGGAAAGCCGCCAGTCCTGACCCCTGTTGCAGCACCTGCCAAGGTCAAGGTCGTGGGAGGGTTGGCTTGCAGGTGTGAGTGGTGGTCGTTGATGTGCAGGATACGCAGGCTGGTGCTGGTTGTACCGCTGGTATTGGCGGTATCACTATCATTACAGCCGCTCATCAACCCCAAGGCGGTAATGCACGCACTGAACAGGAAGGAATGCTTGGCTTTCATCAGAATGCTCCACGTTATGGTTTTGGCAGCCTGTGGTATACAACAGTTTTGTTACAGACTGGCGAAGCATTTATGAAGCATCGGTTGCGGGTGGTTCACCTGCTGTAACGCCCTGATCCTGCTGGTATTAATGATTCACACACCTTGTGCAAATTGGCAGTCGGGAAGCGTTCATGGATACGGGCGCACAAGCACTGATTGGTATCCTTGATACGTTGACATCAAGGCGACGGTAACAATCAGTCATGGGTTTTCCAGTAAAATCTACACATACAACGGAGCCATGCGCCGCCAATAATACCCCTTGTGCGCCCGCTCCCCCCACTCGTGCAACTGGTGGCGAATACCCTTGCTGTGCAATATCTGGCTCAGATGGTGGTTATTGCCCAAAAACGGGTCTTCCCTGCCGATCACCAGCACGATGTCCATATTGCGCAAATGGTGCAAACGCCACTCGCAATGCAAATTCGGTAAAAAATGTGTCGGTGTGTGGAAATAGATATTGTCGTCGTAATAGCCACTAAACAGGTCGGCGAAACCCTCCACCGACAGGGTCAGATCGTAACGCCCGGAAAACGCGCTCAGTTTCTGAAACAGATGCGGATGGCGGAAGGCAATGTTGGCGGCATGGAACGCCCCCAAGCTGCACCCGTGCGCAATGGTGCAGGGATGCGGGTTCTTGTGGCGCATGAACGGCATCACCTCATGCAGGATGTATTCCTCAAAACGGATGTGGTGACGGATGCGCTCTGCTGGGTGTTTCCAGAAACAGTACAGCGCGTCGTGGTCAACACTGTCCACGCAAAACAGTTGCAGATACCCCGCGTTGATCTTGTGCGCAAGCTGGTGGACGATACGCAGCTTTTCGTATTCGTAGAACCGCCCGTCACGGGTAGGGAACACCAGCACTTTCGCCCCCGCGTGGCCGAACACCAGCAATTCCATCGTGCGTCCCATCCGGGAGCTGTACCAGCGGTGATATTCGCGTTGCATGTGAACCAACCTACCATTATGCCAACATCCATTTAAGGCATAATGCTAAGGGAGCGATGTTGCAATAGTATTACTGCTTACGTTGCAACCACACCTCCACCCGTCGATTTTTCGCCAAACTCTCCGGCTCTTCTTCACGCGGGTCAAGCAGCAAAGACGGCTCCTCACCAAACCCGGTAGCGGTTTCAACCGCAATCCCTTCAGCGTCCAACTCACCCTTTACTTGAATAGCACGTTGCTTGGATAGCTCCAGGTTTTTCGCCTCATCACCCTTGGGGTCGGCAAACCCCACCAGAATCAGCTTCGCCCCGTCAAACTCCGGCTTACCCAGCTTCTCTGACAAACGCCCCACATCACGGAACGCCCGATTATCCAACGCCGACGCACCCGACTGGAACCGGAAATTCACGGGTGTATCCTGACGATCAGCATGACGGATCAAATCTTTATAGGCTTTAGGAATTTTCGGGTCATCCAGCAAACGTTTCTTGTCGTCATCAACCGTTGCGGTGGATTCCGCTGATGCTTCTTCGTTAATCGCCACCTCCACCAAGCCCACATCACTCACCACTTTTTGGCCTGCATCACCCAGCGCAAACTGGATAAACTCCGCTGCCAGTGGCGTAGGCTGGTTAGTTTGGTACAGGAACAGACGGCGACCCAAGGGGTAATCCTCCGTCTTGACCGTAAACCGGGTTGGGGCAAGCGCATTCACGCCCTCCCCCATACTCACTTTCAAGGCTTTGGCAGTACCGATGTAATTCAAACCGATAAAGCCAATCCCGTTCAGGTCGCTGGCAACGTGGGAAGAGAGTTCTTTGCTGTCCTCAAAACACGTCAGATTAGCCTGTTGGTCACATTCCAGTTTCTGGCCGGATAACACCAAATGTTTGAACGTGTCGTAAGTGCCAGATTGTTGGTCGCGGGAATACCGTTTGATCGCCCCCGCCTTGCCCCCCACTTGTGCCCAATCGGTGACTTCACCCAAGAAGATTTTACGGATATTTTCTACACTCAATTTATCTAGGTTGTTGCTGGGGTTGACGATCACCGCCAAACCATCCAGTGCAATGACGTGTTCCTGCGCCCTTGAGCCGGGGTTGCCCAGCTGCTTGGCTTCAAATTTTGCTGCCACTTCTTTTTTTACCGGGCTGGAAGACATGCCCACATCTGCATAGCCACCCAACAAACCGACCTGCTTGTTTTTGTCCGTTTCATCAAACGCTGTGCCTGAACCATGCGCCTTGATTTCCACCGCATCCACCTCGGACGTGCCAGACTTTTTGCCTTTCAGCAACACTTCCAGGTCAGCCAGGGAGACTTTTTCAATATCCGTATAGCCTTTTTCTTTCATGAAGGCTTCTACCAACGCTGGGGCAAGTTTTGCGCCGATGGTGTTGGAACCGTGCAAACGCAAGATGATGTTCGGGCTTGGCTCTTTGGGTTCAGGCGGTGGCGTGACGGGTGTGGCAGAAGCTGGCTGTACCGGCGCAACAGGCGGTGGTACAGGCGTGCTATCGACAACGGCTTGCGTTACTGGCGGCGTGGGTGCAAACATCCCCAACTGCCAAGCCGCCAGCGAGCCACCGCCCAGCAACAATAACAACAGCAGGGCAACCGGCAACAGCCACTTGGGGAGCTTTGAACCACCGCCTGCACCATTGCCGCCATCACTTCCCCCAACCACTGCGCGTAGCGACTTGCCGCATTCGGTGCAAACAAAGTTGTCTTCGGTCGAATCAATGACTTTATGGCTATCTGCCAAAGTGCATTCACCGTAGTTGGCACAACGCCCGTATTTCCTTGCCATCTTGCATCCCCCGCTTAAAAAATAGAATTGACCCGTTCAATGGCAACCCGTGTGGATTCCTTGAAGTCGTGATAAACCGGATCGTGAATATTGCCATCACGGTTATCCCGCACGGTCAGAATTTGCTGCTGGAGTGCTTGCACCAAAGCCTGCCGTGCCGTTGCCATGCGGTAGGTTTCCTTACCCAATGCCGTTTCCACCGCATCCTGCAAAATTTCCAACTGCGCTTCGGTGGTGGTGCGGAGCAATTCCTGAACCTTGCCCACTTCCAGCATCAAGGGCGGCTTGGGGCTTTCCAGCAATGCCACAATCTCATCGCGGTAAACATGTGCTTGTGGAATGCCGTATTCATCCAGCACTTCCAGAATACGTTCCCACTGACCCGACTGGCGGTTTTGCCCCCGGCTAAACAAGCCCAACGCCGTCGCTAATTGCAGCAGTGGCAGCATTTGCTTGCCCGGTTGCCCCGGTGGTGGGCGTAGCAGGGAAGGCAATTCCGGCTTGTGGTCTTCGATATGCACTTCCAGTTGGGCGCGTTCCCGTAAACCTTGCGCCAAACGGTAGTCATACTTTTCCTTCAAATCATGCGTGGGCTGCAAGAAACGCAGCGGGAAAGCGTATTTGAAGGCAACCAAGGTGATTTCATTGCTTCTGAGGTTGGTATCAATCACATGCGGCACAACCCCATCGCCTTGTGACTTGACGAACAACTCCGCCAGACGTTTGCGGAATTCTGCCTTTTCAGCGCATTGGGGCAATAGTACCGCCATCACCGCTTCTGCACCGCGCCCGCCACCAAACTCATTGGCATCGTATTTCATGAAGGTTTGCGCACTGCGCATCAAGTCCAGCACGTATTGCTGCAAACGCTTGTCATCGGAGAACTGTTCTGCCATTTTTTCAACAATGTTCACCCCAATCAAACGCCCTTGCTCACCGGTTTGGTTGGTGTGTGCCACTTCGGAGTTGTGGCGGCTGACATCTTCCAGCACCCGTTTGAGTTCAGCATTGCGGATACCGTGCGTCACCAAGGCAGCAAAATAACGCTCTTTGCCTTTACCTTGGCGTTGGTTATCGGTGACGACCTGAAGGAAACGGCGGCGCACTTCACCCGCCCACGCTTTTTGGTCTTTTTCCTGCTCCAACAACGTGCGGACAAATTTACGCACCTTGGTTGGTTCGTAAAACTTAATCACATTATCCTGGGCAGTGTCGGGTGCATCATCCGCTTGCACCGTTTGCGCAATGCGGCTATCAAAGAAACGTACTGCCTCATCCAACCCATTGCGGAATTCCACCAAGTCGGGTTTGAGCTTGTCACGCAACTCGGCAATCAGGCGTGACAAGAACGTTTCAGCAAAACGCCACGCCATTTGCAGGGTACGGCGCTCGTAAAGTTCGCGCAGCAGTTCAGACTGCTCTTCAAACACCTTTTCGCGCTTGCTCAGGAACGTGCGCCCAAAAAAGCCGGTTTGCCCCCACAACTCACGGTTAGCGGCAATTTTTTCGCTGGTGATGGCCTCACCTTCCGCCAGCTTTTCACGGGTGACGGGAATATTCCGCAGACGGCTTTCCAAATCTTCGACCAAATCATCCAGCAAGGTTTCCAGATCGGTGGCAGACGACCGCCCCTCCTCCCACTCTTGCAGCATCCAGCTTTCCAGCGTGTCACGCACTTCGGCAATGTGGCGGTCGGGTTTGCCCAAGTCTTCCAGCTTGGTGTTGTAGAAAGCCTCTACTCCCAATCCCCGGAAAGTCTCCGCGTAACGCCGCTGGAATTCGTCCTGCAACATATCCAGACGCACGTCTTTTTTACTCTCGTGCGGGAACTCCCACGCCGCCTTTTTCAAGTGGACAACCACGTCTTCCCAATCTTGTTGTACCGATTTCCACGCCCGTTTCGCCTTGATCTCATCGTCCAATATTCCGGCTTCGAGCTTGATTTGTGCCGTGCTGATCTTCCACAACTGGCGGTTGTCTTCCTTCTGCACAAACTCCTTGAACGACACCTTGCGGCGTTCCGCCAGATACGCTGTGCCTGTTTCCGGCCAATGGTTGTAACGCATCTGCAAAGCCGCTTGGCGGGCAAATTGTGCGGAAAAATGCTCGCGGATTTCCTCTTCAGGAATCACCACCCGCTTCATGCCAAAACTTTGGAAGCGCACACTGCGCAACTTGACGTTAGGGTTGCTCTTTTTCGACTCGTCAGGGGTGGCAAGATTTTCCAGTGAAATCGCATCGCGCAAGGCACGGTGCTTGTCGGGCATGGAGCGGTCAATCAGGAAAATGCGCTGGTACACCAATTGGGCAATCAGTTCAGGGATTTCTTGCACTGGCAAGGCGCGGTTTTGTTCATTGATGCTGGACACCAGAAAGCAGCCTTGCAGCCGGTCTTTCAGCAGGGTTTCACCGCCCCGCGCCTTGTTTTCAAAGCGTTGGGTCTTGCCGGTCAGGTCAATAGGGGCGAACAAAGGGCCACCTTTGTTAAAACCCTCTTTGCTGTCAGATACCAGATAAGCGTTCAACTCTTCCAAGGCGGCATAGCCGTTTGCGTAATAGTTTGTCGCCGCACCGTTACGCGCCCACGGTGAATTGGGTTCAGGCAGCAACAGGTACAGGTAAATCGGGTATTGCTGCGATTCACGGTACAACGCCCGCAACTGGGCAATGACGTGCAGGAATGAACCACTGCCCGTTCCTCCCGCCAAGCCCGCAAATACATGAAAGCTGACTTGTGCCTTGTTGCTCTTTTCTTCCAAGGCTTTGGTCATGCGCGTGACATGCTCAACGAAACTCACCGCACGCGGCTCAAACAAGGCCACCCCCAAACGGCGCATTTGCCCGCCTGCGGTTTCACTGATGTTCATGGAACTGAAAATGTCACCCCAATAAGCGGGGTTGCCGATGTAACGGTGAGTAATGGGGTTGTGTTCAGGGTCATTCAGGCGTTGCGCCAGATTATTGGTGGTAATGGAAAAACGGCTTTCTTCGTCAAGGCTGATGTCTGCGCCCACATCACCTTGGGTACGCCAGGACTCACTGCCCGTCAAATCTGCACGGCTGGAATCCACATAGAGGCTTTTAATTTGCACCCCGGTTTCATCCGCAGGCTCAGTGGCACGAAACTCTTCGTAGAGTGCTTTACGGAATGCTTTCAGGACTTTACCGCCTGTGCCGCCCAGCCCGATGAGCAGGTAATTACTCATGTGATTCTCCTGTGTGCAGTGGTTAATCACATCATATTTATTTATTGTTACGTAATGATGACATGCCAGCGTTAATCATTTTTTCATTAAGCTGTTATGGCATCACTGTTAGAATCACGCCCCTGTAGTGTCTAACCCTTGCGAGCAACCCATGCCCAGCAGTGAATACCACCCCTACCCCGTCTTGCGGGACGGCTTGTTGACCTCAATGACCCAACAAGCGTCAGGCACATTCCTGATTACCACCAGCGACAATGCTTCCTGCCGCTTTGCCATTGAGCAAGGGCGCTTGACCCATTGCAGCTTCAGCCGCTTGCACGGTGAAGAAGCACTGATTGCCTTTACCCGCATTCAGGCAGGACGCTACTCCTTTAACGCCATTCAATACCCCTTCCGCTCCACCGCCAAAATTGCGCATGAGCAGGCATTAACAATGCTGGGGATCACGCCCCCCAAGGCAGAGAATCCGCGTCAATCCAGACTGCCGAGTGGCTCATTGTTTACAGAAGCGGAGATTGAAGAGCTGTTTGGGAAATTTTATTTCGAGTGATCCAAGGTGTGAAGCCTACAAAACTGCGAAAAAGTTCTCCAGTTCCGCCAGCAACGCCTGTTGCTGTGCAGCCTGTTGCGGGTAGCTAAAATGACCTGCCTCCAACACGAACAGCGATTTTTCCCCCGGCAGTGCGTTATGGATGGCAAACTGCCCCGGCGGCGCCACCACCGGGTCAAACAAGGCAGGCGCAATGTGCATGGGCTGCTGGATGAAAGTCGCAGCCGTGGCTGCATCGTAATACTGCAAGGTTGCCAGCGCGTTACCGTGTTTGCGTTGGTAATCCTGCACCGCTGCCCCGCTGCCAATGGTGGGCAGTTGCAGGCGCAAGGGCTGGTTGCCAAAGGTCGGTACATTCAGGTGCGCCCGCTGGATACGCGCATCCCACGGCAGCGCCAGCGCCCCGATGCCACCGCCAAAACTGATGCCGGAATAACCCACATGCCCACGCGCCGCCGGGAACAGCAACAGCAAGGCCGACACCGCCAGCCACAAATCTTCCACACACCCACCGATGATGTACTGTTCCGGCTTGTCGATGTCATGCAGCACATGGTAGTAAGGATCGCTGGAAACCGGCGGATGCTGGCTGCGTGCTAACCCCCGGAAGCAGGGGAACAGCAGGGCAGCCCCTTCCGGCTGCAAACGGTAATCCGGCCCGTCACACCCGCCGTAACCATGCCCGAACACCACGCCGCGCGTCACCGGCTGGTCTTGCGGAATCAGCAGCCAACCCCGGATAACGCAGTTGCCCGTGGAGAAATAGCGCAGGTCATAAACCTCATAGCCATTGTGCGCTGCCCCCGTATGCTTGATACGCGGGCGTGGATGCACCTGCATGGCACACTCATACCGACGCTGCCAGAAAGCAGCGAAATCCACAGGCATGGCGGGCGCACTAACCGCCAACAAGTCTTCCTCCGAATAGCCATAACCGGGGTCAAATGCAAAACCATGAGTAAAACGGGCAGGCACCAGCGCTCCTTCATCACGCGATGGAAACCTGCATTTATACCCTATTTCGGATCACACGCGAACAATGGAATTCTCACCGTCCACACCGTTGGTCGCATAGCCGTCGGCTTCCCAGTCGTTTCCCCAACGGCTGCCGTCATACAAGTAGCGGAATTGGTACTCCGGCGTAGCAGTTTTCAGTTCCAGCACGACGGTAAATTCGCCGCTTTTCAGGGCAGACATCGGGGTTGCTTGGGTATCCCAACCGTTGAAATCCCCGACCAAATGAACAGTTTGGGCAAGCTGGGCTTCCTCTTTGCGGATACGGAATGTGACTTTACAGGCTGGGCGGGTTTTCAGGTATTGCTTCTTGAGGCTCATGGTGATTTCCGTTGCTGTTTGGCTTAACCGTGGGCTGCATTCTCCCACACCAATGTTAAGCAAGTTTTAACTACCTTGTATCTTGATGCGTAATTGTTCAGCCCCCCTCCTGAAATTTGGCTATCTGATGCATAACCCATTGATTTATCGTTTGCGGAATCAAAATGGACGGGGGGAGTGAACAATTATCGCAGACACTATGTATTTGAATACACTCGAATGAGTCAATGCTTGATTATGTTTAATTATTAATCTTTAACTAACGTTCAACAACGCCGCCACTTTCTTCCGATCCGCCCGCTTCATCGCCTTGCCCGTGATCGGGCTAATCGGCGCACTCGCAAAACGATCATCGTGGGGAAATACCATCAATTCCACTTCCACATCATCCACATAAAAGCGCAATAACGGAAAATACTCCTGCTTTTTGTTACCCAAGCGAGTACGGCGTTCATGCACTTGAAACGGAATGTGTTGATCTTCCAGAAAAAACATCACCTCTTCCACCCCATCGGCTGACAAATACAGCGTCACCGCCGAATGCGGGCTGGAGGTTCCCTCCAACGCTGCACCGGTCAAATAAGGGTTATAGGCTTGCAAAAAGTCCATCGCTTCCAACGCCACTTCACGGTGCCGGCGCAGCAAAGCCGGTTGCGTATCCGCATCGAACAACTGAATGCGCTGATGAATCGCCGCCTCAATCTCTTCATTGCTCGGCTGGGAACTGCCGTGGGCGGAAACGCCTAATTGTTCGGCTGCCCGTAACTTAGCCAAACGGTAATCACGCATCCCCTCTTCGTAAATCAGACGGGCGGCTTCTTCCGCCACCCAATGACGGGTTTCTTCACGAGAATGACGCATCAGAACAGTTGTTCGGGAATTTCTACCCGTTCCGGTGTACGTTGCGGCGCGGGGGCACGCGGTGCTCCACCGTTTTGAGCAGGCTGACGCGGGGCAATATCACGCTCGCTTTCGTACTGGAAGCCTACGCCCGCATCCTGCGTATTTTCGGTACGCCGTCGGGGTTTATCTTCTTCAATCCCCAAGTCCAAATCCGCCTCTTTAAGATCAACCGGCTTTTCCCATTCTCTAGAGGGTTCGCCCTTGAGGACACGGTGCATAAAATCAATCCACATCGGCAATGCCACATTGGTCGCCGTTTCACCCTCGCCTAACTTCGCCATGTCATCAAACCCTACCCAAGCGACGGTGACAACGCTGGGTGTGAATCCGCAAAACCAAGCATCTCTTTGGTCATTGGTAGTACCCGTTTTACCCGCAATGTCTTTACGGTTCAAACTACGCCCTGCACGCGCCGCCGTCCCTGACTGGGTAACATCTTGCATCATGCTCACAATTTGGTAGTGTACCCGATTATTCAAAATGCGTTTAGCCGCCGGATAAACCCCATTTTCACCGACTTTAGGGCGTTCGACCGCAGCCGTTTCCCAAATGGGTTTAGTGTCATCGGTTGCTTCAGCAGTCACTGCCACCTTGCCATCCTTACCCTCATAATCCTTTACTGCCGGTTCTGTTGATTTGTCTACTTTGTTTTCGATAACACAAACATCCGTTTCACCGGCACAAATTCTGGGGGAGGTTTCTTCAAACAACACCTGATGGTGACGGTCTTCAATCTTGGTAATAAAATAACTACTAACTTTGTAACCACCGTTTGCAAATACCGCGTAAGCCGTTGCCATTTCCATCGGTGTGGTCATTGCCGTGCCTAACGCCAGTGTCAAATTAGGCGGCAAGTTTTCTTTGGGAAAACCAAACTCGTGTGCAAAATCAATGGCATAATTGATACCGATACTACGCAATAACCGGATAGACACCAGATTGCGTGATTTTGCTAATGCTTCACGTAAGGTAGTCGGACCAATGTATCTGCCGCCAAAGTTTTCAGGTTTCCAAGTACTCCCCGGAATGTCAATCGGGGCATCATTCACAATACTGGCGGGCGTAAAACCTTTCGACAAGGCGGCTGCATACACAATCGGCTTAAAACTGGAGCCGGGCTGGCGCATGGCCTGCGTCGCTCGGTTAAACTTGGAATGCTGGAAATCAAAGCCCCCCATAACGGCACGTACTGCGCCATCATTAGGATCAAGTGACACTAAAGCCCCGCCAACGTTAGGCACTTGGGAGAGCACCCAAGTATTCTTTTCCTTATCTGTCTGGCGCAAGCGTACAATATCACCCGGACTCAACACATCGCTGACCCGCTTAGGGGCAGCCCCACGGCGATCTTCGGTTTTAAATTCACGCGCCCACTTTACGGCATCCAAGGTGAGTGTCACACGGGTTTCACCCAGCAATAACTCCGCACTATTGGCTCCGGCTTGCAGTACCAACGCAGGATGCAAATCTCCAAGAATGGGGTAAGACGAGAGCTTGTCACGCATCTCGTCCTCACTTTTCAATTCACTCAATGCCAATTTATCTTCAGCACCCCGATAGCCATGCCGTTGGTCATACGCCAACAACGATTTGCGCAATGACTCAGCCGCTTCTTTTTGAATAGCAGAATCCAACGTGGTATACACATGATAACCTTGGGTATACGCATTTTCTTCACCGTAGCGCTTCACAATATCCGCGCGTACCATTTCGGCAAGATACGGCGCATCCGCATCAATCTCGGTTTTATGGCGTTGCGCAGTGTTGGGCTCGTTGATGGCCGTTTGGTATTCATCTGGGGAAATGTGATTAAACTCCAACATCCGTTTGAGGATGTAATCCCGGCGGATCATGGCACGTTCAGCATTAGCCAGCGGGTTATAACGCGAAGGCGCTTTGGGCAAACCCGCAATCATGGCACTTTGCGCTAACGTCAGTTCTGCCAAGGTCTTGCCGTAGTAAATTTCTGCTGCAGAGGCAATCCCATACGCACGATTACCCAAGTAAATTTTGTTGAGATACAGCTCCAGAATTTGGTCTTTCTCCAGTGTCTGTTCTATCTTAATGGCTAATAACGTTTCCTTGAGCTTGCGCTCGAAATTTTTCCCCGAATCTAAGAAGGAATTTCGTGCCAACTGCATGGTAATGGTACTAGCCCCCTGACTGGCAGAACCTGTTGATACCACACTGCGCAAAGCCCGCAGTACCCCTTTTATGTCGACCCCCTGATGCTCATAAAACCGGGCGTCTTCAATATCCAAGAAAGCATACTTCAACTTTTCAGGCACATCCTCCAGTTTAACCGGGCGGCTACGGTGTTCGCCGTATTCCGCCAGCAAGGCACCATCACGGGCATAGATACGCAATGGCACTTGAATGTCGATTTTACGTAACTCTGCCTCATCGGGTAACTGAGGGGAATAGTGTGAATAAAGCGCGAACAACCCGACCGCCCCTAACGTGAGGAACGCAAAAAAAGCACCTAAAACAAACTGAAAGAATTTATAGATGAACCGCATGACTACATTAGACTTTTATTCATTGTACGCACGGCTCCCGTTTATCTGAAAGCACGCCACCCAAGACGAGCAGAGTAGACTATTTTGGGATTCGACGCTACCATTGACTCGAAAATAATTAAAAGACACACCACATAACGTTTTATAATAACAATAACCTCGGAATTGCCTGTGTTTTCAATATATCCCCGTAAAGAAAGCTTACTCGGTCTGGACATCAGCTCTTCCGCCATCAAACTGGTGGAAATGACCCGCAAGGGACGCGACTACCGAATCGAAAGTTACGCCGTTGCCCCACTACCGGAGGGGGTTGCCAATGAAAAAGACATCGTGGAACCGGAACCGGTGGGCGAAGCCATCCGCAAAGCCTTGCGTGATAGCCGCTCCAAATTAAAACACTGCGCGTTAGCAATCCCCACCTCAATGGCGATTAGCAAAATCATTCCCATGCCTGCCTCCATCCCCCAGGCGGAGCTGGAAGCGCAAATGTCAATGGAAGCCGAACAACACATCCCCTACCCCATGAACGAGGTTAATTACGACTTTGAAATTCTAGGACCATCGGCTAATTCGCCGGAAACCGTGGATGTTTTACTCGCAGCGACGCGCTCAGAAAACGTTGAGGTTCGCGTTGCCGCTGCCGAAATGGCTGGCTTAACCGTGGATATTGTGGATACCGAAACCCACGCGCTGGAAAAAGTTCTGCGTCACCTGACCAATGAATTGGATCAAAACGATTCGCTGGCAATCGTCGACTTTGGCGCCACCATGACTGGCATTAGCGTGTTCGAGCGCAGCCGCCTAACTTTTTCCCGCGAACAAGCCTTCGGCGGACGCCAACTCACCGAAGAAATCATGCACCGCTACGGGCTGACCTGGCAGGAAGCTGGCTTAGCCAAAAAAGAAGGCAACCTGCCGGAAAACTACGTATCCGAAGTGCTCGAACCGTTTAAAGACAATATGGTGCGTCAATTACACCGTTTTCTTCAGTTTTATTACGCCTCTAGCCAGAAAGACAGTGTGTCACAAATTCTGATTTGCGGCGGTTGCGCCCGTATCCCCGGTGTGGACGAACACATTCAATCCACTATAGGCATTCCGGTCAGGGTCGTTAACCCCTTCACGCGGGTTGCCTTAGGGTCGCGTGTCAGTCCGGTACGTTTCACCAATGACATGCAAGCCTTACTGATTGCAGCAGGTCTATCACTGCGAGGGCTGGAATAATGGCTGGTCTAAATCTCCTTCCTTGGCGTGAGAAAGCGCGTGAGGAAAAGAAGAAACAGTTTTTCACCCTCGTCGGCGGTAGTGCCGCGTTGGCGGCGGCTGCGGTATTTGGTGCATACCAATACATCCAATACGCGATCGAACACCAAGAACAACGCAACCAGTATTTAACCACGCAAATTGCCGAACTGGATAAGCAAATCAAAGAGATTGAACAACTCGATGCCACACGCCAAGCCTTGCTGGACAGAATGCAAGTGATTGAAGATTTGCAAAGCACCCGCCCGGCTATCGTGCATTTGTTCGATGAAATGGTGAATGCACTTCCCAAAGGCATGTACCTGCTTTACCTGAAACAAGATGAAACCAAAGTGCAACTCGAAGGCAAAGCCGAATCCTACGCACGAGTTTCCAGTTACATGAATCGTCTGGATGCTTCGCCTTGGCTGAGTTCATCCAACTTAAATGTCATTTCCACCAAAAAAGAAGGCGACAATGAGGAATTGGTACTCAGGGATTTCAAACTGGATGTGACCCAATTGCTGCGTCAAAACCAAGATGATGCTGCCAACACACCTCCCGATACCAAAAAACCGGACAAAAAACAGGAGGGTGGTAAATGAATCTGCACGAACTCAACAATCTGGCAGACGATCCCAGTAGCGTCTCTTGGTCAATCAAGGCACTGGCACTGGGGTTCATCATGATCATTATTGTTCTGTTGGGCTACCAACTCATCATTGTGGATGAATTAGAAACACTCGCCAATGTTGAATCAAAAGAACAACAATTGCGCACTGATTTTGAAACCAAGCAAAAACGTGCCAGCCAACTGCCCCAATACCAAGCCCAAATGGAGGAAATGCAGCGTTCTTTCAGCGTATTGTTACGCCAATTACCGAGCGACACCGAGATTCCAGGGTTAATTCTGGATATTTCCGAAAAAGGCTTATCCAACGGTTTGGAATTAGAACTCTTTGAGCCACAAAATGAAATACACATGGAGTTTTACGCCGAAAAGCCCATCAAAATCATTGCAAAAGGCTCATACCGTGAACTGGCAACCTTCGTCAGTGATATTTCCGGGCTGTCACGCATAGTGACCATCAATAATATTGACCTCAAACCCGAAGAAAAAAGTGGACGCTTACGTTTAGAAGCGACCTTAAAAACCTACCGCTACTTAGAAGATGGTACTGGGGGTGACACCCCTGCCAACACAAATAATAAGGTTGCCAGCAGCACTAAGGGGAATAAGGGATGAAAATACCAGTAGCCACCCCACTCGTCATCTCCATTAAATTATTGGCAATTTTTGGTGTAGCATTATTACTGACGGCCTGTAATAGTGACATGAGTGATTTAGAACAATACGTACAAAACGTTAAGGCGAAACCTGCCGCGCCTATTGACCCGATTCCTGAAATCAAACCCTATGTACGGTTCATTTACCCTGGACACGAACTGAATCCCTTTGATGCCAAGATTCTCGCCCCTGACACTGTGGCAGACCCCGGCAGTGCCATTATGCCGAACCCGAATCGTGTACCTGAATTTCTGGAAGGTTTTCCGCTGGACAGCCTACGCATGGTTGGCACACTCAACCAGAATGGCGCATTGTGGGCACTGATCCGTATCCCAGATGGTACCATTCACCGTGCCCGTGCAGGCAATTACCTCGGCAAAAATCATGGTAAGATCAACAAAGTTGAAGAAACCAAAGTGACGGTTCAGGAAGTGGTGGAAAATGGTTTTGGCGGCTTCAAAGAACGGGAAAATGCCATTGCCCTCTCTGACCTTAACGATGTCAAAAAATAATAAACAGGACTAGCAACAAAATGAAAACAATAAAGCAAAGTGTTGCTTTGGCAATTATCATGGCCTGCACCCCTGCCAGCAGCTTGGTTTTTGCAGCCGACAAACAACTGCAAAATATCACGGCGCAAGCGGCGGGTAATAAAACGGAAGTTCAATTGCAATTCAGCTCCCCCGTGCAATTACCCCAAGGTTTTCTCATGGAAAATCCTTCCCGGCTAGTCTTTGACTTTCCCGCAACTGAAGTTGCGCCCAATACCCGCAGCAAAGCGATTAATTTAGGGCAAGTGCAAACCATTGATGCCGCCAATAACAAAGGCAAGGCACGGGTAGTGGTACACATTAACGGCTTGGTCAACCACACGCTAGAATCCCGTGGCAACACCGTTGTCATGTTATTTGACAATAACGGCAAGCCACCAACGTCACCCAATGTCCAACGCAGTGGTAAAGCAAGCGCTGATAATTTTACACCCGCACCAAAACCCGCCTCTGTAGAAATGCAAAATCTACCAGAACTGCCCGTCCCGGCTGCATTGCCCAAGGATTACGCTTGGTATACGCCACCTGATGCTGCCGCCCCACCAGTACCGGTTACACCCGCACCTGTTAAGCCAGAACCCGCTACCCCTAAACCGGTAGTTGCCCCACCGGTTGCGGCAAAACCTGCGCCGTTAGCAACCGTTGCTACGCCAGCACCACAGTCCATCGTCGCCCCCGTAAATAATGGTTCGCAATTA
The DNA here is from genome assembly GCA_964420315.1 of uncultured Thiothrix sp. Classification (GTDB taxonomy): domain Bacteria; phylum Pseudomonadota; class Gammaproteobacteria; order Thiotrichales; family Thiotrichaceae; genus Thiothrix. The sequence goes on along the minus strand of CAYQTB010000001.1, from coordinate 91,181 downwards.
CAAGGTATCGATTTCCGCCGTGAATCGGATGGTGGCGGGCGTGTGATTATTAATCTGCCATCCGCCGATACTAATGTCAGCGATAGCAAAAGTGGCAACACCATTACCGTCAACTTGGCGGATGTTGATGTGCCTGCCAATTTGCAAAAACGCATGGATGTCATGGATTTCGGCACGCCCGTCAGCAGCATTGACGTAGCACAACGCAATGACGGCGCACGGATCCGCATTTCTAGCCATGAAGGTTTTGAACACCGCACCAAGCGCAACGGCAACGAATACACCGTTTACATCGACAAACTCAAAGTCTCAGCCGAAGAAAAACTCGCAGGCGAACAGAAAAAGAAAACCTTTACCGGCGAAAAACTCTCGCTCAACTTCCAAGACATCGAAGTGCGGGCGGTGCTGCAATTACTCGCCGATTTCACCGACAAAAATATCGTCGTTAGTGATACCGTAAGCGGCAATATTACTGTGCGCCTTAAAGACGTACCGTGGGATCAAGCGCTCGACATCGTGCTCGAATCCAAAAACCTAGCGATGCGTGAAAATGGCAACGTCATTTGGGTCGCGCCTGCTGCCGAATTGACCGCAAAGGAACAGCAGGAACTGCAATCCGTCAAAGCCAAGCAAGAACTGGAACCCTTGGTAACAGAATACATTGCCATCAACTTTGCCAAAGCCACTGAACTATCGGCACTGATTGAAAAATCCAAAGGCGAAGACAAACAATCCCTGCTCTCGCCACGCGGCAAGGTATCGGTAGACGAACGCACCAACACCCTGCTGGTGCAAGACACGGCAACGCAAGTCAAAGCCATTCGCGATTTAGTGAAAGCACTGGACGTTCCGGTCGAACAAGTCCTGATCGAATCACGCATTGTCATTGCCAACGACACCTTCGGCAAAGAACTCGGTGCACGTTTCGGCGTCACGCCCATGTGGATCAATCAAGACAGCATCGGCATGGGAACCGGACACCTTGGCGCTGGCACTGACAAGTACTGGGAAAGTGCTACCAAAGCCCTTGCTGACCCAACGGGTAAAAGCACAGTCACCATTCCCGGTCTCAGTGACCGCCTCAGTGTCAACTTACCTGTCACTGGCGCGATTGGCAGTTACGGCTTCTCTATTTTGAGTAAAGACTTCCTAGTCGACCTCGAACTCTCTGCCTCACAAGCCGAAAGCAAGAGCGAAACCATTTCCAGCCCACGGGTGATCACTTCCAACCAAACCAAAGCCATCATCGAACAAGGTGTGGAAATTCCTTACTTGCAAGCTTCTTCGAGCGGTGCGGCAAACGTTGCGTTCAAAAAAGCGGTATTAAGTCTTGAGGTAACGCCGCAAATCACCCCAGATGAACACATTTCTATGGATCTGAAAGTCAACCAGGACACAGTAGGACAAATTTTCTCCGGCGTACCCAGCATCAATACCCGTGAAGTCCAGACCAAAGTATTGGTGGAAAATGGTCAAACGGTAGTACTGGGTGGCGTGCATGAGGAAGAAAACCTCAGTGGCACAACCAAAGTTCCCGTATTGGGTGATGTACCGGTATTAGGCAGACTGTTCCGCACCGACAACAACAGCAACAAGAATCGTGAGCTACTGATCTTCGTTACCCCGAAAATTGTGGACGGTAAATCCTAACTCAATCCGACAAGCTGCTTGATTCCCGCGCCCAGTGCTGGCATAAATCCCCCATGCAAAACAGTATCATTCTGGTGGGATTGATGGGCGCGGGAAAATCCACCATAGGCAGACAACTTGCGCGAAAACTGAACCTAACCTTCTACGATTCCGACAAGGTAATCGAAGAGCGCACGGGTGTCAGCATTCCCACCATCTTTGAGCTTGAAGGAGAGGCGGGCTTTCGTGAGCGCGAAGAACACGTCATCGCCGAACTCACCGCCATGCCGAATATCTTACTTGCCACAGGCGGCGGTAGTATTTTGCGCGAAACCAACCGCCAGCACATCAAAACGGGCGGCTGCGTCATTTACTTGAAAGCCTCCGCCGACCAACTCTTTCAACGCATCAAACACGACCGCAGCCGACCCTTAATGCAAACGGAGAATCCCTTACAAACCCTGCGCAACTTATTGAAAACCCGCGAACCGTATTATTTGGAAGTCGCTGATTTAGTCGTGCCGACTAGCAAACAAAAGGTGAATGTCATCCTGCGCGACATTCACAATAAACTCAAACAATTACAGGATGCATCCCATGCAAACGCTCAACCTTGATCTTGGCGACCGCAGTTACCCGATTCACATTGGGCAGGGCTTGCTGCAACAGACCGAATTAGTCACCCCACACATTCGCGGCAAAAATGCGGTCGTCGTATCCAACACCACCGTTGCGCCACTGTATCTGGAAGCCACCCAGCGTTTACTGAGCGACTTGAAACATTCTGCGGTGATTTTACCTGACGGTGAAGAATACAAAAACCTCGACGTACTCAACCAGATTTACACCCACTTGCTGGAACACAAAGCTGACCGCAAAACCACCCTGATCGCACTCGGTGGCGGGGTGGTCGGTGATATGACGGGATATGCGGCAGCAAGTTACCAACGTGGGATCAATTTCATCCAAATTCCCACCACCTTGCTGGCAATGGTCGACTCCTCGGTAGGTGGCAAAACCGGCGTAAACCACCCGCTCGGCAAGAACATGATCGGAGCCTTTCACCAACCGCAATGCGTGCTGATCGACACCGATAGCCTGAATACCTTGGCAGACCGTGAACTGAGTGCCGGGATTGCGGAAGTGGTGAAATACGGTCTGATCCGTGATCCTGCCTTCCTGCAATGGCTGGATGCCAATATGGATAAGCTGCTGGCACGTGACCCAGAAGCCCTGACCTATGCGATTTTCCGTTCCTGTGAACACAAAGCGGAAGTGGTAGCGGCAGATGAACGCGAATCCGGGCAACGCGCCTTGCTAAATCTGGGGCATACCTTTGGACACGCCATTGAAGCGGCAATGGGTTACGGCAACTGGCTGCACGGCGAAGCAGTCGCCACTGGCATGGTGATGGCAGCGGAACTGTCGCAGCAAATGGGCTGGCTCTCAGCGGAGGACGTAGCTTACACCCGCCACATCCTGCAACGTGCCAAGCTTCCGGTAGACCCGCCAGCACAAATGACCGGCGACGACTTCACCCGTTACATGTCCGTGGATAAAAAAGTGCTGGATGGCTCCTTGCGCCTCATTCTGATGAAATCATTGGGCGAATCCGTCGTGACGGCGGAATTTGATGCCGACGCCCTTAAGCGAGTGTTAAATCGGGAACTATGATTGGTTAATTACTATTTATCAGAAGGTTGACTAGGCTCTCTGCTCCCTGCAAACCATCCGTACAGGCATTCTCCATGACTGAAGCGCAGACTTTCCAGATTCACACTTCTTACCAGCCCGCTGGCGACCAGCCAGAAGCCATCCGCTCGCTAGTCAACGGCTTAAACGACGGCTTGCTGCACCAAACCTTGTTGGGCGTGACGGGTTCGGGCAAAACCTTCACGATGGCAAACATCATCCAGCAAACCCAACGCCCTGCGATTATTCTGGTACACAATAAAACGTTAGCAGCCCAGCTTTACGGCGAAATGAAGGAGTTCTTCCCGAATAATGCGGTGGAATACTTCGTTTCGTACTTCGACTACTATCAGCCAGAAGCCTATGTACCGTCCAAAGACGTGTATATCGAAAAAGATTCCGCCATCAATGACCACATCGAACAAATGCGGCTTTCCGCCACCCGTAACCTGTTCGAGCGCAAAGATGTCATCATTATCGCCACCGTCTCATCCATTTACGGCTTGGGCGACCCTGAATCGTACTTAAAAATGCTGCTGATTCTGGTGCGCGGCGACCGCATCGACCAACGCACTATCTTGCGCCGCCTCGCCGAAATGCAATACAGCCGCAACGATCTCGACTTGCAACGCGGCACGTTTCGGGTACGCGGCGAAGTCATCGACGTGCATCCCGCCGAATCCGACAAAGAAGCCATCCGCATCGAACTTTTCGACAACGAAATCGAAAACCTTAGCTATTTCGACCCCCTGACTGGCGAAGTGCTGCGCCGCGTGCCACGCCTCACGGTTTACCCCAAAACGCACTACGTCACTCCGCGTGAAGTGCTGCTGGCAGCCATTGACTACATCAAAGCTGAACTCCAAGAACGCCTGAAAGTATTACGCGACAACGACCGCTTAGTGGAAGCGCAACGCCTTGAACAGCGCACGCAATACGACATCGAAATGATCGTCGAAACCGGCTACTGTTCCGGCATCGAAAACTATTCACGCTACCTATCGAAACGCCCTGCGGGTGAACCGCCGCCGTGCCTGTTCGACTATTTACCACGCAATGCCATCGTATTCATCGACGAAGCCCACGTCACCATCCCGCAATTCGGCGGCATGTACAAAGGCGACTATTCCCGCAAAAGCACGCTGGTGGATTATGGCTTCCGCCTGCCCTCTGCACTTGATAACCGCCCACTGCGCTTTGATGAATTCGAGAAACTGATTCCGCAAGCCATCCACGTTTCCGCCACCCCCGGCACGTATGAGCTGGAACACTCCGACAATATTGCCGAACAAGTGGTACGCCCCACCGGACTCGTCGACCCTGAAGTGGAAGTTCGCCCCATCATTTCACAAGTCGATAACGTCATGTCGGAAATCAGCGAACGCGCCCGCCGCAACGAGCGTGTGCTGGTCACAACCCTAACCAAACGCATGGCAGAAGACCTCACCGATTACCTGATGGAACACGGCATCAAAGTGCGTTACCTACACTCTGACATTGACACCGTGGAACGCGTCGAAATCATCCGTGACTTACGTAAAGGTGAATTCGACGCACTAGTTGGCATTAACTTGTTGCGAGAAGGTCTTGATATACCAGAAGTTTCATTAGTAGCGATTCTGGATGCGGACAAAGAAGGTTTCCTGCGTTCCGAACGCTCCCTGATCCAAACCATCGGACGCGCCGCCCGTAATGCCGAAGGCAAGGCGATTCTCTACGCCGACAAAATCACCGATTCCATGCGCAAAGCAATGGATGAAACCAGCCGTCGCCGTGCTAAACAACTCGCGCACAATGAAACACTCGGCATTACCCCACAAACCATCCGCAAGCGCATCGCCGACGTGATGGAAGGCGCTTACGCCAATGCCACCAAGGGCAAAGGCAAAACACGCGGGGAAAAGCAAGTCGCCGAAGACGCGGCTGAATACCGCAGCTTAACACCCGATCAGGCAATTAAGCAGATCAAAAAGCTGGAAGAAAAGATGTTCCAGCACGCCAAAAATCTGGAGTTTGAACAAGCCGCATCAGTCCGAGATCAGGTTGCCCACATCCGCGCGCGCGTGTTCGGCCTGGAGTGAAGCGGCAGTTTCTTTCCCCTCGAATTCGGTTTTCAGTGTGGTGTAATGCTGCGCAAACATGACTTCCAACTCGTCAATCACCACCGTTGCTGATTTGCCATGAATCACATGTGCCGCCATCAAGCTGGAGGTTTCATTCAATAAACGTTCACGCGGAATCATTGGATAGGTAGCCGTCAGGCGCTTAATCGCCTTCACCACGCTTTCCTGTTCAGGGCGCTGAATACTTTCTGGTGAAGGGAATTCGGTCATGGGTTCAAGGTCAGGCGTGGGTGAGCCTGCGAGAAATTCGGCAAACCGCATTAAGGTTGCCTGATCGTTTGAACTCATGTTGCGGTATAGCTTGCGAAGACGCTTTTCTTCAGCAGAGCCGACTGATGGTGGCATACCGGGTAACATGGGGTTTCCTGTGTGATACAAATAATCCGGGGTACAGCAAAATACGCTGTACCCAACAAGGACTTACTTCTGCTTTTTGAGGTTTTCGCAATAACTGCGGGCAAACTCCAACAGCTCTTCCATCGCACGGACTTTGAATTTCTGGCGCTGGCGCACGAAAGAAAAGTCGCGTGTCAATGGTGGGTCAAGCGGTATAGCAACCAATGAACCCAGACGCAATTCTTTGCCAATACTGGCGCTGGAAACAATGGAAACGCCCATACCGGCTTCCACAGCACCTTTCACGGCTTCGGGGCTACCCAGTTCCAAGCAAGCGTGCATCGCGTGCTTGTCCATGCCTAATGCATACAGGTAGTCGAGAACCACTTCACGTGTGCCTGACCCCTCTTCACGGCAAATGAAGGGGTATTCCAGCACGTCTTTCAGCTTCACCGCCGTTTTGCTCGCCAGTGCGTGTGTCGGCGGAACAATCAGCACCAAATCATCCTGACGGCAGACTTCCACCAGCAAATTTTTGTTGTTGACCACGCCCTCGACAACGCCAAGATCAATCACGTTGTTTTCCACCATTGACACAATGCCTTCGGTATTGGAAACACGCAAACGCAATCTGACATCGGGATTCTTGGAGTTGAACTCGCCCAGCAATGACGGCAGCATGTATTCGGAAATGGTCGTGCTCGCGCCAATGGTCAACGAACCACTGATGTCATTCGTCATTTCACGAATGGCATTTTCCATTTCGCTGTATTGCTCGAAAATACGCTCGGAATACTCGAACGCGATTCTCCCGGCTTCTGTGAGGGAGACGCGGTTATGCGTCCGGTCAAACAGACGGGTATCAAACTGATCTTCCAACTGACGAATCTGGAATGTCACCGCCGGTTGCGTCATGTGCAACACTTCTGCTGCTTTGGTAAAACTCAACAAGCGAGCCACCGCATGAAAGACCTGTAATCTTCTATCAGCCATATGATTACCTATTCTCCTATTACCAGTCCCAGCAAACCCCACAGGGAATCCATCCGTGCCATCCCTGTTCCGGTTATCCACTACCGGATATTTACTACTGATCAATGTTTAAAAAACCTATCGAAAATCCCAACCGTTGTCACCAGAGGAATTTGTTATAGATAGCATAGAACAATTTTCGCATTATGGTTAATGATATATTCAGCTTTATGAATAAAATGATATACCGGTGATAAGTGGCGATAAACGGCACAGCTATTTAAGCTATCACACTACACATTTTTCCCTTTTCCTTCTTCCACGGCGTTTGCAGGTGACTCAGGCTGCTTGCCCGGAATACGCGGGTCATCATCATCCATCAAAATGCGATGTGCGGGTCCCTCCAAGTCATCGTACTGCCCACTTTTGACGGTGTAGATAAAGGCTATCACCACGACAATCATCACGCCGAGTGCTATCGGAATCAGCAAGTACAGGGCATCCATGGCGTTATATCCCAACCAAACTTAACATTATAGACTATAATTACTCATTTTTCAGACGCAACGAATTAAGCACCACCACCAAAGAACTGGCAGACATGCCAATCGCTGCCATCCAAGGCGCGATCATGCCTGTCGCTGCCAACGGGATAGCTAACAGATTATAGGCAATCGTCCATAAAAAGTTCTGTTTAATAATGGTTTGCATCCGCCGTGAAGTACGCACCGCCAAGGGTAGCTGCCGTAAATTTTCAGACAATAACACCATATCCGCACTGGCTTGTGCCAATTGCGAACCGCTACCCATCGCAATTGACACTGGCGCACCCGCCAGCACCGGTGCATCATTCACTCCGTCGCCGACCATTGCCACTATCGCACCCTGAGCTTGTAGATGATGCATATACGCTAACTTATCAGCGGGCAATTGACCACCTTGCGCATGGCTAATACCCAATTGCTGCGCAACGGCTGCGACAACATGAGGGGAATCACCGCTGAGCAAGGTCACGGTGACCCCTTGGGCTTGCAGCTCTTCCACCATCTGTGCGGCTTCCGCACGTAACTGATCCGCGAGACTAAACACGGCTAACCAGCCATCCGTTGAGCCTAGGAAAACTTGTGAGCGGTCGCCAGCGGCTGACACCTTTTTAGGCAAGGAGTATCCGATCAATTCTTCCACAAAGGTGTGCGTACCAAGTCGGTAATGCTTACCAGCACACACACCTTCCACACCCCGTCCAGATTCTGCTCTCAGGTCGCTAACATCGGCTAGATTATCACTGAGACGTACAATCGCGTGGGCAACCGGGTGTTCCGACGCCATTTCCAGCCCGGCAGCGATTTGCTGACAAACCTGCACAGGTTCAGCACCCAAAGTTTGCACGTCAACCACCTCCAAATGACCGTGCGAGAGCGTGCCAGTTTTATCGAAAATAATGTGATTGACCCGTGCCAAGGTTTCCAACGCATGACCACGGGTCGTCAGCACACCTTTAGAGGTGAGTAAACCTGTCGCTGCGGTCAGGGCGGTGGGGGTCGCCAAGGAAAATGCACACGGGCAGGTAATAACCAATACCGATAGTGCAATCCAGAATGCTTCCGAAGGCTGGTGTTGATACCACCAAGCAAACACTGCCGCTGCCGTCAGTAAAATCAGCGGCACAAAGCGTGACGCCACTTTTTCTGCCAAACGCGCCAATTCCGGCTTTTCGGCTTGCGCCCGTTCCAGCAAACGAATAATGGCAGCCAATACCGTACTATCGCCAACCTTGTCGACCCGCATCGTCAACGGGCTTTCCATATTTACCGTACCACCGACCAAAGCATCGCCAGGCTGCTTGTGGCAGGGCAGGCTTTCACCTGTCAACAGCGATTCATTGGTGCTACTCGTGCCATCGGTGACGACACCATCAGCCGGTACTACTTCGCCCGGTTTGATTAACACATGATCACCCAATTCAAGTTGGCTGACCGGAATCACTTCCTGTTCACCGTCTCGTAAACGGGTCGCCGTGGCTGGCATTAAGCGTACCAATTCCTCTGCTACCTGACCGGACTTATGCCGTGCCGCCATTTCCAAATAGCGCCCTGTCAGCAGAAAAAAGGTGAACATCGTGACTGAATCAAAATAGACTTCGCCGCCACCGGTAAACGTTGCCCAAACACTGGCAGTAAACGCAATCCCGATTCCCAACGACACTGGCACATCCATGCCAAAACGTCCACGCCGTAAATCCCGCCATGCCGAACTAAAAAACACGCGGGCGGAATAAAACACGACGGGTATGGTCATCACCAGACTAATCCAGCGCAAAAAATCGCGCATTCCGGTATCCATATCCGACACCGCGCCGATGTACATGGCGATTGCAATCATCATCACTTGCATCATGCCCAAACCCGCGATGGCAATACGGCGCAAGGCAGCGGATTTTTCCTTTTTTTGCAAAGACTCAAGCCGACGCGGATCAAAGGGGTGGGCGTGATAGCCGATTTCGGAAATAGCCTGCAACACTTGGCTCAAATGTAAGCGTTCGTTATCCCATTTCAAGGTAGCGCGGTGGGTAGAATAGTTAATACGGAAATCCAGCACCCCGTCGAGTTGCCTGACGTGATGCTCGTTGAGCCAAACGCACGCAGCACACACAATGCCTTCCAAAATCAGCGACGCTTCCCGGATAGTTGCGCCAGTTTCGCGCACAAACGATTTCTGCAAATCCGGTGAATCGTAAACCTGTAATTGTCGTAATGCCTCTGGCACTAAATCATCGGGCTTATCGCTGATTTTGGTACGGAAGCGGTAATAATCGGTGAGGTTATTGTCGACAATTGCCGTCGCCACCGCGTGACAACCCGTACAACACATGTCACGCGATTCGCCATCAATATCAACACCATAATGCGTACCAGGCGGAATGGGCTGACCGCAATGAAAACAATTACCGGAAACCAAGTGTAAAGAAGTGTCGCTCATAATGGCTTAAGGTTTCTCACCAACCCAAGTTTCACCTTTCACTTCGTGGACTTCATCCCCACGCTTAACCGTCATCACCATATCCCATGCCCCCGGTGCAGGCAAAGCAATGGGTTGCCCATAAAAACCGGGGGCAGCTTCCGGCAACTCCAAAGTGACATCCATTGCTTTATTAGAAGGGCGTAAAAAAGAAACCTTCACATTCCCGCCCATGACGGCTTGACCCGCTTTATCGGTCACGTGGATACGGAACATGCTCGCCTTATTCGGCTGTGGCTTTTCCAACCAACCATCGGCGACCTGCCAACCACGTTCCTGCTGGGTTTTCAATTGACCAATGTAGTTATTATACAGGTCATATTTTTTCTGGTAGTCATTGGAAACCGTACCAGGGAAAGCAGAGGTAACATTTTGTGCGCTTTCACGGCGTGGTTCTGGCAAGAAATGACGGATAAAATCAGCGCTCGCACCACTGTTTGCCAAAGTAATAATAGTGGAGTCCACAATCACGAGTATCATGAAAAAGCCGATAATAATCCCCGGTCCCCAATGCAACCTGCCACTATCAGTATCTGAGCCAAGTCGGTTGCCGACAATAATCCCCGGCAACACCGCTGCCATCGTGAAAAAGGCAAAGTGGATGGCGAATACATCCAGACCTGCCCAATACAATACTGCCAAGGGTACATAAATCGCCAACACGACCAAAAATGTCAGTAATGACGCCAGCTTACCGGGGCGTTTCAGGACTTTGTAAAACAAGACAAACAGGGCAAGCGAAACCAGTACGCCTACCCCTAATGTGAACGCTATATTTTGATTTTCCATGCGACCTTACGGAGTCATGAAGTGTGAAGGAACGATGACAGGTGCTATCACCTTACCTTCCACTGGCGTGAGCCTGAACTGGAAGTCATGGTTTTTACCTGCCTCACCGGGTTGCATAGTATAGCGGACTTTTGCCAAGACACGCAGTGTTGAATCCGGTTTCGCGCTCAAATCATTGATCTGCAAATCCATTTCAGCATTAGGCAAACCCTCAATGGCTAGGGTATAACGCGCTGCCTCCATCGTTTTGTTATTGATTTTGATTTCGTAGCTGTTCTGGATACGCCCATCAGAAAGTGTGACGTACAAGGGGCTGCGAATCTGCACGGCAGTCACCTCCAGTTGCTTGCTACTGGCAATGCTCCACACCAAATAAACCGTTGCCAACAAGGTAGCCAAGCCATAACCCACGGTGCGCAACTTGATGATTTTGGTCTTTTTGCCTTCCAACGCATGTTCAGAGGTGTAACGGATCAAGCCGCGTTTCCACCCCTGTTTATCCATAATGCCATCGCAGGCATCAATACACAGCGCACAGTGAATGCAGCCAATTTGCAAGCCGTCACGGATGTCAATACCCGTCGGGCAAACTTGCACACACAAGCCACAATCCACACAATCGCCGTGACCTTGTTCCTGACGGAAAGCTTGATCACGCAACGCTTTCACCGGCTTGACACGCCCGGTAGTACCTTCACCGCGCTTCGTGTCATACGACACGATCATGGTATCTTGGTCAAACATAACGCTTTGGAAACGGGAGTAAGGGCACATGTGCAAACACACGTATTCCTTCGCCCAACCGGCTGCCAAATAAGTGGTAAGTGTTAAAATAATGACCGTGCCGTATAATGCGGCGGGGGCTGTTCCGGTGAAGAATCTGGCAGTCAGCTCAAACGCGTCCCCCCAGTACAGACCGAAACTCAAGCCTGTCCACATCGCTAACAGCAGCCACAAAGCGTGGGTCAAACCCACTTTACGAATCTTTTCAGCATTCCACGGCTGTTTATCCAAACGCAAGCGGGCGACACGATCGCCTTGCACCCAACGCTCAATCCAGCGGAATGCATCCGTCCACAAAGTTTGGAAACAAAAATACCCGCAGAACACCCGCCCAAACAACGTGGTCACAAAGAACAACAATACCGCCGCGAGGAATAGCAACGCCGTCAGCCAGAAAATATCCTGCGCGTACATCACCAAGTCGAACATGTAGTAACGTCGCCCTGGAATATCAAACAAGATTGCCTGATCCGGGCCCACAGCGCGTTCCCAGCGAACCCAAGGCAACAAGAAAAACACCGCATAGCCTAGCAACAAAATGCCGGTTTTCATGTTACGAAAACGCCCTGCTACCGAGCGAGGCTGGAGAGAGGCTTTGGGCTGGATGGCTTGTTCAATACTACTCATGTTGCAATATCCAATCGTTGGCTGTGCCGGACAGGGTGAAAAGCCTGCATCATACCCGACCCTGCGCTGCTTACATTGCGCAGAATCAAGTTCGTGCCGTATTTTCCTGATATATCACAAATACTCAGCGTTACCCATGTACCCACGTAAAGCAGCAGGAATACGGATGCGCCCATCTGCTTCCTGATAATTTTCCAGCACTGCAACCAACGTACGCCCCACTGCCAAACCAGAGCCGTTCAATGTATGCAACAACTCCGGCTTGCCGGTTTCCGGGTTACGGTAACGTGCCATCATGCGGCGTGCCTGAAAATCACCAAACGTAGAACACGATGAAATCTCGCGGTATTTTTGCTGCCCCGGCAACCATACTTCCAGATCGTAGGTTTTCATGGAGGAAAAACCGGTATCGCCTGCACACAATACGATCACCCTGTAGGGCAGACCCAACTGTTGCAGAATGGCTTCGGCATTGCCCGTCAGGTTTTCCAATGCCGACATGGAATCTTCTGGGCGCACCAACTGCACCAGTTCCACTTTTTCAAACTGATGCTGGCGAATCAAGCCACGAGTATCCTTGCCGTAAGAACCCGCTTCGGAACGAAAACAGGGCGTATGGCAGGCGTATTTCACCGGTAATTCGGTGGCATCAATAATGGTATCCCGCGCCAGATTCGTGACCGGCACTTCAGCGGTCGGGATCAAGTAATAACCTTGTTCGCCTTCAAGCCTAAACAAGTCTTCGGCAAATTTCGGCAACTGCCCAGTGCCGCGCAAACTGTCTGCATTCACCATGTACGGCACATACACTTCGGTGTAACCGTGTTCCTGCGTGTGCGTATCGAGCATGAATTGAATCAGCGCCCGGTGCAGCCGTGCCATTGCGCCGCGCATGACTACAAAGCGCGAGCCGGTGAGCTTTGCGCCTGCATCAAAATCCATCCACTCATTTGGCAAACCGAGGTCAACGTGATCTTTCGGTTCAAAATCGAATGCGGGCGGCTCACCCCAACGGCGGATTTCGACGTTGGCATTTTCATCTTTGCCATCGGGTACAGAAACATCCAGCACATTGGGAATGCCCATCACAATAGCATCAAGCTCGGCTTGCAAACTGGCAAGTTGCTGCTCTTTTTCCTTGAGCGTATCACCCATATCCGCGACTTCGGCGACTAAGGGCTGAATGTCTGCGCCCTTCGCTTTGGCTTGCCCAATGGCTTTGGAACGTGAGTTACGTTCGTTTTGCAAGGTTTGGGTCTCTACCTGTAAAGTTTTACGCTGCTCTTCAACAGCGCGGATGGTATCCACATCCAACTTAAAACCGCGTCGTGCCAATTGCGTGGCGACCTCATCCAGATCGGCTCTTAAACGTTTGGGGTCTAACATAACTCTTGTTCCATGCGTGTATTGCAGAAATGACAGGCACAAAAAAGCCCGCTATGTAGCGGGCTTTTTACTTTGTCGGCTATCACCGTACAAAAATATGGCGGAGAGCGAGGGATTCGAACCCCCGGAGGTTTAACCCTCAACGGTTTTCAAGACCGCCGCCTTCGACCACTCGACCAGCTCTCCGAAGGATAAATATGATACGCAAAACGCCCTGCCATTTCCAGTGCTTTTTCAAGCAAAGGTTGGGTTTTCTGTCTGTCAGCCGTGGGATGGCTATGTTAGAATCCGCTCTTTATGACTGCCCTAACCGAGACAGGCTTAATGGATTCAAGCAAACCCTCCCTAACCTACCGTGGCGCTGGCGTTGATATTGACGCAGGCAATACGCTGGTAGAACGCATCAAACCCCACGCCCAACGCACCAAACGCCCTGAAATGTTAGGCGGGTTGGGTGGTTTCGGCGCACTCATGTCGATTCCTTCGCATTATAAACACCCCGTGCTGGTATCCGGTACGGATGGCGTAGGCACCAAACTTCGCCTTGCTATCGACACAGGCATTTACGACACCATCGGCATTGATCTGGTCGCCATGTGCGTCAATGACATTATTGTTAGCGGCGCAGAACCGTTATTTTTCCTCGACTACTTTGCTACCGGCAAACTTGACGTGGATATTGCCGAAAAGGTCATCGCCGGTATCGCTGAAGGCTGTTCCCAAGCCGGTGCTGCACTCGCTGGCGGCGAAACGGCAGAGATGCCCGGCATGTACCACGGTGACGATTTCGACCTCGCAGGCTTCTGCGTCGGCGTGGTAGAACGTGACAATATTCTCGATAATTCCCGCGTACACCGGAATGACGTGCTAATTGGGCTGGCTTCCAGCGGCCCGCATTCCAACGGCTATTCCCTGATCCGCAAAATTCTTGAAGTCAGTGGCGCATCACTGGATGAACCCTTCGGTGACAGCACCTTAGGGCGGACATTACTGGAACCCACCAAGATTTACGTCAAAGCGATTCTCGGTTTAATGCGCCGTTATCATTTACACGCGGTCGCACACATCACCGGCGGTGGTATAACCGAAAATTTACCGCGTGTTTTACCTGCCCGCACCAAGGCTAAAATCAGCCTGAGTAGCTGGCAACGCCCGGCAATCTTCCATTGGTTACAGGAAAAAGGCGGCGTGGCAGATGATGAAATGCTGCGCACTTTCAACTGCGGCATCGGCATGATTCTGGTCGTTCCCGCCGACAAATCCGAAGAAATCATTAGTACTTGCCGCTTGGAAAACATCAAGGCTTGGCAAATTGGCACGATGGATACGTCTGACACTGATACCCCATTCGTCCAATATGTCGATTGACAAACATACAGCACTGCCTGCATTGGTGGTGCTGATTTCAGGCAACGGCAGCAACTTGCAAGCCATTATCAACGCGATTAAAGCTGGTCGCCTGAGTGCGCGGATTGCAGCAGCCATCAGCAATCGCGCCGACGTATTGGGCTTGCAACGCGCTGCTGATGCGGGAATCCCAACCGTCACGCTGGATCACACCCGCTTTGACAGCCGTGCTGCGTTCGATCAAGCCTTGCAAACGCAGATTGACGGTTTCGAGCCGGATTTAGTAGTGCTGGCGGGATTTATGCGCATCCTCACGCCAGACTTTGTGCGCCATTACGCGGGGCGAATGCTCAATATCCACCCTTCCCTATTGCCGCTGTACAAAGGTCTTCACACCCATCGGCGCGTATTGGAAGATGGCGGGCATGAACACGGTGTCAGCGTACATTTCGTGACCCCAGAATTGGATGGTGGTCCGGTAATTATTCAGGCCAAAGTGCCGGTGTTACCCAGCGATACAGAACAAAGCCTTGCGCAACGGGTGCAAGAACAGGAACATATTATCTACCCGCGTGCGATCCAATGGTTTCTGGAAGGCAGGTTAAAACTGGAAAGCAATCAAGCAATGCTGGACGGAAAAGCCTTAACCCGCCCCGCCCAGCACCTCAACTAATCAACCGAAATGGCACACGTAGTGCAAATCTTCCAACGTCTCAATGTCGAAGGAAGAATTTGCACCCACCTCAAACGCTTGCCCGCCAGCATAATCCAACCAAGCATCGCTGCCCGCTAACCGCACGCGGCAGCGACCTTGCAGCAATTCCATAATTTCCGGCGCACCCGTATTAAACGTTAGGGTAGACGGTAAAATCACCCCCACGCTCTTGCGAGTACCATCCGCCAGCGTTACGGTGTGGCTGACACACTTACCCCCAAAATACACATTCGCGGTTTTAGTCACGCTAACATTTTCAAACTGACTCATACACTTCCTTTACATCACCTAACTCATTGACCGGCAATGGTCATTTTATCAATCAAAATCGATCCGGTACGGATACTACCACGTTCATCCACATCATCCCCAATCGCGACGATGCCTTTGAACATAGCCTTCAAGTTTCCGGCAATCGTCACCTCTTCCACCGGATGCACAATCATGCCATTTTCGACCCAGTAACCCACCGCACCCCGCGAATAGTCGCCGGTAATGCCATTGACACCGTTACCGATCAATTCCGTTACCATCAAGCCGGTTCCCATTTGCGCCAATAAGTCAGGGAAACTGGTACCCGTATCCGCCAATAATAAATTAGTCACGCCACTCGCACTGCCCGTGCTCGGCATTCCCAACTTACGACCACTGTAGCTACCAAGGAAATAGCCTTGGATAATGCCCTCTTTAACAATATCCCGCGCTTGCGTTGCCACGCCTTCGGCATCGTAAGAACGGCTACCCAGAGCTTGACGAATCAACGGGTCTTCACGCAAATGTACAAAATCGGGGAAGGCTTGTTGCCCGATAGAATTCAGCAAAAAGCTGGCCTTGCGATATTGCGAACCACCGCTGATCGCTGATACCAATTGCCCAATCAAACCCCTTGCCATTTGCGGCACAAACAATACCGGGGCTTCACGGGTAGATAAGGAACGCGCATTCAAACGTCGCACCGTGCGTTGCGCCGCTTCCGCCCCCACGCTATCCGCCGATTCCAGCAATCCCGGTACGCGCGACACGCTATACCAGTAATCACGTTGCATGGAGTCGCCATCTTGCGCCACTACCGAACAGCTCAAGGAATGGCGCGTACTGTGACTAACCCCCATGAAACCGTGCGAATTCGCATACAAGCTCATACCCGCGTAGCTGTCCACGCCCGCGCCTTCGCTATTGGTAATACGGGCATCATGCTCACGCGCCACCGCTTCGGTTTGCAGCGCCATGTCAATTGCCATATCCGCATTCAACGCCCACGGGTGATACAAATCCAGCTTCGGAAATGCCGTCGCCATGCGTTCCGCATCCGCCAAACCGTTGAAAGCATCTTCTGAGGTATAACGCGCAATCCGGCACGCCGCTTCCAAGGTATCCGCCAAGGCTTGCGGCGAAAAATCACCCGTGGAGGCATAACCTTTGCGATGCCCGAAAAAAACCGTCAAGTTAATGCCCTGATCACGGTGGTATTGCAGCTTATCCACCTGCCCCATGCGCACTTCGACGGAAAGCCCCATGCTTTTGTCGATGTCGAGTTCAGCCGCCGTCGCACCTTTGGCTTTGGCTGCCGCCAGCACATGCTCCGCCATCGCTTGACATTCGGTTGCAAGGTCGAAACGGTTGTCGAGTTCAATCATGGTTATTGTCCTTATGCTGTCGCTGTACCGCCAACGGTCAAACCGTCAACCCGAAGTGTTGGTTGACCCACGCCCACGGGTACGCTTTGCCCGTCTTTACCGCATACACCAATGCCGGTATCCAATTGCAAATCATTGCCAACCATGCTGACGCGGGTTAAAACATCCGGGCCATTGCCGATTAGCGTGGCATTTTTCAACGGCTTGCCGAGCTTACCATTTTCAATTTGATACGCTTCCGAGGCGGAAAACACGAATTTACCCGACGTAATATCCACTTGCCCACCAGAGAAATTCACCGCATAAATACCCTTCTCCACCGATGCAATGATTTCCACCGGGTCATAGTCGCCCGCCCGCATGTAGGTATTGGTCATGCGCGGCATCGGCAAATTGGCGTAAGACTGACGCCGACCGTTGCCCGTGGATTGTGTTCCCATCAATGCTGCATTCTGACGGTCAAATAAATACCCTTTGAGAATCCCATCTTCAATCAGGGTAGTGCATTGGGTTTGCGTGCCTTCATCATCCACACTGAGCGAACCACGGCGTTGTTCCAGCGTGCCATCATCCACCACGGTAATGCCTTTGGCAGCCACTTGTTCACCAATTCGCCCCGCAAACGCCGACGTGCCTTTGCGGTTGAAATCGCCTTCCAAACCGTGCCCAATCGCTTCATGCAACAAGACACCCGGCCAACCATTACCCAACACCACCGTCATACTGCCCGCTGGGGCGGCTTCCGCATCCAGATTAATCAAGGCTTTGCGTACTGCTTCTTCGGCGTATTCTTGCGCCTTATTGCCGCTCACGAAGAAATCGAGGCTAAAACGTCCGCCACCACCTGCTGTCGCACTTTCAGTTTGCCCGTTACGTTCCACAATGACTGACACATTAGTGCGCACCAGCGGGCGAATATCAGCCGTCATGCGTCCGGTTTCATCCACCACCAAAATGATTTCATGCACCGCTACCATATTCGCCATCACTTGCTGCACGTAAGGGCTGGCGGCACGTGCAATGCTGTCGATCTGGCGTAAGAAACTGATCTTATCGTCTTCTGACAACGAGTTCAGCGGGTCATCCATCCCGTAAAGCGGACGCTGTGGGGTACGCACTGTCCACGCATTCACCGCACCCGATTGCCCAGCGCGGCTAATCGCACGGGCAGCTTTGGCGGATTCCAGCAAGGCAGGCAAGGTAATTTCACCGCTGTAGGCAAAGCCGGTTTGCTCACCGCATACCGAGCGCACGCCGACGCCTTGCTCGATACTGTAACTGCCGCTTTTGATAATGCCCTCTTCCAATCCCCAGGATTCATAGCGGGTAGACTGAAAATACAAATCTGCCAGCGTGGTATCTTTGGTTAAAAGCTGGCTGAAAACCTGTTCCAGATGCGCCTCACTCAAATCCGTCGGAGCAAAAAATGCCTCACGGGCAAAATCGTATGCCTGTTTCATGATAGTCCTTAATTTATATTTTCTTTGGGGCAGCGATGGGAAAGTACCGGGAAAGTCTTGCGGGTTTGCTCCAAAGCTTCAAGATCAATGTCAGCCAGCACCACACCAGCACCTTTTTCGCGCACCCCGCGTACCCGCCCCCAATAATCCACAATCATGCTGTGACCGTAAGTAGTACGCCCGCTAACATGGTAGCCGCCCTGTCCAGGAGCAACCGCGTAGCACAGGTTTTCAATCGCCCGCGCCCGCAATAACACCTCCCAATGCGCCTTACCTGTCAATTCGGTAAACGCTGCGGGAACCACTAAAATTTGCGCCCCTTGCTCGGATAAGCGCCGGTACAATTCAGGGAACCGCAAGTCGTAACACACCGACATCCCAACCTTGCCAAACGGCGTGTCCACCACGACAGGCGCTTTGCCCGGCACGGTCGTATCGCTTTCGGTATACACTTCCTGATTTTCACTGAGCATGACATCAAAGAGGTGAATTTTGTCGTAACGCGCCACCACATTGCCTTTAGCATCGTACATCAGCGAGGCAGCATAAGAACGCGCCGGATCGTCAGAGCGAATCGGAATCGTACCTGCCACAATCCACACGCCGTACTTACGAGCTTGCTGACTGATAAAGGTCTGAATCGGCCCTTCACCGAAGGTTTCTGCTACTTTCACTTTATCGGCATCGTGCGCACCCATCACGGCAAAGGTTTCAGGAAGCACCACCATGCCTGCGCCGCGTGCTGCTGCTTCTTTAATCAATCGCCCGGCTTCCATCAGATTCGCCTGAACCTGTGAGCCTGCTGCCATTTGTAGTGCTGCGATTAACGCCATGCTGATTTCCCCTTGCTGTATGCTTGGTCTCATTGTCGGTTCAATGCGTTAAAACATCAACAGTCGTCTTTTTTAATGGTGGTTTTAATTCGACAATTTCCGGTGTTTCCCACGAGCCAGTCACGCGGTAACGCAATCCCCCCCCGGTTTGCACTTGATGGGCAGCCGGTTTTTCCGTCAATGAATTCAACAGTAACATCGCCGCACCACCGCCGATACCGCCCACCGCAGCCCCCACCACCGGCAAGGTTGAACGCAGGTTTGGCACGACCGTCACGGTATGATCCAAGGTTGCGCGGCTAAGGTCGAGACTGCCCTCAATCCCCGCCACCATTGCCGCCGCGTCGATGAGGGTATCGTGGGTGTTCAGCACACCATGCTCCAAGCGGAAACTGCCAGTGATCGCATCAAACGCCACCCCTTTCACCGTCATATCGCGGAAATCCAGCGCTAGCCGATTCGGTAAGCGTTGCGCATCCAGCAAACCCAATAAACGCCCTAAACCGGGGTCAACATCCGTCAGACTGCCTTTGCCAAGCTCGGCTTGAATCGTACCATTCACATTCGCCAAGGCAACGCTGAACGGTGCGCCTTGCCAGTGTAATTGTGCATTCGCGGTTAGCTCCCCACCTTGCAAAGCGGCTGCCTTACCCGGCTTTGCCAGCAGTTTTCCTGGTTCAGTCACCGTTGCCTTGGCAGTAAGTTCGGTGTGGGATGAACCATCCGCTGCCGTATACCAGCGCCCTTTAGACGCGGATAACACCATCAGGGGGTGACGAATGTCCAACTGTTCAATCAATAAAGCATCGCGGGATTTATTCAAGCTGAGGTGAAGCGACTGAAGCGGGAACTCGCCCTTGCGGCAATCCGTGCAAGTGAAACGCATGGAGGGGAACTTTACCGGCGATAAGCCCTTACCCACTGCCGCTCTGCCCTTCGATAACTGTTCGCCAAGTTGATCAAGATCAAGGTGTTGCGCATCAATATTCACACGCCCACTTGCCGGTGCTTTGACGGGTAAGTGCATAGTGGCTTGCAAGTGATCTGCCTGTACATGCGCCTTGAGAATATCGCCACCACGAACACGCAATGCTGCCTCACCAAACGCTTGTTTGCCCGCCGTCAGCTTGCCAATCTTCAGATCGGCGCGCAACGCATTAGACATATCCGAGGATGCCGCCCCTGCGCCGCTGAGTATCCCCAGCGCTTGCCATTTCAGTAAGTCGAGTTCCGCCAATTCCCCGCCTAATTGGATGCCACTGGCAGGTAAATTAACCGGCTTGCCGCCCACTGCAATACCAATGGCGGGCGCTTGCTCACCCTTATGCGGCAAACGTGCCTGTACCTGCAAGTGCTTACCTAACCCCACCAATGCTTGCCAAGGCTGCGCCGAATCAAACGGCAATTCAACCGCCACCTGTAACTCACGCGCCTCCGCTGCCGCCTTGCCAAACGGTGGCGGTAACGCAATTCCCACGCCCTGCAATTGGCTACGCGCCAACACCTTCAAACTTGTCGGTGCCTGACCTGTGGCAGTATTCGCATTAAAGGCAGGCAATTCCAGCCGAGTATTCACTAGCGCTGTGCCGCTCAGGTATTGCCGCAAGTTGGCAAGGCTTTCCGGCAAAAATACGGCTGGTTGCTGCTGTTGCTGTAAGTCAATGCTGATAATGCCCTTGGCTTTATCGGTACGCGCTGATAGCTTGAGGGGCTGTTGTCGGTATTGCCCGCTTACCTCACTGACATCCACACCGTGCTGATCAAAATGTACCTGCCCCTGCAACTTGGTAAAATCCTGGTCATACGCTGGAATCGCGAAGCGGTTGCCCTGCAAGCTCACCACGCCATCCACTGCCACACCTTGTTGTTCCAGCGTGGCATGTCGCAACGGCACATCCAGCTTCAAATGCAACGCCGACTCGCCAGAAAATCTAGCCACCGGCATGAAATCCCGCAAACTGCGCCCAATCGGTGCGTCACGCAAATAATTCATGTGCGCTTGCAAATCCCCTTGCGTGTTCAAATCGAGTAACAAGTGCGTATCGTGACCGTGCATACCGGGAATCGCCACCGTGCCGCCAGTCACTGCCAAATCCATGATCCGAGCGCTGTGTACGGTGGCATTCATATCCGCATTGTGAAAATGCAGTTCACCGTTCACCTCATGGGCGGTGGGCCATTCAGGTAGATACGCCAACACCCCATTCTCAATAGCGAAACGAATGTCGAATACACCCGACTGACGTGTAAAGGGAAAATCTGCCGGGTTTCCGCGCAATATAAACTCACCCTTGGGCACGTAACCTTTCACAATCGCCGTTTTTAACCATTTTTCGGTGTTATCGGGAATAATCGCGGGGATGTAATCACGCACATTATCCACAGTACGGCGCGTGGCAAACGTCATATTCAGGTCAATAGCTGGTACTTGTTGCATCGGCACTGTCAATGTTCCGATACCTTGCAGAGTAAGATCAGGGTTTTCTGCGCTTAAGTGACGGAGTTGCCAATGCCAACCATCGGCTTTGACCTGCCAGTTCAAGTCCGCAGCTAAGCTATCCACCCGCAAGGTTTTTTCAAACCACTGCGGGTAACTTAACGGGCTATCGTTGAGCTTAACCTTGACGCTACCGCCTTCATTAGCCGCCGTAAACGAAGCATTGACACCTTGCAGCGCTGGGGTCTGGGCATTACCTGTCCAGCCCAAATGCTGAATTTCACCCGTGCCACTGATGTGCAAAGGCTTGCCTGCCGCTGCTTTAATGGTGGCATCCAGCTTCAAACCGCCCGCATTCACCCCGTAGTGTTTCAGCAAGGGTGACGGCAAGGCAGCGAGATTAAAAATCCGAGTGCGAGTGTGTAGCGTCCCGTCCCATTGCGCTTTGCCTTCGGCATTGGTCACTTGCTGCAATACCGCGTCCACACCCAACGTTTCCCCAATCGTTGGGGGGAATAAGGCATCGGCTTGCAACGTAATTTCATTCGGCAAAATCTCGCCCATGAACTGCAAATCACTCAAGGTTAACGCACGGCGGTTGGTAACATCCATCCAATGCACAAAGCCGCTATTGATACTGATGCGAATCGGTGACTGGCGCTCAATATTCAGCGCCGTGTTTTTTTGCCCCGGCAAGGGAAAGCGCAACCCTTGTACTTCTGGTAGCGCATTGGCTTCTTGACGCAGCACAAACTCCACGCCTTCCAACACAATATCCGCCGGTTGCAAACGCAAGGTGCGCAAGCTTTCGCGCCAGTCTACTGAGAGGCTCAGTTGGCGGATTTGAATGGGAGATTGCCCAGAAGTATCGTCGGTGAGTTGCAAATTATCCAACACCCAACGCAACTCATCGCTGTCATGGTCGACACGAATTTGCCCGATACTGATCGAATTGCCGACAAAGCGTGATAATTCGTGTTCCAGTATGCCTTTATAGTTGTCAACCATCGGCAACCACAAGTGCGCCAGCCCCAGCAGCGCAATCAGAACAACAGCCCAATGAAACAAAAAAGTGAGTAGCAGGTAGGTGAGGCGTAATACAAAACCGCCCTGCCTCCTAGAGAAGTACAACGTCGAAATGCTCCTGCGTGTAAAGTGCTTCTACCTGTAAACGAATCGGAATCCCCACGAATTGCTGCAATTCTGCCAAACTGTCGGATTCTTCATCAAGCAGTAAATCTACCACTTCCTGCGAAGCCAACACCAGCAATTCACGGGCATCAAATTGGCGCACTGCCCGCAAGATTTCACGGAATATTTCGTAACACACCGTTTCCGCACTTTTGATAAAACCATTGCCATTACAACATGGACAAGGCTGGCACAGCACATGTTCCAAACTTTCGCGAGTACGTTTGCGGGTCATTTCCACCAAGCCCAGCGGGGAAACATCGCACACATAGGTTTTGGCGTAATCGCGTTCCAGCGATTTCTCCAATAACTTCAATACCTGCTGGCGGTGGTCATGTTGCAACATGTCGATGAAGTCGATAATGATAATGCCGCCTAGATTGCGCAGGCGTAGCTGGCGAGCAATGGTTTGCGCCGCTTCCAGATTGGTGCGGAAAATGGTTTCCTCCAGATTGCGGCTACCGACAAATCCGCCGGTATTCACATCAATCGTGGTCATTGCTTCGGTTTGATCAATAATCAAGTAACCACCAGACTTGAGCGGCACTTTGCGCTGCAAGGCTTTCTGGATTTCCTCTTCCACACCGTGCAAATCAAAAATTGGGCGTTCACCGGGGTAGTGATCAATGACACCGGCTAAGTCGGGGATATATTTCTGGCTGAAATCCATGACCTTAGTGGCGGTTTCGCGGGAGTCAATCTGCACTTTGCTGATTTTCTCACCCACCATATCGCGCAAGACCCGCAACACCAAGGGTAAATCAGAATACACCAAGGTAGGGGCTGGCAACTCGACCGATGATTTGGCAATACTGTCCCAGAGTTTGCACAGAAATTTCATATCACGGCGCAAATCATCTTCGCTGATACCTTCGGCAGCGGTACGCACGATATAACCGTGCTCACTGCCAAACTCAAGACGCAACTGTTCAATAATCACCCGAAGGCGTTCACGTTCCGCGCCTTCTTCAATTTTGCCGGATACCCCCACACTATTATTATCCGGCATTAGCACCAAAAAGCGTGAAGGAATGGTGACATGCGTGGTCAAACGCGCCCCTTTTGTACCGAGCGGATCTTTGATGACCTGCACCAACAACTTTTTGCCTTCATAGAGCAATTCACTGATTGGTAACGTCGGGCGCGTAATGGTACTACCCTGAAATTCTTCCAACGAAGGATGCGTAAGGTCAGAGGCGTGTAAAAATGCCGATTTTTCCAAACCAATGTCGATAAAAGCCGCTTCCATTCCCGGTAGTACGCGGCTCACTTTGCCTTTGTAAATATTGCCGACAATGCCCTTGCGGGAGGTGCGTTCGATCAGCACTTCTTGCAAACAGCCATTTTCGAGTAAGGCAACCCGTGATTCTTGCGGGGTAACATTGATTAACAGTTCTGCGCTCATGAGTCTGCCTTTGGTGGTGATAGTTTTTTATAAGGTATTAATGCCTGCGGTTGCCAGCAGTTGCGCCGTTTCAAACAGCGGCAAACCCATGACCCCAGAGTAAGACCCCTCAAGTTTTTCGATAAAAACTGCGCCAAGTCCCTGAATCGCATACGCACCAGCTTTGTCATGTGGCTCACCACTCGCCCAGTATGCCAGAATTTCGGAATCAGTGATGGTACGGAACTTAACCACACTGCGGCTTAACCTCACCTGTGTGCCTGTTGCAGCAGTCAAAGCCACTGCGGTGAGAATTTCGTGTGCCTGACCCGACATTTGCCGCAGCATTTGTTGCGCGTGGGGGAAATCGCGGGGCTTTACCAACAATTCACCGTTGAGAATGCCTAGCGTGTCCGAACCTAAAACAGGTAGGCGCTTGCCATACAGGCGAGCTTCCGCAGCATCGCCAGCAGGGCTGGCTCCTACAACATTCCAAACGGTTTCTGCTTTGAGGGTAGCCAGACGCTCCACCAACGCTGCGGGTGTTTCTCCCAATAACGGTGTTTCGTCCACGTC
The DNA here is from genome assembly GCA_964420315.1 of uncultured Thiothrix sp. Taxonomy (GTDB): domain Bacteria; phylum Pseudomonadota; class Gammaproteobacteria; order Thiotrichales; family Thiotrichaceae; genus Thiothrix. The sequence goes on along the minus strand of CAYQTB010000001.1, from coordinate 66,246 downwards.
AGCCGTTTGTACCACAAACCGAATGCCAATTTGTGCCAGCAATTCGCGGCGACGGGGTGAAGCTGACGCGAGAATAAGCTGTGGTGCGTGCATTTAATCCCCGCGATGGTAAGGGTGGTTAGTCAATATACTCCAGGCACGAAACAATTGTTCCGCCACCACAATCCGCACTAACGGATGCGGGAACGTTAACGGCGACAACGACCAACTTTGCTCGGCGCGTTGCAAACACGCAGGCGACAAACCTTCAGGACCGCCAACCAGCAAGCTGACATCGCGACCGGACATCATCCAACTATCGAGTTGCTGCGCAAGCTGTTCGGTTGACCAAGGTTTGCCTTTTACATCGAGCGTGATCACGAGATTGCCGTCGGGAATCGCTGCCAGCAACTTTTCACCCTCACTCTGCCGAATACGGTTCAAGTCACTGTTTTTGGTGCGTTTCTCGGCAGCAATCTCGCGAATCAACAACTGGCATTGCGGCGGCATACGTCCAGCATATTCCTCCGTCCCCGCGTTGACCCAGCCCGGCATTTTCGTGCCGATGGCTAATAAGTGAATACGCACTTAGTCCGGCGTCCCCAGCATACCAGGGCGCGATTGGGGCAAACCTTCGCCGACTTCCCAGAGCTTTTCCAAATTATAGTAGTCGCGGGTACTGGCCAGCATGACGTGCAAAATAATGTCATTTAGGTCGAGCAATACCCAGTCGGATTGCGCGTCACCTTCGATACCCAATGGCTGCACACCGGCTTCTTTCACCGCCAGTTCAACCGCATCCGCCAAAGATTTAACGTGGCGGTTGGAGTTACCGGTCACGATTACCATCATATCGGTGATGGAGGATTTGCCGCGCACATCAATCGTCTTGATGTTTTGACCTTTCATGTCATCCAGTGTTTTAACCACTAATTGCTTAAGTGTTTCGAGTTCCATTAATTATTCACAGTAAAGTTGATGTCGTTGAATATAGTCCAGAACGCTATCTGGCAGTAAATATCGGGGACTTTTACCCTGTTTCAATAGCATACGCAGATGGGTGGCAGAGATATCGAGAGCAGTAACGCTTAAAAAGTAAATCCTGCCTGCGGGTGTGGCGCGTAAATCATCGGGGTTTGTGCTGAGGAAAGGTTCATGCCAACCGTTAGGGGGCAGACTATACCTTGGACGGTGCACCACGACCAGATGCGCGAGTGCTAAAATTTCATCCCAACGGTGCCAACGCTGAAAATGCAGAAAGGCATCGAAGCCCAGCGTGAACAGCAGTGGGCGTTCGCTCCCAACTTCCGCGCGAAAGGTTTGCAGCGTGTCGAAACTGTAGGAATGCCCATCGCGGCGTAATTCGCGGTCATCGGCTTGCAAACGCGGTTCCGTGACAATCGCGGCTTGCAGCATTGCCAGCCGTTGCGCTGGCGTGGCAATAGGTTGCGGGCGGTGCGGCGGCTGCTTGCCCGGAATTAAACGCATATCGCTAATGCCGAAGTGTTCCGCGACTTCGAGCGCAGTGCGTAAATGCGCGTGATGGATGGGGTCGAAGGTGCCGCCGAGGATACCGATCATTTACACATATCCAAACGGGATATTATCAATAACGCCTTTGCTCCCCGCAACGAAGGCATTCCCCCACTCACACCCGAATATGCCCATCCCCCAACACCACATACTTCTGCGACGTTAAGCCCTCCAAACCCACCGGTCCCCGCGCATGAATCTTATCGGTACTAATGCCAATCTCCGCCCCCAGCCCATACTCAAAGCCGTCGGCAAAGCGTGTCGATGCATTCACCATCACCGAACTCGAATCCACCTGCCGCAAGAATGCCCGCGCCCGCGTGTAATTCTCGGTAATAATCGCATCGGTATGTTGCGACCCATAGGTATTAATGTGCGTAATTGCCTCAGCCATACCCATTACCACTTTGATGGACAAAATCGGTGCAAGGTATTCCGTACCCCAATCTTCTTCGGTCGCCGCCACACACGCAGGCAACAGCGCACACGTCCGCTCACAACCGCGCAATTCCACACCTTTCGCCACGTACTCTTCCGCCAACACCGGCAATACTTGCGCCGCCACACCTTCTGCCACCAGCAACGTTTCCATCGCATTGCACACCCCGTAACGGTGCGTTTTGGCATTCACGGCGACTTTAACCGCCTTCTCCAGATCGGCTTGATCATCAATGTACACATGACAAATTCCGTCCAAGTGCTTGATTACCGGAATGCGTGATTCCGCGCTGACCCGTTCGATCAAACCTTTGCCCCCTCGCGGCACTATTACATCGACGTATTGCGCCATGCGTAACAATTCGCCCACCGCCGCCCGATCCGTGGTTTCCACCACTTGCACACACGCCGACGGCAAACCCACCGCTTCCAAGCCTGCCCGCACACACGCCGCAATCGCCTGATTGGAGTGAATCGCCTCCGAGCCACCGCGTAAAATCGTGGCATTGCCAGATTTCAAACACAGCGCTGCCGCGTCCACCGTCACATTCGGGCGCGATTCGTAAATAATGCCGACCACTCCCAAGGGTACACGCATCTTACCCACCTGAATCCCCGACGGGCGGTAGCTTAGATCGGTAATCGTGCCAATCGGGTCAGCCAAGGTTGCCACTTGGCGCACGCCTTCCGCCATGCCTGCAATGGTTTTATCGCTCAGCGTCAAGCGATCCAGCATCGCCGCATCCAAGCCTTTGTCGCGCCCAGCCGCCAAATCTTTGGCATTTTCGGCTTTCAGCCAGTCCGCACGTTCCAACATCACATCTGCAATACGCAGCAGTGCATTGTTTTTAGTGCTAGTCTCGATATTCGCAAGGGTATGAGCAGCCTGCTTTGCTTGCTGACCAACGCCTTGCATGTAAGTCGTAATCGTCGTGTTAGTGTCCAAATCCAAATCCTCACGGTATGCAGTGTGTCGATGTTATCATGAAAATAGCGCTACGATCTTTCTGACAATTATCATAGGCAGCCGCTTTGCTGTAGGTTATAACTCGCTAATATGGCAAGATGCGCCGCTCAGTTATTCACTGGAAACCATTCCCAAAGCCTAATTTATGACGGATTACTTACTTATTATTGTTGGTACGGTGTGGGTCAATAACTTTGTCCTGTCACATTTCTTGGGTTTATGCCCGTTCATGGGCGTTTCCAGAAAGTTGGAAACAGCGATGGGCATGGGTTTAGCCACCACGTTTGTGCTGACGCTCTCATCGGTTGCCAGTTATCTGGTGAATAACTACCTACTAGAACCGTTTCACTTGGAATATTTGCGCACCATCAGCTTTATTTTAGTGATTGCTGCGATTGTGGGCTTTACCGAAATGGTCATTCGCAAAAGCAGCCCGGTATTGTACAACGTGTTAGGTATCTATCTACCGTTGATTACCACCAATTGTGCCGTGCTGGGAGTGGCATTATTGAATGTGCAAGAAACCCATGACTTCATTGAATCTGCCCTCTACGGCATGGGCGCGGCACTGGGTTTCACCTTGGTTTTGGTGCTGTTTGCGGGTATTCGCGAACGCCTCGCGGTGGCGGATGTGCCGGAAACCTTCCAAGGCAACGCCATTGGCTTGATTACCGCCGGGCTAATGGCGCTGGCATTCATGGGCTTTTCTGGGTTGGTGAAACACTGATGTTGGCAGCCATTCTTATCATTAGCGGGCTGGCTGCCGTTTTCGGGTTGCTGCTGGGTTACGCCGCGATTCGTTACAAAGTCGAAGGCGACCCGATAGCGGACAAAGTGGATGCGATTCTGCCGCAAACCCAATGCGGGCAATGCGGTTTCCCCGGTTGCCGCCCTTACGCCGAAGCCATCGCCAAAGGGGAAGCCGACATCAACCATTGCCCGCCCGGTGGTGAAGCGACGATTAAAGCCCTCGCCGAATTGCTGGGCGTGGAAGCCAAACCGCTCAACGATGAAAACGGCGAACATTCCAGCGTGCCACTGGTCGCCGTCATTGACGAAAATACCTGCATCGGCTGCACCCTGTGCATCCAAGCCTGCCCTGTGGATGCCATCGTCGGCGCAGCCAAACACATGCACACCATTATTGAAAGCGAATGCACCGGCTGCAAACTGTGCCTGCCGCCGTGTCCGGTGGATTGCATCGCGATGGTTCCCGTCAAGGTTGAACCCGCGACTTGGAAATGGCCGTACCCGGTTTACACGCTGGTGCAACAATCTTCGCCTTCCAACGATGCCAACGCGCAAGCACCAAAGGTGGCGTCATGATACAAACCTTACACAAGCTCTGGCGTAATCACGGCGGATTGCATCTGGATTACCACAAGGAAGATTCCAACGCAGCCCCTACTAAGCACCTGCCTATGGCTGAGGAATTAATCATTCCTCTGCAACAACACAGCGGTTACAAACCGACGCTCACGATCAAAGCAGGCGACTACGTTTACAAAGGACAAGAACTTGCCTCGCACACCGGCTTTATGAAAGTGCCGGTACACGCCAGCACCTCCGGCACGATTACCGCGATTGAAGAGCGCCCGATTCCCCACCCTTCCGGTTTGAGTGATGTGTGCATCATCCTCAAACCCGACGGCAAAGACGACTGGGGCAATGCCCGGATGCCCGTCTACCCAGAACCCAGCCAAGTGGATGGTGAAATCTTGCGCCAACGCATTTGTGCAGCGGGTATTGTTGGCATGGGCGGCGCGGTATTCCCTGCTGCCATCAAACTCAATGTGCACGACAATATTCCCATCGAAGCCCTAGTCATCAATGGTGCAGAATGCGAACCGTACATTACCTGTGACGACCGCCTGATGCGCGAAAAGCCCGTGGAAATCTTGCGCGGGGTGCAAATCATGATGCACATTATTGCCACCCAACGCTGCCTGATCGGGATTGAAGACAACAAACCGGAAGCGATTGCTGCCATGCAAGCCGCGCGTGAGGAACTCGGTGAGCAACGCATCGCGATTATCCCCATCCCCACGCTTTACCCTAGCGGTAGCGAAAAGCAACTCATCAAAATCCTTACCGGCAAGGAAGTTCCTAGTGGGGGCAGACCCGCCACGATTGGCATTGTATGCCACAATCCCGCCACCGCTCGTGCCATTTACCGCGCAGTGGTACTCGGTGAACCGCTGATTGATCGCTACCTTACCATCACCGGCAAGGGTGTGGCGCAACCGTGCAATGTCGAAGTCCCACTAGGTACACCGATTCAACACCTGATTGCACACAGCGGCGGCTACACCCCAGTGGCAAAACGTTTGGCCATGGGCGGGCCGATGATGGGCATTTCCCTGCACAGCGACCAAATCCCCGTCGTTAAAGCCACCAACTGCATCCTCGTCAGCGATAGCCCTGACAACGAACCGCAAGCCATGCCCTGTATCCGCTGCGGACGGTGTGCCGAAGTCTGCCCCATCACCTTGCTACCGCAACAGCTTTATTGGCACAGCCGCGCTCGCGAGTTCGACAAAGCCGAGCAATACCATTTGTTTGATTGCATCGAATGCGGCTGCTGCGCTTATGTCTGCCCCAGCCACATTCGCTTGGTGGATTACTACCGTTTCGCCAAGGCTGAAATTCGCACCCAACGCGACGCCAAAACCAAAGCCAACATTGCCCGCGAACGCCACGATTTCCATCAAGAACGCCTCGAACGCGCTAAACGTGAAAAAGCCGAAAAGCTGGCAAAGCACAAAGAACAAGCGCGTGCCAACACCGATGACGGCAAAAAAGCCGCGATTCAAGCTGCACTGGAACGCGCCAAAGCCAAAAAGGCGGAAGCCGCAGCCCAAACCACTACCGGGGAAACCACGGCATGATTTTCAGCAAACACACGTCCCCTTACGTGAGCGGCAAACAGGATGTCAGCAGCATGATGCGCCAAGTGCTGTACGCCCTGATGCCGGGTACTGCCGTGCTGATCTGGTACTTTGGCTGGGGAATGCTCAGTAATTTGGTGCTGGCTATTGTCTTGGCGGAATTACTGGAATGGGGCATGTTGACATTGCGCCAACGTCCGGTGCGCCCGTTTCTGAGCGATTACAGCGCGGTGGTCACGGCGTGGTTGTTAGCAGTGGCGATGCCTGCGTTTTCGCCTTGGTGGTTGATTGCGATTGCGATGATTTTTGCGATTGTGATTGCTAAGCATTTGTATGGTGGCTTGGGGTATAACCCGTTCAATCCGGCAATGGTGGGTTATGCTGCCGTGTTGGTGTCTTATCCGGTGCAAATGACGCTTTGGCCAGCGCCTGTGGACTTCAGCTTTGCGCAGATTGGTTTATGGCAAACCTTGCAGCATGTGTTTGCCGGTAGCACCCAAGGTTGGGATGCGCTGAGTGCCGCTACCCCGCTCGATGCGGTCAAAGTCAGCCTGAGTTTGAATAAACCTTTGAGCGACATTTACGCCACGGGGCAATTTGGTCTATTGGCGGGGCGAGCGTGGGAGTGGGTCAGTCTGGCATGGCTCCTCGGCGGCTTATGGTTGCTGTGGCAACGCATTATCAGTTGGCAAATTCCTGGCGCGTTGCTGGGAACCTTGGCGCTGATGGCGAGTGTATTTTGGCTAATTGATCCGCAAGCGTATGCATCACCGCTGTTCCATTTGTTTAGCGGGGCGGCGATGTTGGGCGCATTTTTCATTGCTACTGACCCGGTATCCGCCAGTACCACGCCGGTCGGTAAATTGCTTTACGCAGCGGGCATTGGGTTGTTCACCTATATTATCCGCACATGGGGCGGCTACCCAGATGCGATTGCGTTTTCCGTCATCATTATGAATATGGCAGTGCCCTTGCTGGATTACTACACCCAGCCGCGTGTGTACGGCACTAAACGGGGATTACAGGAATGACTGAGCCGCTGCTTAAACAAATTATCAAACCCGGCGCATTCCTTGCCGGATTTGCTTTACTTGGTACGTTAGCCTTGGCATCGGTGTATGACCTGACCTTACCCACAGTCGAAGCCAATGAACGTGCCGCCACCTTAAAGCAACTGAACTTGCTGGTGGATAAGCAGACCTACGATAACGATTTACTCGCCAGCAAACAGGTGTTACCCGCTGCGGATTTCGGTAGCGCTGAAGACGTAACCGTGTACCGTGCTAGTAAACAAGGTGTGCCTGTCGCTGCACTTTTCATCGTCAGTGCGGCAGATGGCTACAGTGGCAAAATTCGCCTTGCCGTTGGTATCCGTGCGGATCAAACGCTGGCAGGTGTGCGGGTATTGGCGCACAAAGAAACACCGGGGTTGGGCGATAAAATTGAAGCTGACAAGCACCCGTGGATTTTGAGCTTTGCCGAAAAATCTTTGCAGAACCCTGCGCCACCATTATGGGCAGTACGCAAAGATGGCGGCGAATTTGATCAGTTTACCGGCGCAACCATTACCCCACGAGCCGTTGTCGGTGCAGTCAAACGCACCCTAGAATGGTCGCAACACCACTTTTCCAGTCTGTTTACCCTCAAAGCGCCTGCACAAGGAACACAGCCATGAATGCAACTTACCGTGAACTGACCGTCGCAGGCTTGTGGCACAATAACCCCGGCTTGGTGCAACTGTTGGGTTTATGTCCGCTGATGGCGGTCACGACCAATTTCGTCAACGGCTTGGGGCTGGGCTTAGCCACGTTACTGGCACTGGTGGCATCGAATCTCGCCATTGCCACCGTGCGGGATTACATTCGCCCCGAAATCCGCATCCCCGCTTTCGTGTTGATTATTGCGGGCAATGTCACACTGATCGAAATGCTGATGCGGGCGTATTTTCACGACCTGTACAATATTCTCGGTATTTTTATCCCATTAATTGTCACTAACTGCATTGTGATTGGGCGCTCGGAAGCCTATGCCTCCAAAAATCCGCCACTCCATGCGGGATACGACAGTTTAATGATGGGGGTTGGTTTCTTATTAGTGCTGGTTGTTTTAGGCGGGATGCGTGAATTGCTTGCCAATGGAACATTATTTGCGCAAGCTCACCTCATGTTTGGCGAAGCCGCACGCGGTTTAACCCTGACCTTGAGTGACGATTTCAAGGGTTTATTACTCGCAGCCCTACCTCCTGGTGCATTTATCGGCTTAGGTTTTTTAGTAGCGCTAAAAAATTACATCGACAAACGCATGGCTCAAACGGCTAAATCTGCTAAAACCGTGCCCATTAATAACCTTGGCGAAACGGCGTGAATAAAGCCAAGCGGGAAGAGATCTTCCGCCGCCTGCGCGAGGCGAACCCAAACCCGACGACTGAATTGGTTTATAACAGCACCTTTGAATTGCTGATTGCCGTGATTCTTTCCGCACAAGCCACCGATAAAGGCGTGAATAAAGCCACGGCGCATTTATTCCCCGCTGCCAATACCCCAGAAGCCATTGTTGCGCTCGGCGTGGACGGTTTAAAGGCTTACATTAAAACCATTGGTTTATTTAATAGCAAAGCTAACCATATTATCGAAACCTGCCGTATCCTTGTGGAAAAACATAATTCACAAGTGCCGCAAGACCGCACTGCGTTGGAAGCATTACCCGGTGTTGGGCGTAAAACCGCCAATGTGGTGTTAAATACCGCGTTTCATCAACCGACTATGGCAGTGGATACGCACATTTTCCGCGTCGCCAACCGCACCGGTATTGCCCCCGGTAAAAACGTGCTGGCTGTGGAAAAAGGTCTGCTCAAACACATTCCTAAGGAATATTTATTGGATGCGCACCATTGGCTAATTCTGCACGGGCGTTATACTTGCCTAGCACGTACCCCTCAATGCGGGCAATGCCTGATTGTCGACCTGTGTGATTTCAAGGAGAAAACCGTCTAATGTTTGGCAATGACCGCGATGCCATGCGCCGCTATTACGCGCAATGCTGGCAGAAGTTTCAACAAAAACAACCGCTAGATGCGTTAGAAACCCAGATTGCCAGCGTGATTGCGGAACACCCCGAATACCATCACATCCTCGCCGCCGCCGACAGCGCGATACAACGCGACTACCTGCCTGACAATGGCGAAACCAACCCATTTTTACACATGGGCTTACACCTTGGGATTCGTGAACAAGTTGCCACTGACCGCCCGACTGGAATTCGCGAACTTTACCGGCAATTGGTGATCAAATACGGCAGTAACGGGGCGGAACACCGCATGATGGATTGTCTGGCAGAAAGCATCTGGCTAGCACAACGCCACCGAACCATGCCGGATGAAGCCGCCTATCTTGAATGCTTAAAGAAACAATGAGGTAAAACACATGAAATCGGGCTTTTACGCGGGCATCTTACTGCTCCCGCTGGTATTGGGGGGATGCTCTATTATGCCATCCAGCAATACTTACACCACCGCTCAGGCGGGTACACTGCAAGAAGTAAAATTCGGCACAGTCATTGGTTTGCGCAATGTCATGATCCGCGAAGACAATGCCGAAACGGGCAAAGTAGCGGGCGGCGTGATTGGTGGGGTAGCAGGCAGTGACATTGGGCAAGGCAGAGGGCAAGTGATTGGCAGCGTCGCCGGAGCAGTAATCGGTGGCACAGTAGGCATTGCACTCGACCGCAGCATTCAAGCCAAACCGGGTATTGAAATTACCGTGCGCTTAGAAGATAACCGCACCGTGGCAATTGCACAATTAGCGGATGAACGTTTTTCAATCGGCGATCCAGTTAAGCTATTAACCAGTCAAGACGGTAAAGCTAGGGTAACGCACTAAACGAAAGTGGGCGTATTAAAATCTCCGATACGCCCACTTAAAGTGCCTGCTGCATGGTTATTCTCAGTCCATTGCCACAATAACATTACTGCTACTGACATTAGTTAAATCAAAAACGCGGGATCGACTAATGCCTTCATTATCGAGCTTGACATCAGCACGGTAAAACCCCGGCTCCAATTCAATATTCGCGGAATGGAGCTTCACTGATTGATTATAGATCGCCTGACCATTCTCTAGGCGATAAACTGTCCACGTTACGGGTTGCATCGCTGGCCCATTATTCAACGTAGCCATTAACAATACTTTGGACTTAGGCGCATCAGCACCTGCTAATGCCTGTATTGGAGCGCTATTAACCTGTATCGCCATTAATGATAAAAAAACAAGCGACACTACCGATAACCCTTTACGAACTTTCATAGTTGCCATTTTATAGACCTGCTTACTCTATTTATGATTAGATGATTTTTAATAAAGAACTCGCATTAAGATTAGTTTCCCGCGAAAAAAACACAATTCGATTTTTTTTCTGACTTAAATAAAAAAATTGTTGGAACTTTCTTTCCTTTCCGCAACACCGTGCAGAAACCCGCCTGCTTGTGCTATCCTGACGCCCCGTAATATCCCCTGTACCGGAGTTTGCTGATGCACCCAATGCTCAGAAAAGCAATAGAAGCCGCACGCGAAGCTGGCGAAGGCATTCGCCACTACGCCAACAAAGTGCATAAGCTGAATGTCGAAAACAAAGCACACAATGATTTTGTCAGCGAGGTTGACCGCCAAGCCGAGCAAGGTATTGTGCGTTTGCTGCAACGCGCCTACCCTGACCATGCATTCATGGGCGAAGAGAGTGGTAAGCAAGGCGTTGACAGCGATTATGAATGGATCATTGACCCGCTGGATGGCACTACCAATTTCCTGTACGGCATCCCCCACTATTCGGTTTCCATCGCCATGAAACACAAAGGACGTTTAATGGTCGGCGTGGTGTATGACCCATTGCGTGATGAAACCTTTGCCGCCGCGCGTGGCGAAGGTGCTACGTTGAACGGTCGACGCATCCGCGTGTCTGAACGCAGCACCATGCACAATGCGTTGCTGGGTACGGGTGTCCCCTTTCGCGCCAATCAGAATCTCGATCTGTACCTGCAAACCATGAAAGCCCTGCTGCCGGATACCGCTGGCGTGCGCCGCCCCGGTTCAGCCGCGCTGGATCTGGCTTATGTTGCCAGTGGTCGCTTTGATGGTTTCTGGGAGTTCGGTCTGAATGAATGGGACATCGCAGCAGGTGTGCTGCTGGTGCAGGAAGCCGGTGGCTTAATCGGTGACATGAAAGGCGACAGCACATTCTTGAAAACCGGCGATGTAGTCGCGGCTAACCCGAAAGTCTTCAAGGAAATGATCAAACGCCTGCATCCGGTCATAGCGAAATAAACTAAAATCAGGGGATGAAACAAGCTAACGTCATCCCCTCTGCTTACTACCTGCTCTGGCTAACATTGCTGCCCTTGAGTGGCTGTGAACAACGTGAACCAGCCCCGCCACCGCCTGCTCCCCCCGTCGAATCAATAGCAGAACCCGTCATTATCCCCGACGCTGACCGACTGCAACCTGCTGATGCCACTGCCATCGTTACACCGGAGCCGGAAACCATGCCCACGCCTCCCGAAAAATCCAATACCCTGAAAATCCCTAACCTTGCCCAGCAAACGCTACCGGGCAACGAGTTCTCGCTACGCTTTCTCGCTACAGGTGAAAGCTTCTACACCGAAATCACACTGGCAAACGGCATCCTCAGCTACACCTATTTTGAAGATACCGCCGGGCGTTGCGCCCAATGGGTAAAAAGCACCCCTTGCTGGCAAGAGGAGGATCTCAAAACCATCAGCCTCGCCTTGCGCCCCGAAGATCTCGACAATCTGTATGCCGTGATCAAAGAAAGTGGCGCACTCACCCTCAAACGCGATACTTTTGGTGGTGCGAAAGCGGGGCAACGCCATTACCGCCAAACCCTTGACATCATGCTGGACGGCAAAGAAAAACAACTGATCTACCAAAGTTTTCCGGGGTCTAGCCCCAAACCCGAAGCCTTTGCACGCTTGGAAACGGTCTTGCTCGAATACGCCCGTGATTTACCCCATTGATTACTGACCCATTGCGTGCTCCAACGCCTCAATCAAAGTAAACGTTGGCTTATGAAAGAATACGCCGGAACCTGCTTGTTCCGGTACCATGCCACGCAAAAATAAATACAAAGCCCCCCCCATATGCCGTTCCCAAGCATACCCCGGCAAGCGCTGCTGCAAATAGCGATGCAAGGCTAAACAATAGATCAGGTATTGCAGGTAGTAATGGTGTTCCGCCATCGCCTCTTGCATCGCCTCAAAACCATAATCGGCAGGCGTTGCGCCCAGATCATTCGACTTGTAATCCACCACAAAATACTGCCCATCAGCCGTAAACACCAAATCAATGTAGCCTTTCATATAACCGGTTAAGTCATTGAACTTCAGCTTATCGATAGCGGTGTGAATGGCTTCCCATTCGGTGGGCAAGTGCTGGTGCAACAAGGTTTGCAACGGTTTCAGACGCAAGCGCTCTACTGGGAAATAAAATTCGAGTTCGTCAAGGCGTTGTGTTTTGGAAAGGTCGCACAAACGCAAATTAACGGCAGGCAACGGCGTATTGAGAGCATTTTCCAGCAGTTGCACACCAGCGGGTAGCCAGCGTTCGGGCAAGCCGTGGCGTTTCAATGCCGGTAGCAATACGCTCTCGTGTTGGGTGGCAAGTGCTTGGGTGAAGTCGAGTTCCTCCAGCATTTTGTGCAAGCAACTGCCGGCTGTTGCACCGCGTGGAAATGCATCGCTGCGACTTCGCTCAGCGACCGAGGTAACAACCAGCGTGTCATAGTCCGGGCGTTCATCTTCCTTGCCTGATGCCAAACCGCTGAAACTGCCGACTTTGGGAACCGGCGCATAACGTGGCTGGTAACGGCGGATGCTGGGTTGCCATTGCCCGCTGTCTGCTTGGTAACGCACAGGTGTTTCTTCAACCGGCAACACTTCATGGCTGATACCGCCAGCGGACTGTTCCACCAAGTGGGTTAATTGCGTGTGCATCAAACGTTGGCGTTCGTCGGGTTGCATCCCGTCTTTGCGCAATTTGCCGAGAATCTCTCTGCCCTGCGGTAACTTGCCGAATAGCAGCCAACCGAGTGCCGAATAGTAGTCGAATTTATTAATGCGCCCGCTGACCAGTGCAATGGTGCAATGGTATTTGGCACGGGTGAGCGCGACGTACAGCAAACGCAAACTTTCCGCTTGTTCGGCTTCGCGAAAACACTTAAGCGCCGCATCACTAGCAAACGCTTCAGCTTGCAGGCGCGAAATGCCCGCATCTGACTCACGGTCATACCAACTGAACCACGCCCCGGCTTTGGCATCACGTTCTGCCCACAAATACGGGCAATACACAATGCCGTATTCCAGCCCCTTGCTTTTGTGGATGGTGGTAATTTGTACCAAGTTCTCATCGCTTTCCAAACGCAGTTCGTGTGCTTCGTCTTGTTCACCCGCTTCGGCTTTTTGCTGCAACCAGCGAATCAGCGCGTGCATCCCATGCCCTTGCAAGCGGCTTTCGGTATGGATCAGTTCCGCCAGATGTAACAAATTGGTGAGGCGACGTTCGCCATCCACCAAGGCTAATAAGTACGCGTAGCGTTGGCGTTGTAACAGCCACTGGCGAAACATCGGCATAAAGCCTTGCGAATGCCAAGTTTTATGCCAACGGTGAAACGCTTCGAGTTCGGCTTCCAATCGCTGCGGGTTCTCATCCAGCGCAAACAAATCCTGAGCCGTGAAACCAAACAGTTCGGTGACAAGGGCTTGTTTAAGCGCCGCTTCATTGCCCGGTTCGGCAATTGCTCGCAATACTGCACGGAAATCGCTGGCTTCGCGGGTACAAAAAATGCTGTCTCGCGATTTTTGGACGCTGGCAATGCCGCGTGCCAGCAAAGCACGTTTGATTTGTTCGCCCTGTTGGTTTTCGCGCACCAGTACCGCAATGTCACGGCTTTCTACGGGGCGTTCACCAATCAGGGCAATACCTTCGCGACCGGCGTTTAATAAGCGGGCAATGTCATTGGCAACGGCTTCGGCAATGCATTCTTGCACGGCAGCGCTGTTGTAGCCTTCGTCAAGAGCGTTCCAATCCCAGAGGCGGATGGGAGGAAGCGGTGGCTCGATGCGTAAATCTGCCTGCGGTTTACCGGCGCTGACCGCTTCGTAGCGGATGTCGCTGCGGAACGGCTGATCAGATTGCGCGAACAGGTGGTTAAGCGCTTGCAGCAAATCAGGGTGTGAACGAAAGTTGTGTTGCAGCGTGTAATGCGCTGAGGTGCTGTGCGCGGCTTTGAGGTAGGTGTAAATATCCGCCCCTCGAAACCCGTAAATCGCTTGTTTGGGGTCGCCCACGTAAAACACCGGCTGTTCGGGTTTATCGTGGTAGATGCGCTCGAAAATTTCATACTGAATCGGGTCAGTGTCCTGAAACTCATCAATCAGCGCTGCTTGGTATTTCAGCGCCAAACGCGGCGGGAAATCGGGGTGCTGTGCCAAGGCATCCCGCAAATGCAGCAGCAAATCATCAAAGGTGAGAATGCCGAGTTGCTGTTTACGCACCGGTAATTCGGCGCGTAACTGGTGCAGCAATTGCAGGCGCAAGTATTCCAGTGCAGCTTGTTCACCTTCAGAGAGCGCATCATGGGCGGCGAGTAAGTTATCCACTTGCGTGAAAAAAGCGTGTTGCGGCGTCACCTTACCGGGCTTGGTTTTCTCGGTCAGCGCAGTCGTCGTAAAGCGCTCAGCAATCTCAATGGGCAATTCCAGCGGGGTGGCGAAATACGCATCGAGTTTGCCCGCCCAATTCGGCACATAGCGCTTGCTGTAGGTGCTGCCGTTGAGTGCGTCCCCCAGCAATAAACCGATAATCACCTCACGTTCACTCGCCCAACTTTGCTGGCAAGCTTGCAAAGCAGCGTCAAAAACGCTTTGCCGTTGCGCAAATGCCTCGGTGGTGACAGGCAGAATCTCGGCGTGCAAATAGGGTTTACCAATGAAATGGCGCACGGTTGCCAGCAAACCATCCGGGGTCAGCCCGCGTTTTTGCAACAAGCGCAAATGCAGCGCATCGGGTTTGAGAAAGTGCTGATACCAAAATTTGTCGGTCAATTCGGTGAGCAGATTGTCTTCATTTGTCACCAACTCGGTTTCAAACGGCATCCGCGCTTCAAAGGCGTTTTCGGATAACACACGCTTGCAGAAACCGTGAATGGTGAAAACTGCCGCTTCGTCGAAACTGACCAATGCCAGTTGCAGGCGTTGGATGCAGTCGTGAATTGGCGCTTCGAGGGGTAATGATTCGTAAGTTTCCGCGTGTGGACGTCCTTCCAAATACGCTAAGGCATCGGCAAGGCGTTTGCGGATGCGGTCACGTAATTCGGCGGTGGCAGCTTCGGTGTAGGTGACAACCAGAATTTTGTCGACTTTGAGACCGTAGACGGCGATTAGGCGCAGGTAGAGCCATGAAATCGTCCAAGTTTTACCCGTGCCTGCGCTGGCTTCGATCAGATTTGTGCCAACGAGGGGAACGCTTTGGGCATGGAGTGTTTGCATGATTTAGGCTTCCCCGTGCTGTGCCAGCGTGTCGTAAATCTTAGCAGGCTCGAAAATCACAGCGGCACACCATTCCCCAAAGCCGCCGCTGCTGTTGATGGCGGCTACCCATGTATCCAGCGCAGCACGTTTGGCGGTGGCCTGTTCAGAGTGTTTGCCCTTGATTTCCAGCACCAGTGTTTTACCGTTTGCCAAACGGATCAGGAAATCGGGCACATAACGCCGTTTGGAACCGCGCCACAGGTACAACACCTGAAAGCCCAAGTGATCGTTCTTGGCATAGCTGCGTACCAATTCCGATTTTTCCAGCACACCCGCGACGTAATGCTCCCACGTACTGTCATCGACGACATGGGAAATGGGCGACTTAGTGGTTTCAAAACAGGGCTTGGTGCTGTACCAGACGGGCATATCGGCAGTGGAGGATTGCGGCTTATCCGTATCAAAAACCGGCTCCAGCCGTTCGCTGTTCTGTTCGGTCACAAAGCGCAACAGGTGCTGGACGATGATGTCGATATTCAACCCAATCAGAATGCGTTTGCGTAACGGTTCTTGGTGGTAATCGGACGGGATGCGCAGCACCTCAGAACCAATAAATTGCTCCACCAAACGAATCAGTTGCAGCAACAGGTATTCACGGTTGCCTTTAAAAGCGGCCTGTAATTGGTCGAAGGCTTTTTGGGCAGCACGGAACACCAGCCGTTGCAGGCGGAAACCTTCTGGCAATAACGCAAGGTCGATGCCGTGTACCTGATCCAGTGCCGTTGCGCCCCCCAAGGCCGGTGCTAGATCAGCGGAAACTGGCGTTAATGCCGGGTCAAGCGTGAGTGTTTCTACCTGTGACCAGTCGATATGCAATTCCGGGCAGACTACGGTGTCAATACGCAACACATTAGGCCAGCGGATTGCCAGCGCGTGGCGTTCTGGCAGTGATTTGATCTGGGTGCTGGGTTTGGGCGGCGGGGGTGGTTCGCCACCATCCCCCACATCCTGAAAAATGGACAGCGGCACACCAAACACGTTCACGTATTCGGGGATGAACAGGCCGTTTTCGTCCCGGTCGTAGGACACGCGCCGCAAACCGCGCCCGATTACCTGCTCACACAACAATTGGCTGGAAAAGGCGCGTAAACCCATGATGTGGGTGACGTTTTTGGCATCCCAACCTTCCGAGAGCATCGCAACGGAAATCACGTTTTGCAAATCCTGCCCAGCCGTGCCGCGTTTGCCGACGTTATCAATGATCTCGCGCAGCAACTCCTCTTTCTTCAGGGCTTGCAGTTCCTGTTTGCGGGTCACGGGGATATTGGCAGCGTGGATAATGGCCTGAAGCTGGGCTTCGTAGCCTTTGTCAGCCGTTGCGGTTTCCCCCACTTCGGCTTTCTCCAGCACTCTGGAATCGACGCGCAAGGTGCGTTCGGGGGCTTGCAATTCTGCCCAATGCGCATCACCTGCCCGAAAATAATGCTCCACCCGCGCGGCGGTTTCGGTGCGGTTGCATACTGTCAACATGACGGGCGGTGAAGTGTGCCCTGCCGCTTGCCAACGGTGTAATGCGGCACGCCAATCCGCCCCCAGCAAGGTGTAGGCGGTTTGCACCAATTCCGGCAAGGGTTCGGTGGCTTGTGCGCCTTTGCGGTTCAAATCCTCGGCGACATCGGCTTCGGCATATAAGTGGTAGAGCTTGGGGCGGTAGGTTTTGGCATTCGGTAACGCATCATCGCGCACCACCACACGCGGGGTTTTCACCAGCCCGGCTTCAATCGCATCGTACAAGCCAAAATCAGAAATGACCCACGGGAACAGTGCCGACTCGGTGTTGCGCTTACCCGTGGGCGCAAACGGGGTAGCGGACAGGTCAAAACAGCGGGCAATGCGGCGGGTTTTGTGGATGCGGTCTAGCCCCTCAATCCAGCGGGTCGCTTCATCCAGATCAATGCCCTGTTCGGCGGCTTGTGCCTTGCTGATCTTGAGTTCAGCGGGTTTGCGGTAAGCGTGGTGGGCTTCGTCGTTGATCACCAGCAGACCGCGCTTGTTTGCCAGCTTGCCCAATACCCGACGGGTAAAGGCTTCATCGTTTTCTGCACCTTTTTTCTGTACCGAACGTTCCGGTTCTGTTAACGGCATTAAGGTGTGCCAGTTCTCAATCAACAGTTCCATCTGGTTGAGTTTGTGGCGTAGTGAGGCGTTGGGGCAAAGGCTGAACGCATCGTAATAGTTGGCGGCTGCCCCCGGCTGCAATACCTGCAAGCGTTCCTTGACGGTCAAACCCGGTGCAATGATCAGGATAGTGCTGGAAAATTCCTTGTGACGCTTAGGAAATGCAAGAGCGTTGAGTACCTGCCAGGTAATCAGCATCGCCATCACGGTAGTTTTGCCTGTACCTGTCGCCATTTTGCTGCACAAACGTTCCCACGCACCGCCGTCGCCTTCAATCGCAATGCCTTGCTTGTAATCAGGCAGGGCTTCCACCCACCAGATCAGGGTTTCGATGGCTTCCAGTTGGCAGAAATAGAATGGGTAATCGCGGGCAGTGCTGTCATGCCAATGCTCCAGCAAGCTGCGGGTGATGGAGCTGATGCCGGGGTAGCCTGCGGTGCGCCATGCGTCCACCCGTTCACGGATTTGGTTAACCAGCGGCAATTCGACTTCGCGGCTGGTGTTGTTGCGGGTGTCAAAGATTTCGTAACTGGCGGGGCGGCGACCGACTACCTGCTCTAATTTGGGCGTAGTGGAACTGTTTTGCGTTGCCTTGCGCCAATGCCGTTGCGGGCAGGCGTAGGGGCTGTTGATGATCAGGGATTGGGGGGCGGTCATGAAGCAAGCTCATTAATTCTTTTCAAAGTACGCGCAAGGCTTGGAGCAGACTCGGCTGCGGTAAGTGGATTCCAGTATTCCCTCACATAGCGAACAAGCTCAGTGTTGTAGCCTAGACCAACTGTATTGTTGGTGTTTTTTCCGGGTAGGATCATGTCTTTCAGCTTGCGTTGCTTGGAGCGCCTGACCAAATTCAGCAATGCCTGTTTGGGGTCTAGGAGATTTTCTGGTTCATTGGGTAACAGGGTTGAATCAATTCCCAACAAGTCCGCAAAGGCTTGTTGGTCTGCCAACAACCATGCTTCAATTTCACGCACCACAACACGGAATAGCAGGCGTTCTGATACAGACATCCCCTTTGTCCAATCTTCAATGAAACCTAAGACACAATCCGTCCTGTCAAGGTCTGTCAGCAGCAAAACCGGCATGACATTGACAGCTATTTGGTTGAAATTAGGCAACCGTTTTTTCAGGTAGCCAAACCCGCTGTTACCCAGCCGCTGAGTGATCTGGAAGGGTTTGCCTGAAACTGCCAGCAGTTTTTCAGCCACCGCTGCCGACAGGGCATCCTCTGTTGCCAGACAAATATGGATCATCAGAATAGTCCCAGTTGCTCAATATTTTGTGGTCTTATTTTGGGTAGCAACACTTCAGCAGCAGAAAAACCAGCATTAACCGTGGTCAACTCTTCTGTATTGGGTGGGCGGATGTGCGTTCCCTCTGAACCCGGTTCCAACATCAACACTGCGCGGCTGTCGATGCCCGGATTACTGAGCAGGGCTGCGCTGTGGGTGCTGATCAATACTTGCCGCTTGTACTTGGTCTTGCGCTGGATGCGGTAAATCAGTTCGGGGATACGTTCGACAATGGCATTGTTAAGTGACAGTTCTGGTTCTTCCATCAGGAGTAGCGAGTCACCTTCCATCAACATCCACAACAACCCCAACAGGCGTAGTGTACCGTCAGAAAACTGGTCTTCACGTTGCCAACCTGCATTGGGGCGATGATGTCCGTATAAGGCTTCCAGATGTGGATGACCATTTTTCTCGTCACGTACGAAGCGGATCGCCTCAAAACGGGGGACAGCAACTTTCAGTGCCTCTTCAATTTTATCCAGCCGTGCCTTGCGTGTCCTTTCGGTGGTATCGGCTATCCTCTCCAGAAACTTCTGCCCCAATGGGTCTTCTTCCAACGGGTTGCCGCCAATTTTGTCGCCATATTTCAACAGTTGCGGCACGATATGCAAGTAAGTAGTGACAGCAAAAAACTCCACGATCTCACGGAATGCCTTATTGGAACTGATTTGCTCCAAGTAGGTTTGGGTCAGACGTTCACGGTCACTGCCATCATCATGGTCTGGGCGGCTAAGGATAACCTTGCCATCTTTGATAACCAATTCCTGAGTGACTTGGGTACGTTGGCGACCTACACCTTCGGCTTTAAAACCCAATACATATTTCCAGACAGGTTCTGCATCCAGCGACAAAGCCAGATCAATTTCAATTTTGACTTCGGTATCCTTGCGGGCGTGCAGGCAGCGTAATTTGCCGATGCCCCCCCGGTCTTCTACGGCTTTTTGCAGGCCACCACCCGAAGGTTTTGCTACGTCACGCAAAAAACGGAACACGTCCAGAAAGTTGGATTTGCCGGAGGCATTCGGGCCGATCAGGTAGGTTTGCGGAAACAGCGGAACATCCACCTCCCGAAAGTTTTTCCAGTTTTTCAGTTTGATACGGGTTATGAACATTTACTTACTCCAACTCCATCACTTTCAGCGATTCTATCCCACGGTCATCCACGATTTTGACGGCAATGCGCTTGTGGTCGCCTGCGACAAACGGCAAGGAAACTGTGCCGTGGAACGCATCCAGCCGCGTTTCGTCGAGTTCAGCACGGATGTCTTTCTTGAGTTTATACCAGCCGTCTTGTTTGCCAGCCATCGGGAAGAAAACTTGTGCAGGGAACAGGGAACGGTTGTCGTAATCCGTATCCAGCGACCACACGGCGATGCGGTTTTTGCCGCCGGATTGCAACTCGCCCTTGGTGGTGTCGAAGTAGTCGAAACCGTGGACTTCGACTTCGTAAAGACCGTCTTTGCGTTTGCGCACTTCCACGTCGGGTTGCCCCATCAGCCAGAAACTTTGGTTGTTGGCGCGTTGTTTTTTCAGGTCTTCGGTGAGCAGGTCGGTGTTCATTTGCGCTTTCAGGGCAGTGATGCCTTTGGTCGCGTCGATGTCCTTGGCGGCTTCGGGGTCGAAGGTGAAGGCGCAGAACACGATCATTTTCGGCAGCGGGAACAACTCACCGGCTTCGCGCAGGGCGTTTTCGACTTGGCGTTGTTCGAGGGCGGCGTGTTCAGGGCCGAAGCTGACCACCACGCGCTCACCGGTGTCGAGAGTGCCGCCGCTGTGCAGGTAGCGCGTGCCGGGCAGGGTTTCGAGTTCGGCGAATTTGAGCATCTGTTTGTTTTTGCCACGGATGCCGGTTTTCATCAACTCATCGCGCCATTGGGTTTGGCGGGAGGTTTCACCGCTGCGGGCGATGCTGTTGTCGGCTTGGGCGGGTTGTGCCGCGTCGTTGAGGGATAGCACGGTGGGGAATGGCACGGCTTCGAGTGAAAACGGGCCGGTGATGCGCAGTTTGTCTTTGGCGATTTGTGGCTGGTCGTAGAGGGTTTCTTGTCCGGCGTTGGCGGCGATGCTGTCGTCCATGCGGCGTTGCATGGCTTGGCGGGCGGTGTGGAATGCCTCGAATGGGGCGCGTGCGGCTTCTGGCCAATCGGCGGGAAAAGCGAACGGCACATCCCATTCGGCAATCCCCCCCATCCCCAACCCTTCCCCCGCAAGGGGTGAAGGGAGCGAAGAAGGTGTTTCGGAGAGGTTCTTGTTCCCGCCCCCCTTGCGGGGGAGGATTAGGGTGAGGGCAAGCGCAGCATTCAACTCCGCCAATGCTTGCTCCACCGCCGGGTGCATCTTCTCGTAAATCATGTCGATTTCGGGATTATTGGCGATGGATTTGAGCGTGACGTGCGGGACGGTTTTGTAGATAAAGCCGCCTTTCAAGCCTTCTTGCGGGTATTTGAGGTCGAAGTAGTCAAAGCTGGCGGTCATCAAACGTTGTTTTGCCAGCGTTACGGCTACCCGTGAGGTATCGCAGGTAATCCAGCGTCGCCCCCACTTCTCCGCCACGAAAGCAGTTGTGCCGCTGCCGCACGTCGGGTCAAACACCAAATCCCCCGGCTCCGTCGTCATCAACATACACCGCTCAATCAATTTTACCGCACTTTGAACGACATAAATTTTAGAATCAGTGCGACTCTGTATGCCACCAACATCTGTCCAAATATTATTCAGCGGTGAAACAGGAAAATCATCTAAAAATCGCAAAAACCTGAGAGTATTGCCTTCGATAACTAATCGTCCAGATAGCTTAAGGCTATTTGATCCTGATAAATTCGTTTTCCAAAACATTGGTGACGGCTTAAAAACTCTTCCACAAAAATTGATTGGAAAAGAAGTTGTTTCTCCACCGCTTTGCGATCTTATATCTGATGTGGTTGCATAACGACCGTCATGCTGATTCATTAATTTGTATCGAGAACCACCTTCGTCACCTGCGACCTTCGCCTTAAATAGCTGATTATATTTCATATCTATTTTTTTCTTTGAATACCAAACAATATAATCACAAATTGAAGCAATAGTTGTCGTACCTATTTCTGGACTACCTGCTCCTGTTGTTTTTGTAACAGTAACAATGGCGACAAAGTTTTCGACACCGAAAATTTCGTCGAGGAGTTCGCGGACGTGGTGCAAGTTTTCGTCGGAGATTTGGACGAAGATTGAGCCGCTGTCAGCAAGCAGGTCGCGTGCCAACAGCAAGCGGTCACGCAAGTAGGTCAAATACGAGTGGATGCCCAGTTCCCACGTATCCCGAAACGCCTTGATCATTTCCGGCTCTTGCGTCAAATCCTCATCCTTGCGGTCTTTGACATCGCGCTTGTTCACAAACGGCTGGAAATTCGAGCCATACTTAATCCCATACGGCGGATCAAGGTAGATCATCTGCACCTGCCCCGCCATGCTTTCCTTCTGTAACAAGGAATTCATCACCAGCAACGAATCCCCCGCCACCAAACGATTCGACCACCCCTTATCGTGATGGTAAAAATCCACCGCATCCCGCAACGGCAAATTCTCAAACGGCGCATTAAACAACCCCAACTGAAACGAACCCGCCCTCTTCGCTCCCTTCACCCCTTGCGGGGGAAGGGCTGGGGATGGGGGGTTCTTCTTCATCCCCTTCTGCAACGCCGACAAAATACTCAACGGGTCAATCCGCTCATGCACATGCAAGCTCACCGTATCCACCGCAAAGCTGGTACGTTCCGCCTTCCCCGCCCAATTCAAAAACGGCGACTGCATCCGCTTCAATTCCGCCAACGCCTCGCGCATCACCGCCGCATCACCACTCGCCAGCGCCCCATCAATCAATTGCTCCACCGCCGCCCGGCTGGAATCAAACTGCAATTCGGGGGCAAGGTGCGGATTATGCGCCCATTCAGTCTGGGGCTGTGCGGGGTCATTGGCATCGTTGACCATGCCCACTTCGGGGTTGTTTTTGCGGGTTTCGCCGTGGCGGTAGGAAATGATCGGGGTTTCATCGCTGGCGGCAGGCTTGACCGCAGGTTTGGCAGCGGCTTTACCCGGCAAGTTGAGACCTTGCTGCTTAGGTGGCGTAGGCGGTGCTACTGGCGCAGTCAAATCGAGGGATTCAGCAGGTCGGGTATCAGCGGTTTTGTTAACAGGCATGAGGCAACATCAGGTTACACAATAATAATGGCGATTGTAACCGAAAAATTTTCATGATGTATCAACCGAACCTACGCTTAATCGCTATGCATATTGACGATGGCAGCTCTAATACAATGCCGCACACTCTTTCTCCATCCCCTCATCCACCGCCACCGCGTGCAAATGGCAGCCAAAATGCTTGGCACGTTCCATCACCTGCACCGCCCAATGGTGATGCGTTGCCGGTTCGCACATCGCCCCTTCAAATTGGAACACCGCAGGCATGGCATCATCCAGAATCCGCAACGCCGCTTCGTAATCCCGGCTATCCACTTTCAATGCTTGATGGATCACCGCAATCTGGCTGGGGTGAATCACGGTTTTACCCACCAAGCCGTGCAGCAAATCGCGCTGAAATTCGGCTTGCAAGATAGTGTGATCCTGAAAATATTCAAACACGGGCGCAGTCAGATGAAAACCTGCTGGAACAAAATGCGTCACCAGCATCGCCACCACATACCCCAACGGGCCATCGTACAAGGTATGCGCATGGTGCGTCCGCAAGCGCAAGCACGACAGCAAATCGTTACCACCAATCCGCAACGCCAATATGCGTGATTTAATCCCGCTATCTTGCAAGCGTTCACACAATTCGCGCACGGCCAGCGCATCCAATACTTGCGCCGTTTCCAGCGTGGGCATAAACAGCAAGTGTGTGGGGGCGGCTTGCACCACCGCATACCACGCCGCAAACGACTGGTTATCAAACTTGGGCAGTACAAAACCGTCAATACACTCAATGCCTTGCATCGTCAATAATTGATGCGCCATTTGCGGGTGGCGAGGGCGAATAAACACCAGCGGTACGCCGCGTTCTTGCCCGCGCAGTTCGCGCAAACAGTGTTGCAGATTACTTAAGCTGGTGGCGACTTCATCCTCACGCACCGCGTCTTCGAGGCAAATCACCATCGAACGTAGGTCAGGGATTTTTTGCCGTAAAATCACCTCCAGCAAATCGGGGCGTGTTGCTGGCATGTACAAGGTTGCGCCTAACTGATAAGGGGAAATGCGTGTGGTCATGTGGTCTTCTTGATGATGGTTATCGCACGGTATGGCGCAAGCCCATCCCCAACCGCTTGCAGGGGAATGCCCCGCGAATCGGCAAGATGGCGTAATAAGCGGGTATTCGGGTCATCGAGACGCTGCACCAGAATGTGTTCTGGCACGCGCCGCATGACTGCCCGGGTGGCTTCCGCAATCCCCGGTTTCAAGCGGTTAAGGTTGGTAATATCATAAGTTTCAACCAGTTGCGCAAGGGTGGCTTGTGATTGTGCCAGCAGCGTATGGCGTAACGCATCTGCCCAATCTACCGTCGTAACCCCTTGCTGAGAGCGGCGGCAAGCATCCACGGTATCGACAAACCACTGGCTAACATCGTGTGCCGCCAAATGCGCGTAATTGACGCACGCGTGCCAGCCGCCATCCTCGCGTAAAATCGAGCGTGACACCAAGCCGGAAACGGTCGAGCCTAAAATGCCAAACGGAATCAACCAATCTTCGCCGGATGCTGCCAGCCATGCTTTGCCGGTCGGGTCAGCCAACACCACCAAAGGAATCTCGCTATCAGGGTAACGCTTGCCTAACGAGCGTTGCAATTCGCCGTGAATCGCCCCTTTGCCGACCCAGCCATCCACCCACACAATGTCAGCGAACGCATGGCGTTGCTCAATCCAGTCCACCGCTGCTTGGTCGATGCCCTTATCCCGCACAATGCTGATGCCGTAATGCGCACTTTCCACCCCCAATTCGCGCAAGGCACGTTGCAGCAATACACCCAACGGTACACCTGCCCGCACGAAACTCACCAGCACCATCGGGCGATTCGGGCGACGGTGCTGCAAGGCCAGTGCCAAGGCTTGCACCTCGCAGGCAAGGCGTTCCAGCCCATCATCCAGTGCTTGCTCGAACAATGCTTGATGCGCGGCGGAAGGCGGCGATTCCAGCGTCAGCATTTCGGAGTAATGGCGTTGTCCGCTTTGAATCAGGCGTTCTTTTTCCTCTACTGGCGTGGTTTCCATCACGATTTGCCGCAACAAAAACGTGACATCGCTGGCAGCATACGAGCCGTGAAAACCGTGGGTTGCGCTCATGGTAATTGCCTGCAAATTTGCGTGTTGGGCGGAAACGCGGCGAAATCACACAAGCGCATGAAGCCTAAATCCGACACGCTATCACCCATACCGAATACCGGGGTACGCCCGTGTTCAGCCGTATGCCGCCGCAATATTTCTGCCGCTGCGGCACGTTTATTGACGAAATCGGGCAGCAGGGCGAGGTTGTTGCCATTCATGTGGGTGTAGAAGCCTTGCAAGTTAAGGGTGTCACGTAAGCTGTGCAGCAGTTGCTGGAGGTCTGCGGTGCTGGCGGTATTGCTTTTGATCACCAGATACGCTGCGGTGTCTTCTACCGATTCCAGCCAGCCACGTAAAGATAACCCCAGCGTTTCACCGATTTGCAGCGCGGTTGCCAACATTTCTGGTAAGCGTTCCTGATAGGCGGCCAGTTGCGGCTGGATGTGCGAATGCCAAGCTGCATCCACCTGACCGTCGGGAGTGAGAAGCGCAGCACCGTGCACACACACCGCGCCGTGCTTAAAAGGCAGATGAACACGCCTGAAGGACTCAATTCCCCGCGCCGTCACTGGAATCACGGTCATACAACCCAACGCCCAGTGGATGAAATCGTGTTGCCAAGGGTACATAAAGCTCCCGCTGTCACTGGTTTTGCCTTGCGCTGCGGGGATTTTATCCGCATCCACTGGCATCTTTCGCGCCGTCTGGAACAGCGTGTCATCCAAATCGGTGAGTAATAAGGGCTTCACGGGTAAAACTCCACACAGGTGGGGTTTAAGGCGGTGATCAGTGTTTTATCCAGCAAATGCGCGGGTGGTTCGCAGCACAATAGAATGCGGTCGTAATTTTCAGGCACGACGTTGTAGAGGAAGTTAGGGATACCTTGCCCGTAATTGTCGTGCAAGCAATAGCGGTGCTGGATGCTGTGACCTAGGGCAATCGGCGAACGGGTGGTGGCGCTGAAATGCACGGTTGCGCCTTGCTGTTCCAGGTATTCCGCGAGCAAAAACGGCGGCCAGACGAATTCGCCCGTACCAAGGACGAGGATGCGTTCGCCGGAGGCGGGGGGTGAGGTTCTTCTTACGCGATGTTCCCGCACGCCCAACCGTCCCCAATCATTCGCGGGGTTGGCGCACCATTCGCCAGTGCCCAATACATCGACTTGCGGCATTTCCGGCGGGGGCGCGTCGTTGGCTTGCCAATCCCAATGCCCAGCCAGCAGTGAAACCGCAGTGGCACGTTCACCCAACCGTGAGGCGGCAGCACCGCCTGACCAATCGGTGAGGGTCGCGGCAACGATGCGTTCAAACTGATCCAGTCCGACGCGTTGCAAGGCTTCCAACAAATTGGCGAAGGTTTTGCCGGTGGATGCTTCGTCATCCACCAACACTAAAGTACGTGCCGTGCGTAGCAATTCAACATCGGCGGCGTGTTGCGGCAGGTGTAGCACTTGTTGGGTGGCGTGACTATGTTCTTCGCGGAATTCGACCAAGATCGGCAAGTCCAACGGGTGGCGCGTGGTGCACAGGTACAGCGTGTCGTCACGGTTACGGCTGAGGGCTTGTTGCACCCCAGCACCTAACGCAATCGCAGTTTCTGCCATGCCGATAACCACGACCGGTCCCGGCAAGTCAGCAGGGATCTGCGCCGCAAGGGTATCGGTGGCGTTGCGCATAACCGCTGGCGATACCGGAATGTGCCTGCCCAACACGTTGGAGACAAACAGGAAAGCGCGTTTCGGGTTGCGGCGTTGCGCAAAGCCGAAGAGCTCATCCGGCGAATGCGTGCCGGATTCGATGGTCAGGTTGAGTGTGCCTTGGTCGAGAGCGACAGTGATTTGCATGAAAAATCCATTGGTAGTTAGTTAGCTGGCGCATTCTACACGCCAGATGGCGTTTTGGGTTTGCGTCACCATTTGCGCGACTGACAGCGTTTGCGCACTGCTTTGTAGGTTGTATTGGATATTAGCCGCTTCCATTAATGCAATCGCCAAGCTGTGACGGATGGCAAAATTCATGTTCTGCGCGTGGGTAAACGTGGACGACACCACGCCTAACACTGCGCCCGTTTCATCCAGCAAGGGACTGCCGCTGGAACCGGGTTGGATCGGTGCGGTGAATTGCAAGAGGCGAATGTCGTTGTGCGCCCCAAACAAGCCGGAGATAACGCCTTGCGTGACTTGAATGCCGCTGCCCATCAAACCCGCTAACGGATAACCCAGCGTGGTAATGCTTTGTGCCAAACCGACACCGCTGTTGCGGAACGGGAGTGGTTGTAGATGGACTGTCCAGCGGTTGCCGGTCAGTGGCAGGTTTGCCCCCAGAGGTAAATTCATCATAATTATTGTTACCGAGCTGCATGGTTACACACAAATATGATAGCAAGAATTGGGGTGAAAATGCCTGAAATTATTGCGGCAAATCGGGCATACTAGCGCAGGTCATCATCACTACAATTCCAAGCAGGACATACCATGCGCATTTGGTTCAATAAGACATTTTCCAGCATTACCTCGGTATTTAACAACCTTCGCCAAGCCCGTGTGGGTCAGGGTGTCACCGTCATCGCCACCCATACGAATCCTGCGGCAGTTGCCTTATTAGCAGCAAACGAAGCGATGCATGAATCGCCCGGTTTGGTCGGGGCAGCTTATCTGGATTGGTGTTTGAGCTTTTGCCAACGGCATCACATTGATTATTTCTGGCCTGCAAAAGAAGCGGTCTTGCTGGTGCGTCACCAAGCCGATTTTGCGCAAGTGGGAACGCAGTTGATTGCGGTGGCATCCCCGGAAACACTGAAGTTATTACACCATAAAGGCGAGTTTTACCGCACGTTGCCGCCCAGTGTGGCATCCACGATGGCGTGTATCGCGGTGACGGACAGCAACGGATTTGATCAGGCGGTGGCGGAACTTTCACGCCAGCACGCAGCTTTGTGCGTGAAACCCGCTGAGTCGGTATTTGGCTTAGGATTCCGCATTCTGGACACGCAACGCGACAGCATCACGCATTTGCTGGAGGGCGTGGAATACGAAATCCCGCTGGCAGAATTACGTGCAGGGATGGAAAATACGCCGACATTCCCCGAATTGCTGGTGATGGAACATTTGCCCGGTGACGAATGGAGCGTGGATTGTGCGGGGCGTGACGGGCAATTGCTGTGCGCGATCCAGCGCAAAAAGCATCCGCAAGCAGGGTATGGGCAGGCAATCGACAATAACACCGACATTCAAGGCATGGTCGAACGTTTGACCGCACATTATGGCTTGAATGGTTTATTCAATATCCAGTTCAAGGCGAATGCGGCAGGTAATCCGCGTTTGCTGGAAATTAATCCGCGTCCTTCCGGTGGTTTTGGCATGGCGTGTCTGGCGGGGGTCAATCTGGCAGAGGTTTTCCTGCAAAGCTTGCGAGGGGAACCCCTGAGCATTGCTCCCATTCGTTACGGTTTGCGGGTGAGTGAGGTGAGTACGCCGGTGGTATTGCAAGGTGTGAAAACGGTTTCATGTCATTGGGCTAATAGCCTAAACTCTAGGCTAGAGTAAATCGGTTTTTATCCAATATGGATTTTATAGTAAATGATTTCCCCGATCTTGCGGCAAACATCTGCCTTCATCTTGGCGCGTAAGCAGCCGGAATACCGGCGTTTTTTGCACCAGAAAATTGACTTCGGCGAACAGCTTATCGGCATCAAAGGCGCACGCGGCTGTGGCAAAACCACCTTGCTACTGCAATATGCGCAAAGCAGCGGGGTGGAGGCAGGGCGCATTCTGTATGTGGCGTGTGATCACCCGGCAATGGTGGATGTAAGCCTGTATGAATTGGCGCAAACCTTCTATCAGGAAGGTGGGCAATTGCTGCTGCTGGATGAAATCCACAAAGTACGCGGTTTTGCAGCGCATTTGAAAGTCATCCGCGATACGTTTGAATTGCGGGTGATTTTTTCCGGTTCGTCGGCGCTGCGGATTGAGCATGAGTTGGGGGATTTGTCGCGGCGGGCGGTGGTGTATGATTTGCCGGTGTTGTCCTTGCGTGAGTTTATGGAAATTGAAACGGGACAGATGTTTGCGGCGTATCCGTTGGCGGAACTCCTCGCGGGGCATGTGGCTATTGCGGCGGAGGTGATGCAGGCGTTGCGCCCGATTGAGCAGTTCAAAAAGTACCTGCAATACGGTGCATACCCGTTCTACCGCGAGTCGCTGGACAATTACACCCGCAAGCTGTTGGAAGTGGTTAATTTGACCATCGACGCGGATTTGTGCGGGCTGTATAACATCGACCCGCTCAAGCTCGATAAGCTGAAAAAGGTGTTGTACATGCTGTGTAGCACGGATCCGGTGGAGATGAATGTATCCAAACTGAGTGCGGCGGTGGGGGCGTCGTGGGCTACGCTGTCCAAATATCTGGAGCGCATGAGTGCGGGGAGTTTGGTGCATCTTGTGCGGGGTGGCAGCGGGATGCGTACAGTGAATAAACCGGACAAGCTGCTGCTGGATAATACCAACCTGTTTTACGCTTTATGTGCTGCGCCGAATATCGGCTCGATCCGTGAAAGTTTTTTTGTGTCGCAACTGGCGTATCAGCATCAGGTGCATTACCACGACAAAGGCGATTTTCGGGTGGATGACCTGTGGGTGTTTGAGATTGGTGGGGCAAACAAGACGCTCAAACAGTTGGAGGGCAACCCGCACGGGTATGTGGCGGTGGATGATGTGGTGATGGGTGACGGCAAGCGTATTCCGTTGTGGTTGTTTGGAATGCTGTATTGACATGCCATTGCAACCGTTAAGCTGAAATAACCTGACAATTCTGGGTGAGTGTTGCCTGTCTTCAGGTGACTCCCTAAGATGTAACGAGTCAACAATACAGAAAGATGGAGATTCTCATGGCTGTAAGTTTAAGCAAAGGTCAACGCATTTCGCTGGAAAAGAGCGACGGCGGTGGTTTGAGTAAAGTGCGTATGGGCTTGGGCTGGGATCCGGCAGAAGCACCGAAAAAAAGCGGTTTCTTCGGCAGCATGTTCGGTGGTGGTGCAGCGGCAGACATCGACTTGGACGCTTCCTGCTTGTTGCTGGATGCGCAAAAAAACCTGCTTGACGTAGTATGGTTTCGTCAACTGGAAAGCCGCGACGGTTCAATTCGCCACTCCGGTGACAATCTGACTGGGGAAGGTTCGGGCGATGATGAAGTCATTTTCGTCGATTTGACCCGTTTGCCCAGCAATGTCGCGCACCTAGCCTTCACCGTCTGCTCATTCCGTGGTCAAACCTTCAACGAAGTCGGCGGTGCATTCTGCCGTTTGGTCGATGACAGCAACAATACCGAAATGGCGAAATTCAACCTGTCCGACAAAGGCGCACACACGGGTGTGGTCATGGCGATTGTGAGCCGTAACGGTGCCGGCTGGGAGATGAAAGCGGTCGGCACGCCCACAGCGGGCGCAGTCGCCAACGATATGATGCCTGCGGTATTGGCGGCACTCTAGGAGTAACGCGATGTCGGTGACTCAACTGGTGGCAGGAGCAAATTGCCCCGTACCGCGTGAAAAACTGCACGTTGAAGTCCTGCTATCGCCTGTGCAAGTCAGTGGGGCAGAGGTGGATATTTCTGCATTCGCCCTGACGGCTAACGGCAAAGTACGCGGCGATGATGACATGGTATTTTACGGGCAACCGCGCCCCGGTAATGGCAGCGTCGTGTTTGTCGGCAACAGTGCTGGTCGTGCCGAATTCAGTGTTGACTTGCCGAATCTGTTAGCCGACACCGAAAAAGTCGCGTTCACCGCCACGATTCACGAAAACCGCACCAATTTCGGCGCATTCACCAGCTTGCAAATCACTGTAAAAAACGCGGCGGGGCAGGCGGTGTTGCAAGCTACCTTGCCTGCCAAGGGCATGATTGAATCGGCGCTGATTCTGGGTGAATTATACCTGCGCCAAGGGCAGTGGAAATTCCGTGCGGTTGGGCAAGGGTTTGCGGGTGGTTTAAAACCGCTGGCAGAACATTTCGGGGTGGAAATCAGTGACCCGACACCAGCGGCAGCACCGCCGCCGCCACCTGCACCCGCGAAAAAGCCGATTTCCCTGAGCAAAGTGACGCTGGATAAAACCAAGCCGCGAGTCAGTCTGGAAAAGAAAACCGAGGGCTTCGGCGAAATCCGTATCAACCTGAACTGGAATCGTGATCAAGCACCGGCTGCCAAAAGTGGTGGTTTACTGGGTGGCTTGTTCGGTGGTGGCAGCAAGGGGCAAGTGGATCTGGATGTTGGCTGTTTGTACGAACAGCGTGACGGCACCATCAGTGCGATTCAAGCCCTCGGCAATCGCTTTGGTGCATTCCGCAGCGACCCGTATATCGAACTCAAAGGCGATGACCGCACGGGCGCAATTTCAGAAGGCGAATGGCTGTACATTAACGGGCAACAATGGCAAACCTTCAAGCGTATTCTGGTGTATGCCTTTATCTACGAAGGTGCGCCCAACTGGGCACGAACCGATGGTGTGGTCACGATTTACGTGCCGAATGAACCGCCGTTAGAAATTCGTTTAACCGAAGGCAGCAATTCACTGGGTATGTGTGCGGTAGTCTTGCTGGAAAACATCAATGGCGCGTTGCAAGTCAACCGTGAAGTACGTTATTTCCGTGGGCATAAAGAAATGGATCAAGCCTACCACTGGGGTCTGAATTGGCAGGCTGGTTCTAAATAGTGTATTAACATTATATTAAAAATATTCATCAAGGAGGACAAGTCATGGCATTGAGTTTACAAAAAGGTGGTAACCTTTCCTTAAGCAAAACTGACCCCAGTTTGACCAAAATCTTAGTCGGTTTGGGTTGGGATGAGCGCAGTACCGATGGTTCCGCGTTTGATTTGGATGCCAGTGCGTTTTTGTTGACCGCGAGTGGCAAAGTACGTGGTGATGCGGATTTCATTTTCTACAACCAATTGAAATCCACTGACGGTTCCGTCGAACACACCGGTGATAACCGTACCGGGCAAGGCGATGGTGACGATGAGGCAATGAAAGTGGATTTAAGCAAGGTTCCTGCTGAGATTACAAAAATTGCGTTTACTGTCACCATTCATGATGCGGATGCACGTCGGCAGAATTTTGGACAAGTGGCGAATGCTTTCATTCGTGTGGTTAATGATGTTACGGGCACAGAAATCGTGCGTTACGACTTGGCAGAAGATTATTCCACCGAAACGGCAATGATTTTCGGTGAACTGTACCGCCATAACGAGGAATGGAAATTCCGTGCGGTTGGGCAAGGTTATGCGGGTGGTTTAAAAGCAATGTGTGATCAATTTGGCATTCAAATTGGTTAAGATTTTTACTCAACGATTAAGATAATGGAGTTTTACAATGGCTGTTAGTTTACAAAAAGGTGGCAACGTTTCTTTAACCAAAGAAGCACCGGGTTTAACTAATGTTATCGTGGGTTTAGGTTGGGATACCCGTGCAACTGATGGCGCCGGCTTTGATTTGGATGCCTCTGCGTTTATGTTGGGCGAAAACGGCAAAGTATTATCGGATGACGCGTTCATTTTTTACAATAACAAAAAATCCGTGTGCGGCAATGTCGAACATCTGGGCGATAACAAAACCGGCGAAGGTGCTGGTGATGATGAACAGGTGAAATTGAACCTTGCAGGCATGGGCGAAAACGTCAAGAAATTGGTATTCGCCGTGACTATTCACGATGCTGAAGCACGCGGTCAAAACTTTGGGCAAGTCAGCAATGCCTATATCCGTTTGGTGAATGCGGCAGATAATACTGAAATTGCGCGTTATGACCTGTCGGAAGATGCCAGCGTGGAAACCGCCATGCTGTTTGGTGAAGTGTATCGCCATAATGCTGACTGGAAATTTAAGGCAGTGGGTCAAGGTTTTGCCGGTGGTTTAGGCCCGATGGCGGCATCAATGGGCGTTAATCTTGGCTAAATTCCGTGTTATGTGGTGACCACATATATACATGTGTCGACAGGCATCTTGGTTTAAGGTGCCTGTTTTCGTATGTCCTTTTTAGTATTCAATTCCATACCCCAGAAATTATTACAGGTTTGATCGGCGTTGCCTTTATTGGGCTTTCGATTATTTCTTCGTTGAATCACAAAAAGAAATTATTGGCATAATGCTATAATTATTAAGGAGATTATCTATGTCATTTTTTGATACATTGAAACAAAAAGCCGGGGAAGCTCGTGCTAAATTGGCGACTGAAGTCGGTAAATTTAAAAACCGTGAATTCATGGAAGCCTGTGTTGCTGGTTGCGGTTTAGTCGCAGCGGCGGATGGCAGTATTGATTCATCCGAAAAACAAAAGATGATGAAATTCATCCAGCAATCGGATGAGTTGAAAGTCTTTGACACCAAAGACGTGATTGCCGTTTTCAACAAAGTGACCGAAAACTTTGAATTTGACAATGAAATCGGTAAAGCCGAAGCTCTGAAAATGATCGGTAAGCTGCGTAGCAAACCCGAAGCTGCTCGTTTAATGGTACGGGTTTGCATGGCAATCGGCAGCGCTGATGGCTCATTTGATGACAAGGAAAAACAAGTCGTGCGCGAAATTTGCCGTGATTTGGGTATTCCAACAGACGATTTCGGTTTGTAATTAAGCCTTTTAGGTTTTAGCCAATCCTGCGAGCTCTTGGTAATCGCCAAGACCGCAGGATAGTTTATGTCATAAATCAACATGCTGATGCACCCTACTCCTATTTCCACCTGATGCTCTTCTTCTGCGGCTTCGCCGTTACCCCCGTACCCGAACGATTAAGCGATTACCCTACATTTGCCCTGTTATTATTCCATAGTATGATCACGGTTTTATCCGACCCTTTTTAGTAGAGAATGTTGAGGCATGACAGTGAAATCTTTCCACCCGCCCGTTCGCACCCTCATGGGACCTGGTCCTTCTGACGTTAGCCCGCGCGTCTTGGGCGCAATGGCTCGCCCGACGTTGGGGCATCTTGACCCCCTATTCGTCGGCATGATGGACGAAGTGAAAGCGATGCTGCAATACGCTTTCCAAACCAAAAACGCGCTAACAATGGCAGTGTCTGCCCCCGGTTCGGCGGGCATGGAAACCTGCTTTGTGAATCTGGTCGAGCCGGGTGACAAGGTAATCGTTTGCCAAAACGGTGTGTTCGGCGGACGCATGAAGGAAAACGTCGAACGGTGCGGCGCAACCGCGATTATGGTGATGGATGACTGGGGCAAGCCGGTTGATCCAAACAAAGTCGAAGCCGCGCTGAAAGCCAATCCTGATACCAAAGTGGTGGCGTTTGTCCACGCTGAAACCTCCACGGGTGCGCAATCCGACGCGCAAACGCTGGTGAAGCTGGCGCACGATTACGGTTGCTTGACCATTGTGGATGCGGTCACTTCACTGGCAGGTACGCCACTGAAAGTGGATGAATGGGAAATCGACGCGATTTATTCCGGTACGCAAAAATGCTTGTCGTGCGTCCCCGGCATTTCCCCCGTAAGCTTCAGCGAACGTGCCGTAGAACGCATTAAAACCCGCAAAACCCCGGTACAAAGCTGGTTCATGGATTTGAGTCTGGTTATGGCGTACTGGGGCGGTGCGGGCAAACGTGCCTACCACCACACCGCTGCGGTCAACACGCTGTATGCGTTGCACGAATCACTGGTGATGTTGCAAGAGGAAGGCTTGGAAAACTCATGGGCGCGTCATGCGCGTAACCACCAAGCATTGAAAGCCGGTATCGAAGCAATGGGATTGCGTTTCGTCGTCGATGAAGCCCATCGCTTGCCACAACTGAACTCCATCACCCTGCCTAAAGGTGTGGATGAAGCGGCAGTACGTAGCGCATTGCTCAACGATTACAGCCTCGAAATCGGCGCAGGTTTGGGTGCATTAGCAGGCAAGATCTGGCGCATTGGCTTGATGGGCTTTGCCAGCAATGAGAAGAACGTGCTGAACTGCTTGGGCGCGTTAGATGCGGTGTTATCCGGCATGAATGCGCAGATTAACAGTGGCGTCGCGGTTAAAGCGGCGAAACAAGCGTTCGCGCAGCAATCCCAGTAACCGACCCCAAAGGTAGAGGCGCAACATTTTGCGCCTCTACAACGCCATTCACCAGTATGCAACGCTAATCCCATTTTCACCACCGCCAATCTGGTGCGTATCATGTGGGCGGTACGGTTAGCGGGGAGTTGAGGCAGTAACGCGCTGGCGTAACGCCTTTAACTGTTGCAAGGTAGCATAACCATCCGCTGGAAACCCCGCCTCTTGTTGCCAGCGCCGTAACGCGGAACGGGTGTTTGGCCCCAATTTTCCATCTACCCCCTCGGTGCTATAACCCGCCACCGTCAGCAAGGACTGCAATTCGGATTTCTGAGCATGGCTCAATGGTAATTCTTCGGTCGGCCAAGTTGCCGATAATGGCGGCTTGCCTTGAATACGATCCCCCAAATAACCGACGGCGAGTGCGTAATTCTGCGCATTGTTGTACTTAAGAATGGCATCGAAATTGCGTAACGCCAAAAACGCCGGACCTCGATGCCCAGCAGGTAACAACACAAAGGCATTGCTAGTGCTGCTATCCAATACCTGCCCATGAACAGCCCTCACGCCCGCAATTTTTCCCCAGATATTCAGCGGCAACCAGAAATCCATATCCGCTTGCGACCAGTCGAAACTCGCTGGCAAACGCACTTCAAAGCCCCACGGCTGATCACGTTCCCAACCAGAATTTGCCAAATAATTCGCGGTGGACGCCAAGGCGTCGGGAATGCTATTCACCAAATCGCGTTTGCCATCGCCGTCAAAATCCACTGCGTAGGCTTCAAACGTCGTGGGGATAAATTGCGTGTGTCCGATAGCACCTGCCCATGAACCCTGCATGGAAATGGGCGGCATATCGCCATTTTGCACAATGCGTAAGGCTGAAATGAGTTGTGCCTGCCAGAATTCACGGCGGGTTGGTTCCCCTGCATACGCCAACGTTGCCAGTGAACGCACAATGCTATAACGCCCGGTATGGTTACCAAAATTGCTTTCCAGCCCCCAGACCGCCAACAGGTATTCGGGTTGTACGCCGTATTGCGCGTGGATACGGCTTAATAGCGGCGCGTAATCGTGTAAAAAGGCTTGCCCTTTGGCGATACGTTCGGGAGACACGGCAGTTTCGAGGTACTCCCAAACACTTTTGGTAAATTCCGGCTGATGAGCTTCCAGACGCAGGACTTTTTTATCGGGCGACAAGCCACGCAAAGCCTTATCCACGTTGTCCGCGTGGATGCCTTCATTAAGGGCGACCTGACGAAATTGCTGCTTCCATGCATCAAACGCACTGTCAGTCCTAGTACCATACCCGAACAACAGCACAACAAGCAATAACACTACCGGCAACCCATGTAACCACTTCCGGTTCATTCAGCCGTTCCATGCACTCGAAAAATCATCGCCGTATGATAGCAGAGATATTCGGAAAGGTTGGATGAATAACAAACTTTAGTCTTTTTTCTTGCCTGCCGGACGTGCGAACGGGCTGACATTGCCCGTCACACTGCCGGATTCAAGCGTATGAATTTTACTGACACCCGTGTGTTCCACCTCGTCGATGCGAATCACAGAATGGATAGGAACGAAGCTACGTTTAACCGCTTCAAACTCGGTCTTGAGGCGTTCCTCACCGGGGTCAATGACCAGCGTACTTTGCGTACCGAAAACGATTTCCTCGACCACGACAAAGCCGTACAAATCGGATTCATAAACTTGTTTAGCAAAAATTTCGTAAATCTTGTCTTGGTTAACGAAAGAAATGCGGTAAATGCTGCGGTCGCTGCTCAACGGTGTAGCCTCAAGGAAAATTGGTCAGTTGTAGCAGAAAACCGATGACAAGTCACTTATCTGCCAACATTCCCCTAACATTCCAGCGATTCAGAGCATCCTAAACTGGAAGTAATTTTTCAGGGCGCGGTAACTTTTGCGGGTCTATTGGTGTTCCATGCAGTAACCCGCATTTTTAAGGGATTCCTTAAACAATGGGGGCATACTTACCGATCATACAACTCATCCCGCGTCCAACGACGACCTTCACTATCCGCCACTGAACGTTCTGCCATTGCCAACATTCTATCCGTTGCCTGCTGCCGTGCGACACCTTCCATAAACGCCTGCACCTTCGCCACATCCTTCACACCAGGCGCGGATTCCACGCCGCTGCTCACATCCACCGCGTACACACGGCTGGTGCGAATCGCTTCCGCTACATTGTCTGCTGTTAAACCACCCGCCAAAATAATCGGCTTGGGGTAATCCTGCGGCACTTGCGTCCAATCAAAGGTTTCGCCCGTGCCACCCGCCGCGCCCGGTGCGTGGCTATCCACCAAAAAGCCTTGCGCATCGGGGAAACGCGCTGCATACGCCGCAAAGCCACCCGATTCCGCCAAGCCTTTCATGCCCACCGCTTTTAAATAGGGGCGTGAAAATTGGCGGCAATACTCCGGCGTTTCCGAGCCGTGGAACTGCAAAATATCCAGCGGCACGGCTGCCAGCACTTCGCGCACCACATCCGCCTCCGCATCCAAAAACAAGCCCACGGTGGTGACAAACGGTGGTATCACCGCGCAAATTTCCGCCGCTTGCGCGATGCTCAGATTGCGCTTGCTCTTGGGGTAAAACACCAACCCAATCGCATCCACCCCCGCCGCGCTGACCATTGCCGCATCCGTGACTGAGGTGATTCCGCACACTTTTACCCGACAGCGCATAACCCTGCTTCCTGAACAATGAAAGCCGCCAAGTTATCACAGACAGCTTGTCAGCCAAACAGGAAAGCGCGACCGCGTTGCTTTAGGATAAACGCATGTACGCAACACTACCCGACCACAGCACCGCCCTGCCCTTGCCCCGCATGATTCACCTACCACCGGGGCGCTTCCTCATGGGCGGTATAGAGGGGCGCGACGATGTGGAAGGCGGTTGCACTGCCAACGAACGCCCCCCACGCTACGTCTACATTGCCGCGTTTGCACTCGGTAAATACCCCGTGACTTTCGACGAATACGATGCGTTTTGCGACGCCAACGGCTTGCTATTACCCGACGACAACGGCTGGGGACGCGGCAACCGCCCGGTCATCAACGTCAGTTGGGACGACGCGCAAGCCTATTGTCACTGGCTCAGTGCCATGAACGGCGTGACGTATCGCCTGCCCTCCGAAGCCGAATGGGAATACGCCACCCGCAGCGGCAGCAGCGCCGCCTACCCGTGGGGAATGCAAATCACCAGCGCACACGCCAACCACCACATGCAGCACGGCATGACCACGCCCGTCGGCACATACCCCGCCAATGCGTTTGGTTTACACGACTTGTGTGGGAATGTGTGGGAATGGGTGCAGGATTGTTGGCACGACTCTTATCACGGCGCACCGCTGAACGCACAAGCGTGGGAAACGGCAGGGAACTACCACGAGCGCGTGCTACGTGGCGGTTCGTGGAACGACAGACCGCGCTATTTACGCGCCGCCTATCGGGTTAAGGATTATGCCAGCGGTCGCCAGGTCTTCCGTGGCTTCCGTGTCGCACGTTCGCTTTGAGGCTTATTTGAAGATTTCATCGAAAAACGCTTTCATGCCCGCCCAAGAACGCTGATCGGCTTTTTCATCGTATTTAAGGTTTTCAATGCCGTATTTGCCCGCATTCGGGTTGGTGAAACCGTGACGCACATCGCCACCATACGCGACAAACTGCCAATCCGCACCGGTTTTTTCCATCTGCTCGGTAAACTTGTTCACTGTTGCGGGTGGAACCATGCCGTCGGCATTGCCGTGGAACGCAAGGATTTTGGTCTTGATTTCGGTGCCATCCGGTGCGGAAGGCAAGGAGCCGTGGAAACTCACCACGCCGTCAATGTCCGTACCACCGTAAGCCATTTGCATCATCGTGCCGCCGCCAAAGCAATAACCAATCGCTGCGAGTTTTTCCGCGTCTACTTTATCGCTTTTCTTGAGCTGTTCCAGACCGGCATTCGCTGTTGCTCGCCATGCGTCAACGTCGGAAGTGATTTCCGTCATCCATGCTTTGGCTTGTTCGGGCTTATCGGTGAATTTGCCTTCGCCGTACATATCCGCCGCGAATGCGACGTAGCCCATTTTCGCCAATTCTTCAGCTCGGTTTTTCGCGTGGTCGTTCAAACCCCACCATTCGTGGACGACTAAGACACCGGGGCGTTTTTCTGTCACGGCATCGTCGTAATACATCTGACCGACGAATTTTGTGCCATCAAGTTCGTATTCCACCGCTTCGCTTTTCACAGCCGCCATGACGTTGCTGGCTAATAGCGACAAACCGGCGATTGCCAGCATTGACAGTTTTTTCATGTTGTACTCCCTTGGGGTTATCCGTAAGTTTTTCGCACGTAAGCCTCGACCAACGCCTGAAACTCTTGTGCAATATTATCGCCTTTCAGCGTGACGGTTTTCTGCCCGTCTTCGTAAACCGGCGCAACCGGCACTTCGCCGCTACCCGGTAAACTGATACCGATATTAGCGTGTTTGCTTTCGCCCGGCCCATTAACCACACAGCCCATGACCGCGACCGACATGCTTTCCACGCCTGCGTATTGGTTTTTCCACACCGGCATTTGTTCGCGCAGCCAGTTTTGAATGTCTTCGGCGAGGCGTTGGAAATAATCGCTGGACGTGCGCCCACAACCGGGGCAAGCCACCACTTGCGGCGTGAACGAGCGCAACCCTAATGCTTGCAAGATTTCCTGCCCAACGATGACTTCTTTCTCACGTTTGGCGTGCGGTTCGGGGGTGAGGGAAATGCGGATGGTGTCACCGATGCCTTCTTGCAGCAATACCGCCAGTGCTGCGGTGGAATACACAATGCCTTTGCTGCCCATGCCCGCTTCGGTCAAACCAAGGTGCAAGGGGTAATCGCAACGGCTCGCCAGATCGCGGTAAGCCCGCACCAAGCCCTGCACTTCGCTGAGTTTGCACGACAAAATAATGTGATCGTGCGGCAAGCCGTATTCTTCGGCTTTGGCAGCACTGGTCAGCGCGGATTCGATCAGCGCGGCGTGCATCACGTCGTAAAGTTCCAGCGGTTGCGCACGTCGGTTATTTTCGTCAAGCTTTTTCGCCAGCAACTCCTGATCCAGCGAACCCCAGTTCACGCCGATGCGCACCGGCTTGTCGTAGCGGCAGGCGAATTCGATCATTTGCGCGAATTGCTCATCACGCTTTTTGCCGCGCCCGACATTGCCGGGGTTGATGCGGTATTTGGCGAGGGCTTGCGCACATTCGGGAACAGCGGTCAGCAACTTGTGTCCGTTGAAATGGAAATCACCGATCAGCGGCACATGACAGCCCATGTTGTCGAGGCGTTCGCGCACTTCCGGCACGGCTTGCGCGGCTTCTAGGGAATTGACGGTGATGCGTACCAGTTCGGAGCCAGCATGAAACAGTTCAGCGCATTGCGCTGCTGTACGCACTGCATCCGCCGTGTCGGTGTTGGTCATGGATTGCACCACGACAGGGTAATCGCCACCAACGGTGACATTGCCAACCTTCACAGGAACGGTGCGGTGGCGTGGAATAAGGTGATTGTTTGCCATGTTGTTTTCAGTGTGTTGCAAGAATTCCGAACGAAGCGCAGTATGTGGATAAATTGCTGGAATTGTTCCCAATCCATACCGTGCTGAAGTATCCAGTGACGGAGCAAGCAATGCGAGAAGTGCTTTACAAGCAAACCCGAAATTCCAGCATTTCGTTACCAAACCCCGGTTCAACCATTTTGCGCATCCCGTGACCGGGGTTAGTTTCCTTAAAAATTTTGACCAAATTGTATTTGGCTAAAATATTCAGGTCATTGTTAAGGCTGACGGGAGTACGATTCATTGCGGTCAGTAACTCGGCAAACGCTACCCGTTTTTCCTGACGAAGGTATTTGACCAACGCTGTCCGTTCTGGCTTGAGGAGTTGCATCAGATCGTGGGTATCCATCCAGATAGTATGTTTAGGTGTGATGGTTTCGCCACGGTCAATTTGACGCGCAGTTTCCTTGGCAGATGTAAAAAAGTCACTCAGTGTGCCGGATTTGATTTCAATGCTCATGTCAGGTACTCCGCGATGTCGCGTTCAAACCGCTCGACGATTTCTTCGTAGGTGGTGAAGTCTTCTACCGGAAAAATATCGCCGAAATGGTGTTTGTGGTGGTAATCATGGGCGTTGTCGTAGCCGATAACCCTGCCATTGTCGCCCATAAAGAGTGCATGGTTGATGTAGGCAATGTTGTATTTCACTATATCGCCAGTCGTATTTGTCCACGCTTCAATTTTGATAGAACCGCCACCTTTCCGCTTAGGGATGGTATAGCGTTCATCAATAATTCTGGTGAAACTGGCAACGGCTTGGCTTTTCTTTTTTGGCATGGCTCAAGTATTGCAGATGGTTAATTAATTGTAAACCTGCTCATCTAGAATTCATCAAGCGAAGTTTTCACGACAACCGTATAGTCACCCGCCGTGTAAATCCACCACCATCGCCGTAATCCCCTCGCCCAACGCCTGTTCAAGTGCTGCCACAATTTTACCCGTGCTGACAGGCACATTGTCCTTGCGGATGGCGTAACGGTGCTGCCCCAGCAAACGCTGATCGCTTACCCGTACCAACAATGCATCCATCACCACATCCACTGATGCACTGCCCTTGCCACCTAGTGGGTATTCGGCTTGAAACGCAGACACGCGCAATACCAGACGGTAATTGTCATGCTTACCCACCATTTGGCTGGAAACCGACTGGAAACTGCCACTGCGCGATAAGGCGTCCAACACCACCCCGTGCAAATACGTTGACAAGTTATCAGGCCAGCGACTGCGGGCAATGAAATCCTGTTGGTTGGGTGGCTTGATCAGCGTGATGTGCGCATTATCCAATTCGTGACTGACTTCGATTTTCGGCAAATACAGATTGATGTTCGAGGCTTGCGCGGCAATCGCTACCTGCGGTTGTAAACGATAAATTTGATCACTGGGGAAATCACTTTTCAACGGCACAGAACACGCAGTGAGTAAAATCAGAACGAGTAGAATTGGGTGTTGTCGGATTGAAGTCCGACCTACGGGTAAATTTGTAGGTCGAGCTTCAGCCCGACAATCCTGACACAAAAACCATGTCTTCATCGCGGCAACTCCGTTCCCTGCGGCACAGGCTGGTAAATAAACTGCGACGGATTCTGCTCCAGCGCATCACTCAAGCGCCGCACCGACACCGCTGTACGCCGCGACTCCTCCAGTAATTGCTTAACGTTTTCACCACCCTCGCTCAGTAATTCGTTGATGCGCCCTTCGTTATTCAACACCATACGGTTGAGGTCTTGCGCCAAGGTATCCACACGCCGTGAGGTTTGCTCAATGGCAGTCAACGTACTGTGTAATGCTTGCAG
Organism: uncultured Thiothrix sp.; assembly: GCA_964420315.1. Classification (GTDB taxonomy): domain Bacteria; phylum Pseudomonadota; class Gammaproteobacteria; order Thiotrichales; family Thiotrichaceae; genus Thiothrix. Next base: position 23,715 of record CAYQTB010000001.1, on the reverse strand, counting down.
ATTGCCAACCACGCCTTTTTCCGATTGTTTAATCACGCCATCCACGTGTGCCAATACCGCACTGAGTTCGCCGCTGACGTGATTCAAGTTCGTCATAAGTTGAGGAAGTTGGGCGCTAGCCGCATCCAGATTAGCCAGTAATCCCGCAAAATGCTGGCGATTTTCGGCGTCTAACACCTCATTGGCAGCCCCCAGCAACACCGACAAATGCTTTTCCAAATCCGGTAGTTTTTGCACCAAAGCATCCAATTCTGTGGGTTTAGTACTGATCACCGGAAATGCCTGCCCGGCTTGCAGCGTCAAGGCATTGGCGGGCAAAGCGTCATCTTGCGCCAGATTCACAAACGGCACACCCGCCAACCCCTGTTGACGCAAGGTTGCCACCGTGGCAGTGTTCACCGGGGTGCGGATTTCCAGCCTCACGCGCACCACGACCCGTGCGGAATGCTCCGGCGATAAAAACACCTCGGACACTTCGCCCATTTTTATCCCCATGTAACGCACGTCACTGCCACGCTGCAACCCTTCTACTGGGGTATCAAAATAAATGTCATACGTCACACTGGCTTCGGCAGGCGGGTCATAAAACAAGCCCGCAAAGAAAAATCCCGCCACCGTAATCACCAGCGTAAACAAACCGACCAACAAATAGTGCGCATCACGTTCCATTACGGTTTCCTCATCAGGGTTTGCGCTCTTACGCCGCTGAAATATTGCCGTATCTGCGGATGCGGATTCGCCACAATATCCGGCAACGTTCCCACCACCACGCGCTTATCCACCAGCATCGCAATACGCTCACAGGTTGAGAATAAACTATTGAGGTCATGCGTCACCATGACAACGGTCAGCTTGAGGTGACGGTGCAATGCCCCGATAAGCTGATCAAACTCATCCGCAGATACTGGGTCAAGCCCCGATGTCGGTTCATCCAGAAACAAAACCACTGGGTCTAACACCAAGGCTCGCGCCAACGCCACGCGCTTCACCATCCCACCGGATAATGCGGCGGGGAATTTATGCGCCACATCCGCCTCCAACCCCACCATTTGCAAACGCACCCGCATCAATGCCTCACACTCATATGCGGTCAGGCTGGAAAATTCACGCAAAGGAAACTGAATATTATCCCCCACACTCAATGACGAAAACAAAGCACCGCGCTGAAACATCACCCCCCATTGCTGTTGCAAACGCAACCACTCAGGCGGTGGCAAGCGGGTCAAATTCCGTCCATTGAAATAAATTTCCCCACTGCGGGGCTGATTCAACCCCAAAATCGTGCGCAGCAATACCGATTTTCCCGATCCTGAGCCGCCCACAATGCCCAGCACTTCGCCTTGAGCAATATCGAGATTCAAACCGTCATGCACACGTTGCTCACCGAATTGGTTAACAAGATTGCGAATGCTGATCAAGGTTGCCATGCTTAAAACCCCAGCCGATAAAACAGTACTGAAAACAACGCATCCAACAACAACACCACAAAAATCGCATCGACGACCGCTTTGGTGGTGTGTTCCCCCAAGCTAACGGAAGACCCTGTGACCCGCATTCCCTGCCAACACGCAATCAAGGCAATAGCCACCGCAAAAAACGGCGCTTTAATCAAACCCGCCATAAACGTGCGAAAATCCACGTTTTCAGATACCCGCACAAAAAATTGCACAAACGAAATATCCAGAATCGCCGATGAAATCAACGCCGCTGCTGCTAACGCCATCATGTTTGCCAGCACCGTCAACAAAGGTAACGCAATCATCAACGCCACCAAGCGCGGCACAACCAAAATTACAAACGGGTCTTTGCCCATGACTTGCAAAGCATCGACCTCTTGATTGATTTTCATCAAACCAATTTCCGCCGCAAACGCACTGCCCGACCGCCCCGCCACCATAATTGCCGTCAACAATACGCCGAGTTCGCGCAACACCGAAATCGCCACCATGTCTACCGTGTAGATTTCCGCCCCCAAATCGCGCAATTGCCCACCGCCTTGGTAAGTGATCACAATGCTGATCAGGCAAGCAATCAGCGCCACGATGGGTACAGCACTGATGCCCGTGGTGAAAATGTGGTGGAATGAGGCACGCAAGCGAAACGAACCTGGGGATAAGAGGCTGGTGAACAGGGCGATTAGGCTGTGTCCGAAGAAGATAATGAAGGAACGGAGGGTTTGCCAAAGATTTAAAAAAGCCCCCCCTCCTAACCGCCAAGCCGCTTCATCGCGGTGCTTCGCCCCCTTATCAGAGTAGGAACTGGAAGAGAGGGTTGCTTCGGTTGCAGCGAAACATCGCAAATATTCGGCGGGAAAATGGTCAAGACGAACCGCATAGCCTTGCTGTTGCCAGCGGCGTACTTGTTGGTACACAAACCACGCTGCCATCACATCGAGCCGTTCTACCGCTTGCACATCCAGCACTAACGGCGTACCCGTGACAGGCTGAACCTGCTGCAAAGCTGCCTTAACCGCCGCAACGTGCGCAAACACCCACTCGCCCTGTAAATGCAGGTGCAGCTCGCCATCTTTTAACGTTTGCCGTAGTTCGATCATGACTCCATTGTGCCTTGTTCTCGCTAACGGAAGCTATCCCCCGTCAACCGTACTTTTTGCACAGCCAACGGCCACACCTGCGCACCATCGACGGGCAATTACCCATCATCAAAGCCTTCGCCTTTGCAATAACCCGACGGGCTACTGATAAAGAACTCACGCGGCGCAGCGGCATAGCTGTGAGCCGCTTATCGTTCAAATGCGCGGGAATGGAACAGGTTTTTGCGTCTTACGGCAGTGGAGCAACTATACTTGAGGCAATTTTACTATCCCTCAAAGGAGTTTCCCCGATGCTAAAAGTCAGAAATGTCGATCCGCTGCAAGCGATTCAATGGTTTAGGCAGGGTTGGCAGGTGTTTATGTCGAGTCCAGCGAATTGGGCGCTGATGGGTTTATTATTCGGCATCATTGTTTTAGTGTCGAGTATGTTGCCGTTCATTGGCGGGGTGGTATTGAATTTGCTAGTGCCGATTTTAACAGCGGGGATGCTACAAGCGGTCAAAAATTCCCAAGCGGGTACTCCTGTGGAAATCACTGATGTATTGGGTATGTTTAAAGATGAACCAAAGCGCAACCAGTTATTGATCGTGGGGGCGCTGATGTTAGGCGGTGGTTTGGTGGCTGCGGTCTTGAGTACACTATTCATCGGTAACGCGGTTCAAGTGGATGAGCTGACCGGATTGCCGAGTTTCAACTTGGGGCTGAGTGCGCTGTTATTCATGTTTGTGGTGGTGATTTTCTTAGGCATGTTGTTTACGTTCGCCCCCGCCTTGGTGATTTTTAAAGGCATGAGTGCAATTGATGCGGTCAAGGGGAGCTTGCAAGGCACATTGGCGAATGTTTTACCTTTCGTGGTGTTTGTCTTGCTATATGCTGCGTTGGCGTTTGTGGCTTCGATTCCTTTCATGCTGGGCTTTTTGGTGCTGATTCCGGTCATGATGGGCGCGGTGTATGCGGCTTACAAGGATATTTTTGGATGATGGAAAAGCGGCTGGTGGCGAACACGGGTATTGCGGTGAGTCCCCTAGGGTTGGGAACGGTGAAGTTTGGGCGCAATCAGGGGGTGAAATACCCACAAGGCTTTGAGTTGCCGACGGATCGCGAGGTGCGGGAATTGCTCGCGCTGGCGTTCGATCTTGGGATTAACTTGCTGGATACCGCGCCCGCTTACGGCTTGAGTGAGGCACGGATTGGCAAGTTGTTGCCCAATTCCCGTCACGAATGGGTGATCGAAACCAAAGTGGGGGAGCGGTTTGTCGATGGCGAATCCCACTTTGATTTCAGCACCGCAGGGACGCGCCAGAGCGTGGAAAACAGCCTACGCTTGCTGAAAACCGATTACCTCGACATGGTGCTGATTCATTCGGACGGTGATGATGTGCGGATTTTGCGCGAGGAAGCGGTGCTGGATACGCTGTTAACCATGCAGCAGCAAGGCTGGATTCGCAGTGTCGGTATTTCTTCCAAAACGGTGGAAGGCGCATTGCTGGCGTATGAGCTCGGCTGTGAGGTGGTGATGGCGGCTTATAACCCGGTGTATACCGATGAATTGCCGGTACTGGAAGCAGCAGCGGCGCAACACAAAGCGGTGTTGGTGAAAAAAGCCTTTGCCAGCGGGCATTTGGATAAGTTGGGCGCAAACAACGGCAATCCGGTGGAGCAGGCACTGGCGTTTATTTTTGCCCAGCAGGGTGTTACCAGCGTGGTGCTGGGGACATTGAACCCCAAACACTTGCGTGAAAATGTAACGATTGCTACCGCGTTGTTGGACGAATGAGGCGGTAGTGTTTTTTGCTGAGTTCCAGCCCAAACCAGTGCTCCAGATGCAACATCCACCAGTGTTTTTGCTGTTTAGCGGTGGGTTGGTAGTCAGGGTTGACGGGAAATAAGCCAGTCGCTGCCGGTAAATAGGCTTGAATAATGGCAGGGTGTGTGCCGCTGAATTCGCGCAAGATACGCGCATCCATGTCGCGGTAATCAATCGCGGCATTGCGTTTGTTCCAGTACTTTTCTATCCAATTGGCTTTGAGGTTCATTTGGGTTTCACTTCTGACCCAGCCGTAGTGGTACATGGTTGCGCCGGTATGCGCGGCATTGGGGTAGCGCCCGCGTCGGTTAGCGGTTAAGACCACCCAAAATAAGCCATCCGGCGCGTAACTTCTGACCGAGGCTTTAATAATACGCGCGGCGCGGCGATACCAACCCGGCGACCACAAGTAGGTGTTGCCATTGCCATAAAAGTGCAGGTAATCAAAGATTAGGGCTTCCACGCGTTCATCGTGCAGGTGTTGCTGCATACTGGCTTGAATGCGCGGTAAGTCGTTTTCATGCACCACTTCATCCGCTTCCAGATAGAAAATCCAGTCGCCGGTACAGGCAAATTGCGCAATCATTTTTTGTTGCCCGTAGACGTAGCCTTTGTTGCGCATATTGTCATTCCACACCGTTTCGATCATACGGATTTTAGGTTCGTTGAGGTCGCGAAGAATTTGCAAGGTATCGTCCTCGCTTTGCCCGACTGCAATGACGAATTCATCCACAATTGGCAGAATGGAGCGGATCGATTCGATAAACGGATACCCTAAGATTTGCGCATTACGGAGAAACGTACAACCACTCACCTTCATGATTTCACCCCGTGATAGCGTTGGGTTTCGAGTAATTTAGCGTATTTCAGGTAAGACCCCAGCGCATTCAATAACGAAATGGTGAAACCGTCAAAGCCACAGCCAATACCGCCTTTGATTAAATAATTCTTCAAGAAAGCTCCCAAGCCATGCAGTGGCGGCGACCAAGCGCTAACACGCCGTTGGCTGTTGGCATTGTCGAGCGCGTATTGGGTGGAATACTTGTTCAGTTTATGCAGCATATCGTGATAGTTGGTGTAAGAATAATGCCGGATGTGCGATGTCAGTGCGGTATGGGTATTGCTTTCGACTTTTTCATGGCAGTGTGCATTGGAAAAGCGCACTTTCTCACGGTTGAATAAACGCTGGACGTGATCGGGATACCACGAGGTGCAGCGTATCCATTTGTCATGAAAAAGATTTTTACGGCGAAACGCATACGTGTCATACGGGCTATTCGCCAAGTCCAAGGTTCGAATGTCGCTAATGGCATCGGCTTCCAAACGTTCATCCGCATCCAAACTCAGCACCCAAGTATGTTGGCAGCGCTCCACCCCGTAGTTTTTCTGAGGACCGTAGCCGAGAAACGCTTGGGAATACACTTTCGCACCAAGTTCGGTGGCAATGGCTACGGTGTCATCGCTGCTGAGGGAGTCAATCACGATCACTTCATCACAGACTTGCCACAGCGATTCAAGGCAGGCGCGGATGTGTTTGGCTTCGTTGTAGGTGATGACTAAGCCGCTAATGTTGGTCATGGATGCTCTCTTTTGGAATGTTGTTCATCCAGTTACTGACTGCGGTACTGATGAGCGCAGGATTTATCCTGTAAAGGCACTCACTGCGACCGTGTTGATCGTCACAACCGGCTTTGCCACAGGGTACGCACGGCATATCGGCCTGAAAAATGCTGATATTGCCGTAGGTTTGTTGCGCTTGGCTGTGTGTCGCTGCCGTTTGCAACGCATTATGCCAAGGCGACCAGATCGGTAGCAGCGTCGGGCCGAAAATCGCGAAAATCGGTTTATCTTGTGCGGCGGCAATGTGCATATTCAGGGTATCCCCGCCCACATAAGCGCTAGCAAGATGGCTGAGCGCAATGTATTCATCAAGACTGGTTTCCCCAATAAAATCATAAAGATTGTCTAATTCGGGTAGGGTGGCTTTAATCTGCAAATCCAGCGGTGCGTTTGCACCTGTCACCACAATGGCGATCCCCAAGTCATTGAGTTGGTGGAGTAATGCTTGGCGTAAGGCGTCTGGGTACATTTTGTAGGCGTATTGCGCCGACGGGTGAAAAATCAAAAACCTGCTGATACCCCTGGCTTGGAGTTTGGCTTGTACCCGTTGCAAGGCTGCGGCGCTGTATTGCACGCGGGTGACACGGTTGCCTTGCGGAATCTGCAATACGTTTAGCGCTTGTAAATGGTTGAGAATAATATGTTGGGTGGGATCAAGGTAATAATACGCATCGAGTAAGCGCTGTTTCCACCAATTTTTATGGGCTTGCGACTCAATCAGGCTGATGGCTTGGCGTCCGGCAAGGCGTGCGTACAACACACTGCTGTCGGTCGTAGTAAGGGAAATCGCCAGATCGTAACGTCGCCACAATTGCTGTATTAAGCCAACGTGTTGCCGTAGCCGCGCCCACCAAGGCAGGGTTTTCCATGCGTAAGAGTAGCAATAAATATGGCGTATTGATGGTAAGGCCGTAGCAATGCCCAAGGTATCGTCATTGATGAGTAAATCAATGGGTGCGCCTGCATAATGATCTCGTAGCTGTTGTAGCAACGCTGAACTCAACAATACATCACCGTTGGAGCGCCGGACAATGACGAGAATTTGTTTAACCATGTTGACGTTCATCATCCGTAAATAACAACGCGCCTATCGATATAAAGAGTACGCTGAGGTAATGATCCATAATGTAACCGTCAGTAAAAAAGATTACACCGTAAAATACTAAAAATGCCAGCATGACGGGGCGAAGCGGACTGGATGAGTGCTGATAATGCCTGAACAGGGTGTAAAACCAGTAAAACAATACTGCTAAACCGAATACCCCAAACAACACCATTTGTTGGACATACACGTTATGCGCGTGCATAAGCTCTTCGCCGCGTGTCGCCTCAGGGAAGTTTTGCTGATTAACCCGGCGGTACTCTTGTTTGTAATCACCCGTGCCGACCCCGAATACCGGGTTTTCCTGAATAATTTCAAAGGCGTTTAACAGCATAATAACCCGTAGACCCACGCTGGAATTGGGTTCTTGTTGATAGTGTTGCACCTCATGGATTGCCCGATCGACGCGCTCTTGCACCACGGGGCTCAGTAAGTAAGTTGCAGGCACTAATATTGTGATTAATAGGCTACTGAGCACGACAGATTTTAGCAGTTGTCCTTGGTAGTATTGAAAAATGAATAAGGCGAGCAGCACCATAAAGACCAGTTGTCCCATGCGCCCTTCCGTCAGGAACATATTGATACCCATGATAATGAACAGCACGATACCAATGGCTTTGAGTGTGATCGGTAAATTTTTATGCAAAAAAATAGCGTACAGTAACAGGTAAAGCGTAAATGCTAGGATGGGATTGTAGACAATATGGCTAACGAAAGGACTCGTATCATCGCTGTTTTCTAAACGCAAGACGTTGTAATGAGGCAATACATCAAAATATAAACCGTAAGAGATGCCGACCGCGATCAGCATCGAGAGTATCAGTGCCGTAAAATAATGCGGAAGGTGTTGCGGGCGTACAATGGTCATTAATATTGGCAGCATTAAGTACTTGGCTTCTTTTTTTAGGACGAATTTAGCGCCTTCCCAATCGCTAGTCCACAATAATCCCACAAGGTGCAACCCTACAAAGGCGACAACCGCCCACGCAACGGGGTTGTGTTTAACTTTCTGAAATTTGTTTGCGAAGTCACCTTCAATTAACCACAGCACTAATATCAGAAACAATAAGATGTTGCCGATAGCAATACTCATAATGAAGCTGAACATCAAGAAAATCAGTAGCCAAGAATTAATCATGCCAATCCGTGACTGCCAGTGTTTAAATCCATTTAAGCTTGTATTTTTTATCATATTAGTTGTTTCATTCCTCGCTTTATGCTTACGCCGACTGTGCATCCTTACAGAAAAGCAGGCAAAATTAGAGAGAAAAGTTTACCATAAGCAGCCGCAAACAGTACTAAACCGCACGTGGAAACAACGATTCAACACACTTTTTTATCCCCGCGTTACTGGCCAACAGGGTTAGGGCTGGGGTGTTTATGGCTGGTTGTCAAGTTACCTTGGCGGTTGCAAATGTGGCTGGGTAAAGTGTTGGGGCTATTAATGTTCCATGCGCTGCCGCGTCGACGCGCTATCAGTCAAGTCAATTTGGAATTGGCTTTCCCCAACCATTCTGCCGCTGAACATGAACAACTTAACCGAGCGCATTTTATTTCCTTGGGGCGCGGTCTGTTTGAATTGGGTTTGAGTTGGTGGGGCAATCTAGAACGTTTAAACCAACGCACCAAGATCGACGGCATGGAGCATTTGCAAGCCGCGTTGCAACGTGGCGGTGTGGTATTGCTGAGTGCGCATTTCACCAGCTTGGAATTGGGGGGGCGCTTATTGGCACAATATTTCCCCTTGCATGTGGTGTACCGCCCGCATCGTAATCCGCTGATTGAATGGCGTACCACGCGCTTGCGGGCGCTGCGTTACGGCAAGGCAATTCCGCGTGACAATATCCGTGATATGATCCGCAGTTTGCAACAGGGCTTTGCGGTCTGGTATGCGCAAGATCAGAACTTCGGGCGCAAAAATTCGGTATTTGTCCCGTTTTTTGGCGTACCAGCAGCGACGAATACCGCGACTAGTCGTTTGGCGACATTGGGTAAAGCGCAGGTTGTGCCATTTTTCACTTTGCGTACTGAAACGGGCTATTTGTTGCGGTTTTTACCGGCGTTGGAAGCGTTTCCCAGTGATTCGGTGCTGGCAGATACTACTTTAATTAATCAACTGATTGAACAACAAGTGCGTGAGTTTCCGGCGCAGTATTTGTGGACACATCGGCGTTATAAAGATAAGCCGGAAGGCGGGCATCGTTATGATGATGCTTGAGCCTGTTGTTGCATTTGTTGCAAAAAGTCCGCGATCACCAGCGTGGTGTTTTGCGTGTTGTCACCACTGATGGATATGGGTTGGCATTGAGTGGCTGTATTGCCGAGTAAGCCGGTAAGCGCGGGTGCTGTGACGGGGTATAACGCCAGACTCGGTTTATCCAGGGCTGCCGCCAAATGCATTAACCCCGTATCCATGCCGATAATCCCGTGTGCCTGTTGCACGATGCCTGCTAGCTGACTGAGGCTGCAACGCGGCAAGACGTGGGTGTACGCGCCGGTCTGCTGTTGCAAGCGCATGGTACGCTCGTGCTCGCGGGTATTTCCCCAAGGTAACAGCGTGTGCATACTTTGTTGTGCCAAGGTTGTCAGCAATTGCCGCCACTGGTGTTCACCCCATTCTTTATCCACACGGCTCGTACCGTGAAAGGCAAGGCAATACGGTCGTGGCAACGTCAGCGGCGGCGGTGGGAAAGTGGTGCGGGTAAGACCGTAATCAACCGGCAATGCAGCGATATTGTATTCTAGGGCAAAAGCCAGCAATAAACGGTTACGGGTCACGGCGTGTTGTGGGTACGCAATCGCGGCGCGGTGTTGATAAGCGTAACTGGCAAGCGGTTCACGGCTACTGTGGCGGTCATACCCGTAGCGCTTACCATGTGCCATGCGCGTCAGCAGCGCACTTTTGAGTAAACCTTGCGTATCCACAATCCAGTCATAGCGTTCTTGGCGCACTGTTGCCCAAAATTGCTGGATGTCTGCCCATGTTTGGCGCTGCCCAAGCTGTTTACGCCACCGCCGTAAGGCAACGGGTATCACCCGGCGGATGCCCGGATGCCAGCGCGGCACTTCAGCAAAGCCTTCTTCTACCACCCAATCAATCTGAAGGTCGGGGCGAATGCTGAGTGCGTCGCTGATGGCGGGCAGCATGTGAATCACATCGCCCAGTGATGAGGTTTTAATAATCAATAGGTTGTACTGGCGTGTCATGCATGTCGTTGGGGGGCGTCAAGGTGTAAATGAACGTGTCGTAAAATGCTGTCCAGTATACCTTGTTGCTGGTTAAAAAAAGCGAGTGCGTGTTGCCCCGCTTGGTGGCGTAAGGCGGGTTGTTGCAACCAAGCGAGGGTTTGTGCATACAGTGCGGCTTCGTCTGTCGCGAGTATTGCGCCGCCGCTTGCCACCAGCTCAGGGTATATATCCGTAAAATTGTGTGTATGTTCCCCACTGATGACGGGGACTCCGAAAGCAGCGGCTTCGAGTGGGTTATGCCCACCATGTGCAATCAGGCTACCGCCAACAAACGCCAGATCGGCACAGGCATACCATTGCAACAATTCGCCCAAGGTATCGCCGAGCAGAATGGCGGTATTGGGGCATACGGTTTGAGAACTGCTACGACTCACGGTTTCCCAGCCTGCTTGGATGCATAAGGTGTTGACAGTAGCAAAGCGTTCTGGGTGACGAGGTACGAGAATGAGCAGCAAATCACTAATCTGTAGGCGTAATTGTGCAAACACCCGCAACAGTATTTCATCTTCGCCTGCATGAGTGCTACCTGCCACCCAGACGGAACGCTTGCCCCATTGTTGTCGCCAAACAGCGGCTTGGGTGCGGAGAGCATCGGGAATTTGCAACGCAAATTTGAGATTACCGCACACGCTAATGCGTTGGGGCGGTGCGCCTAATTGCCGGAAATGTTCGGCATCCGCCGTGCTGCGTGCGCCTATCCAGTCCACCGCTTGCAAGGCCTCGCGGATTAAGCCGCCGACGCGTGCATAGCCCTTGCAAGAACGTGCCGATAAGCGTGCATTCACCATCAACAGCGGAATAGCAGCGGTGGCGCAGGCATGATACAAATTAGGCCAAATTTCCGTTTCGATGACCATGAGCAGTGTTGGGCGTACTCGCTGGATAAAACGGGTTAACGCATTCGGTAAATCATAAGGGCAATAACTGTGACAGACATGTTTCCCAAACAGCCGCTGCACCATTGCTGAGCCAGTGGGGGTTGTGGTGGTAATCCAAAGCATTTCGTGCGGGTATTCTTGGCGTAAGCGCTCGATTAATGGCTTAGCGGCAATGACCTCACCCACGGAAACCGCGTGTACCCACAAACACTGTCCCGTGTTGGGGCGCTGCGTAACATAACCGAAACGTTCTTCGATACGCTGCCGGTAGGCGATATTTTTACGGCTGCGCCACCAGAGATTCAACACGAAAAGTGGAATCAACAGGTAGAACACCACGGTGTATAAGTAACGTTTAAACATGGCAGCGATAGTAACCTTAAACACCAGTGGTGACCAGTGAGCGCCAGTGAGCGGTTAGCGTAGCCCATAAGGTGCTGGCGCAGGGTAACTGAGCAAAGGCAAGGCGGCGTTTAACGCAGTCGTTCAACCGAGCGTGAGCGGATAGAGGTCATCACACGCCAACGCCATTCGGCAAGCGGACAGACTGCGCCCATCCGGTAACACGAGATGCGGCGCAAGCTCCAGCAACGGCAACACCACAAACGAGCGTTCACCAATGCCAAGGTGAGGAACACACAAAGCGGGCGTGTCAATGACGGCATCGCCATACAGCAATAAATCGAGGTCAAGGGTACGCGATCCCCAACGCAATGCCGCATCTCGCACCCGCCCGTGCGCCTGTTCCACCGCGAATAAGGTATGCAATAAAGCGTGGGCGGAAAGCGGTGTCACGATACTTGCCACCGCATTGACGTAATCCGGCTGACCTGGCGGTCCCATGGGTTTGCTGATGTAAAAGCGTGACACACCGCGCAATGCCACGCCTTCTGCACCCGCTAGTTGCTTCAGTGCCGAGCGCACATTCGCCACCGGATTACCCAGATTGCTGCCCAAGCCAATGTAGCAAAGCACGGGGATCATGAAGCGGGTGCAGCAGATTTACTAGCTGTAGCTGGTTTACGGCGTTTTTTACGGCGGCGCAAACTGCCTTTAATAGCTGCACCTTTGCACATGGCTTCACGTTCTTCGTGCGTAGCGGTCTGAAAGGCTGTCCACCATTCAGCATCATCTCCCACCGGCTCACCGGATTGGGCGCGTAAACACAGAAAATCATACGCCGCCCGAAAACGCGGATTGCCCAACAACGTTGCCGCACGGCGACTATCACGGTAACGAAAACGCGACTGCAACAACCAAATTTCGCGGGTAATATTGCTGTAACGGCGCGGCACGGCGGTAAACTCCACCTGATCGTGCAAGGCATCGCCGGACGCCTGCGTCATTGCCTGAAGTTCCGGCATTCCACGCGCCTGCAACTCTTCAGCCACCACGGAAACCTCGTGCCACAATAACACCGCGTACAAGAATGCGGGCATCACCGACTTGCCTTCTGCCAAGCGTTGATCGGTATTCTGTAGCGACAAAGTAATCATGCGCTCGAAATTGCCAGTGTCATCGTCTTCAAGGCTTTCGTAAGTCAGCGGCAATAAGTATTCCAATAAAGCGTATTCGCGCAATAACTGGAACGTCTTCAAACCACAGCCACTGTGGAACATTTTAATGATTTCATCGAATAAGCGGGCAGACGACACGCCTTCCAGCAAAATACCCATTGGGCGTACACACGCCAAGGTCGCCGCTTCAATCTCAAAACCCAACTTTGCCGCAAAGCGGATAGCTCGCAACAAACGCACCGGGTCTTCACGAAAACGCTGTTCGGGGTCGCCCAACAAGCGGATTTTGCCATTACGCAAATCATCCAAGCCGCCGACAAAATCCAGCAACTCATCAGCAATCGGGTCGTAAAACAACGCATTGATGGTGAAATCACGCCGCCACACATCTTCTTCCAAGGTGCCATAAACATTATCGTGAATAATGCGCCCGGCATCATTGACCTTGCCGCCATCCTCACTGTCATCATGAGGGGCGCGGAACGTGGCCACCTCCAGATAATCGCGCCCATAATAAATGTGTGCTAAGCGAAAGCGTCGCCCAATCAAACGGCAGGAACTGAATAAACGCCGAATCTCTTCAGGGTGCGCACTGGTCGCAATATCAAAATCTTTAGGGACTAAACCCAGCAATAAATCGCGGACGCAACCGCCCACTAAATAGGCTTCGTAACCCGCTTTTTGCAAACGCCGAATCACATCTTTGGCACGCCCGCACACTTTATCAGCGGGAATATGATGCACAGCCAGTGGCACGTGCACCGCGTCGTCTGGATTCAGCATTGCCACTGACCCTTAAAATTCCGTTTTACCCACACGTTCACTTAAGCTCCTGCCACAAAAGTGGCAATAGTACTACTACAAAGCGGCAATACCTACCCTATCCGCAACTTTTTTACAACACATTAAAACAGTGTTTTTGCCATAACCATGCCATCTTCACGCCCAAACTCGGTTTGGTAATAACCTTTGCGTAACCCTATCTCATTAAAACCCGCGCCCAGATACAAGCGAATCGCGGCAAAATTTGACTGGCGCACTTCCAAAAAACAGGTTTCTGCATGGGCTGTGCGCCCAATGTGTTCCAACGTTTTCAAAAGACGGCTGCCCAAGCCTTGCCCTTGATGCTCAGGCGCAATACAAATATTCAACAAATGCATTTCATCCAACACAAACATCAGCATGGCATAACCGTGTAACTGCCCATCTTGCTCGTACAACCAGCCGGAGTAGCCATGTTTTAAGCAATCGCTAAAAATAGTGCGTGTCCACGGGAAGGGATACGCCCGCAACTCCAGCGCCATGACCGCATCCAAATCGTCCAAGGTCATGGGGCGCAGCGGCAAAAAATCCGACTCAATAGGGCTGAACATGACGGGTAAAAACCTCGTAGGCAAACAGTAAATCCTGCCAGGCTTTACGCTTGTCAGAGGGTTGGCGCAATAAATACGCTGGGTGATACGTCACCACGACCGGCGTACCGCTAACCGGCGCTCGGTGTTCTTGCCCACGCAAACGTGCCAAAGGTGCGGTGGTTTGTAACAAGTTTTGCGCAGCAATACGCCCGACCACCAGAATCAAAGCGGGGTTCACTAGCGCAATTTGGCGTTCCAAATAGCCTCGACAATTAGCAGCTTCGTCGGCTTGTGGGTCGCGGTTATTCGGCGGGCGGCATTTAAGCACATTGGCGATATAGACGGTTTCACGCGGCATTCCAATCGCCAACAACATATTGTTGAGCAATTGACCGGCTTTGCCCACAAACGGTTCGCCTTGACGGTCTTCTTCCGCACCGGGGGCTTCGCCGACGACCATCCAAGCGGCTTGTTGACTGCCTGTACCAAATACTGTTTGGGTGCGGGTTTTGCTGATGGTACAACGGGTGCAAGCTGCGACAGCGGTGCGGAGTTCTTCCCAAGAGAGATTACTAGCAGGTACTGCTACCGCACGAGGCTCTACAATAGATGTTTCCGGTAAAACAGTAGGCAAAACAACAACGGCTACTTCCTCTTTTTGTTCCAGCACACCCCTGGGCATCCACACCGGAATCCCCATCGCCTGCATGTAGCGATTGCGTACCTGCAACTCCACCCGTGGTCACACTCCCTGATGGTGCTGGGGGTGTTCGCGCAGCGCTTGGCTGGCAAGTTTGTTCCACGCATCCACATAGGCTTTGGCGGAGGCAATGACAATATCGGTATCCGCACCGTGCCCGTGGATAATGCGTCCGCCTTTATCCAAGCGTACCGTGACTTCGCCTTGCGCATCTGTGCCACTGGTAATGTTATTGACAGAATACAGTGCCAGTGTCGCAGTCTCCCCGACAATGCTTTCGATGGCTTTGTAGACCGCATCAACCGGACCACCACCGCTAGCCGTGGCATTCTGTTCTTTGCCGTGAGCTTTTAAGGTGACGCTGGCGTTTGGTGCTTCGCCGGTTGTGGAACAGACATGCAGCGAAATCAGCTCATACGCCAGATCTTCTTGCGCAGAACGCGCATCCATCATCAACACCATGATGTCTTCGTCGAAGATATCGTGTTTGCGGTCAGCCAAATCTTTAAAGCGCGAAAAAGCGCTATTGAGTTCTTCTTCAGACTTCAGCTCGATATTGAGTTCCTGCAAGCGGGTTTTGAACGCATTGCGCCCGGAATGCTTGCCCAACACGATTTTATTGTCTGACCAACCCACGTCTTGCGCCCGCATGATTTCGTAGGTTTCGCGGTGTTTGAGTACACCGTCTTGGTGAATGCCGGATTCGTGCGCAAACGCATTCGCGCCCACAATGGCTTTGTTCGGCTGTACCGGAAAGCCCGTGACGCTAGAAACCAAGCGCGAGGTTGACACAATGTGGGTAGTATCAATGCGGGTTTCGACCGGAAATACATCGGGGCGAACCCGAATCGCCATTACCACCTCTTCCAAAGAAGCGTTACCGGCACGTTCGCCTAACCCGTTGATGGTGCATTCCACCTGACGTGCGCCTTGCATCACTGCCGCCAAGGAATTGCCTACCGCCAAACCAAGGTCATTGTGGCAATGCACCGAGAAAATCGCTTTGTCGGCATTCGGAATATGCCTAATCAAACGCCCGACCATATCGCCAAACACCGAGGGAATTTGATAACCCACCGTGTCGGGAATATTGATGGTACGCGCCCCCGCATCAATCGCCGCTTCAATCACTCGGCACAGGAAATCGAACTCGGAACGCCCGGCATCTTCGCACGAAAACTCGACATCATCGGTGTAATTCCGGGCGCGTTTCACCGCAAACACCGCCTGCTCGACCACTTGATCAGGGGTCATGCGCAGCTTGTTCTGCATGTGGATCGGCGAGGTAGCAATAAAGGTGTGAATACGCCCAGAATTCGCGGGCTTAATCGCTTCCGCAGCGCGGTCAATATCCTTTTCCAAGGCACGCGCCAAACCGCAAATGGTGCTATCTTTAACAAGGCTGGCAATCGCTTTCACCGCCTCGAAATCACCAGGGCTGGCAACCGGGAAACCGCCTTCGATCACATCCACGCGCATTTTTTCCAGCATCAGGGCAATGCGGATTTTTTCTTCTTGCGTCATGGATGCGCCAGGGCTTTGTTCGCCGTCACGCAAGGTGGTATCAAAAATAATCAAACGGTCTTTGGACATATTCCTGCTCCTAAACACGGCTGCGCTGGGTGTGTGGCTGGCAACCGCTGTATCAATCTAAAAGTGGGGTAATGATAGCGCGTGTTGCGCCGCTGGGCGTAGGAATTTATGCACTGACTAATTTTAACTGGGCGATGTTTTGTGCGGCAGCTAACTCTTGCTCGGTTTGGATACGCATCAATTGCACGTCACGCTGCACCATTTCAAGCGCTAACGCTTTGGCTAATTGAATCTCCTCTATTTCCTGTTCAGCTTTAGCATCCGCTTCTGCTTTGAAACGGATATGGTGTAAACGGGCTGTGAATTCATCGCGCTCCCACATCATGTGTTGTACTGCCGCCTCAAATTCACGTCGCCGGAAAGCTGCCTTAGCTTCCCAGTGTTGCACCTGACGTTGTTTCTCAAGGTCGATTTGCCTTTTTTCCAGCAATAATAACGCCTTGTTATCCATCACTTGAGTGGGGTCATAATAGCTTTTATCGGTTTGTGTGAGGTTGACCAAGGAAGCCGACACCAACTCCAATCCGTATTTTTGCCACTGCAAATTCAAACGACGTTGGATAGTCTCCAACACATCGGTGCGGTACAGGTGCAAATTTTCCAGCGGCATCAGCGTGATAATCATGCTTAACACGGATGTGGCTTCTGATAGCAACAACGGTTTAAGCATTTCCCATTGTTGATCTGAACCACCCCATGTATGCACAGCGGTTAACACGCAGTCGGGACGCGCTGCCACTCTGACACTGCATACTAAATGCACATCCACTCGTATCGGGTCTTTGGTAAACAGCGATTTTTGACCCTGTAGTACTAACTCCAAACTAAAGGTATGCAAACTGACTGGCGTGAGCGTATGCAAAAAGGGAATGACAAAGCTGCCTTTCTGCATAAGCACCTTCGGCTTACCCAGACCAACACGCAAACAGGCTTGATCTGCCGGAACACGGTAATACAACAGGTAGACAAGAGTAAGTAAAACAATGACTAACCCAATCAGCAGGCTTTCGTAGTAAAACGTAGCAAAGAAAGTAGTCATCGTAATTCAACCCTTATCCCCAGAAACACGCCCACCCATATACAAGTCCAGCAGCACCACCGGGCGTACCTGCAAAACTTCTGCCACGCTAATAAGTGTAGAGATTTTAGTCTCTTTAATATTGGCATTGAGAATGTTGTACCAGGTTTGGCGGGAAATTCCAGCACGGCTGGCAACGGTGGCATTGGAAAAACCCAGTGAACGCATCCGCTGCAATAGGAAAGCCGATAGCACATTTGATGACATATTACGCACCCCAAGCTGTTGTTTTTAATATTGATTACAATATATACAATAAATTTAGCTTATGTACAACCTATTAGACGCTGATTGGTGTAACATCTATTCACAGATCAGCACACACCCGATCTGTTTTCAAACAACAAGTCGATAATTTAACAAAAAACGTAAGGTTTACAACATGAAAAAGAAATTACTCATCGCCGCCCTGATGGCCGCCTTCGCCTCCTCTTCCGCCTTCGCCACCGACACAGCCACCGACAACCAAGCAGTCACAATCACCGTTCCAGAAATTAACTTGATTGATATTGCTACTGCTGTGACTATTCCAGCGTTAACACTGGATAATCCTGACCAAGCAGGTAGTGGTTTCGGAACCCAAACAGCGACAACAACTTATGATTTCAGTGGTAACACCGCCGCCAATGGCTCTAGTACAAATAAAATCACCGTAGAGGCTAGTTCTATTCCAACGGGTGGTAAATTAGTAGTTGAATCCGCTGCTTTAGGTGGCGGCACGGCAGGTAGCGCGTCGACCACAGGCTTAACCAGTTCAGCACGAAGCGCGGATTTGTTAACCGGCATTGGCAATGTAGCACAATCAAATATTGCACTGACTTACACGTTTGGTCCAAGTACGCCGAATGGAATGGTTGGCTTCACCGCAGCAAGTGGTGACGTTGTAACCCTCACTTATACAATTAGTAACGGTTGATACTGCTCTAGGTCGGAGGAGGTTTACGCCTCCCCCGATTCACTTCAGTGGTTTCATGGGCGAATGGAGCGATAACATGCAGTTTTGGCAAAGCCTGTTGCTGGGAGGGGTACTAGCGACGTTAACGTTGCCAGCCGGTGCTATTTCTGTGACAGCAGACGATTGGACACATTCCTTGACGGATAACATTCGTAACGCTGGCGAATACTACGACAGCACAATTAGTACATCGACCAACGTCAATATCAGTGGCACAACCAACAGTTCGGAAGCATGGACACTCGCCGTGCGGCTCTCCAGTGCGGTGACAGGGCTAAGCATTGCTGTCAAACGGACGGGTGCAGGCAGCGGGGATAGCATTCCCTCCGGTGGCGATAGCAACGTCCCCCTCACAACGGCATTCCAAAACTTGTTCACCGGAACAGGGAATGTCAGCACGATTCCTTTGGAGTTTTCTATCAGCAATTTCGACGTGAGCGATGGTAACGGCACTAAAAGTATTCAAATTGAATACCAAGTCACAGCGACACCATAACGTTTAGACAGAAACAGGGGCAAAACAATGAAGCAGACTTTTTTAACCAGCATGGCGGTGGCTTTGCCATGCCTATTCTTTAATCCAGCACACGCGGCAGTGATGTTAGCAGGCGGGCTTTCCCACGAATACACCGTCAACCCAGGCGGCACGGTCAGCGGCGTGCTGGAGTTGCGCAACACCGGCAATGAACCGGCTGAAGTCAAAATCTACCAAGAAGACATTAAAATCAAAACCGACGGCAGCACCGAATACACCACCGGCAATGGCAGCCACGCCCGTTCCAATGCGACATGGATTGCGTTAGACACCGACCGCGTCATGCTCGACCCTGGTGCATCGAAAACCATCTCGTACACCATGAGTGTCCCACAAAACAACCAACTGCAAGGCTCATACTGGAGTACGCTGATGTTAGAACCCGTCTCCAATAAATCACGGGAATCGCAGTTAGCCCAAGCCCCCAATGAAAAACTCAGCCTGACGATTCATCAAAAAGTCCGTTACGCCGTACAAGTTCTCACCCACGTTGGCACTAAAGGCGCAGCTAACCTAACTTTTGCACCGCCACATGTCGCCCGCAATGAACAAGGGCAGCGTGTATTTAGCATTGATGTCACCAATACCGGCACACGTCACAGCCGTCCCAATGTTTGGTTGGAAATTTTCGCTGCAAATGGCGCGAGTATCGGAAAATTCCCGTCTGAAACCAAAGGCTTATACACCGGTGAAAAAGAAGGTTTCGCTATGGATTTAAGTAGCCTGCAACCCGGTAATTACAAAGCCTTATTGGCAGCGGAAGACAACAACAGCGGGCAGGTGTTCGGTACAGACATCAACTTAACCATACAGCCATAACCATTCCAGCGGCTGCAAGGGAAATCACGATGCACGCACTACGCCACCTGCCATTAACCGCTAAGGGGAGTCTGCAACTCACCCTAGCCGCAGCCATGATGATGTCGACACAAGCCGTACTCGCGGCGGATGAAGTCAGCATTATACCGGGGCAGCGTCAATTCACCGTGGACAAACCCGGTATTCTCACCCTGCGCTTTGAAGTGACCAATCGCTCCGGGCAGGCGCAACAATTGCAGGAAAACCTTATCCTGCCGCCCGATTGGGAACTTGTTACCAATACCGCCCCTTTTCTGCTTGCCAATGGCTCACGCGATGTACGCTTGGTGCATGTGCTGCCCCCTAAAGGGTTAAAGGCTGGAACATACAATGTGCAATACATGGTCTCTGCACAAGGTGGTGGCGGGATTGGCAGCAACCAATCGGTCAGCATTCGAGTGGAAGGACAAAGCGGTATCAACCTGACTGCCGTTGCCCCGCCCAGTAGCTTGCTCGGTGGCGAACAATACAGTATTGAGTTTTTGTTAGAAAATACGGGCAACCGCAGCGTTACCTATCAACTCAGCGGTACCGATGAAGCAGGCTACATCCGCAGTGTCGAGCCACGCCGTTTGACACTGGCAGCGGGGGAATCCGGCACCGTCACCGTCAGCGGTGCCATTCCGCGACAATTGGATGCCACCAGCGCCTACCGTATCAGCTTAGATGCCCGTGGTGGCGGCAAGCAGGCGAGCGAATCCGTCACCATCCCACTGATTGCCCGCGTTCCACAAGGTATCGGCAAATACCAAACACTTGCCGGTAAGCTGACCACCCGTTATAGCCAACAACAGCGCGAAGCAGCGAATGGCACGAAAACAGACCACGCTCAATGGCAAGCGGAATACCACGCTCAAGGGGCTATTGATACCGAAGGCAAACACCGTATTGACCTGCGGGTACGTAATGGTCAAAACAGTACGACTACCTACGACAATAGCAACCAACAAGCAGAATACCAGCTCAATTACCGCAGTGATGACACCACGCTGAATACTGGGCATCGCACTTTCAGCACCCGTAGCCAGTTAAGCGGCAACAGTCTGACCGGCGTAGGCGCAGAAGCCACGTACCGACCACGTAATGACGACAATAAACAACCACTAACCCTACAAGCCTTTCACGGACAGAGCCGCAGTGGAGACAGCCAACAAGAGAAAGTCACTGGCTCATCCGTGCAATACCAAGGGGATGAGTTTGATCTGAGTGTCTCGCTGCTCCAACATGAAAAAGTCGTCAGTCCTATCCAAGAAAACATGCAAAAACAAACCGTTGCTGCGGCTGGCGCGGGTTGGCGCGGCAATAATATCAGCGCCCGCACTGAAGTTGCTGCCGATGACGATGCACACGCATGGTCTATTGACGTGAATGGTCAGTGGCAGAAACTCGGCGTTAACGCTTCCGTCCTAAAAGCAGAGCCTTTATTTGATGGCAGTAGTACCGATACCAGCCAAACGTTTGCTAATGCCCATTATCAACTCAGCGACACCACGAGTGTGACGGCTAGTACCCGCAAAACGCTGAATAATTTGGATAAAAAACCTAGCCAAGAAATTCGTGACGACCGCGAACACGAAGCACGAATAAGCCGGACTTTCGGTGATGCCCACCAAATAGAGATCAGCTTAGGGTATCGCCAACGTCAGGAACAAGACCTACGCCCCGCCCCCACGACAGACCGTGAGATTAGTGCAACCACGCTCAGTTATAACCATCGTTTCGATGACATCAGTGTACGCGCGGCTGTTGAGCAAGGTAAACGAGAGGATCGCACCCAAGCCAGCAGTAAAGGCAATAAACGTTCCCTTGCCGTCAATTGGCAAGCGACCTCGACACTGAACCTTAATGCTGATGCCAGTATCAGTGATAATCTGGATAACGCGGGCAAAAGCACCAGTGCAGGTATCAATGGCACACTCAAACTCAACGCACGCAATCAACTGACCGGTCATGCACAACGCAATAAAAACAACAGTGAAAAAACTCACGCCGACAGCTTAGAAGTTAAGTACACCCATGACTTGAAAAAATTCGGCAGTATCGGCGCGAGCGTGCGTCGCACCGACAACCAAGCCACCGATGGCAGTATGAGCCATGATAACCTCGCACAACTCGAATACAGCGTGCCGTTAGATGTGCCCATTCGCAAACGCAACAATATCGGCTCAGTACGTGGCAAAGTACACTTTGCGGAAAACCAGCAGCCCGCCAGTGATGTGGTAGTGCAAATGGGTGGGCAATATGCCGTTACTGACACCAAGGGCGAATTTCACTATCCCAATGTGATTGCTAAAGAATATCAGGTACAGATTGATGGCAGTCGCCCCAATACCCAAGGTTATATGCTCAGTCAGGAAGGCGCAGAAGCGCGAATCACGGTACAAGCTAACCAAACCGTACAACCTGAATTGAACTTACACCCCTCCTCACGGGTCAGCGGCAAATTGCAAACCTACACCCATGACGCCGCCGCCGCTGTGTTTGACACCTCAGGCACGGGAGAAACCCTACGCGCGGATAAAGGGATAGGCAGGGTATTGCTTGAGCTACAGCCCGTCGGAACGGTTGGTAAACGTATTGTACATAAGCGCACAACCTTGCATGATGGCAGCTTCAGCTTTGTAGGGATTCCACCCGGTCAATGGAAACTCGTCGTTGTCGATCATGACAAACTACCGGCAAATTACCGACTGGAACAAACCGAATTTGTGCTGAACCTTGAAGCAGGCGCAAATCAAAACATGACTTTACGTGCATTGCCTAGCTCACAGGGGATCAAACGCGTCGGCCCCAGCAACGGCTTTAATGTGACCGGATAACCATAACCATTCCATAACAACAAGAGAGTCTCCCATGAAACCCTATACCCTTTCACTGCTAAGCGCCTTACCCTGCCTGTTAATGCTGCACGCTGCCAGTGCAGCCACGGCCACCGATACACAAACCCTCACCCTGACTGTCCCCCTCGTTGCTCTCATCGACGTTGAAGACATCTCCCCGTCCTTCACGTTCACCGCGCCCACCAATGCCGGTGAAGGTTTTACAGGCTCGACCACGCCAGCAAACAACAAGCCATTCGTTGCCATCAGTTCCAACAATAACTTGGCAAAATTACAAGCACATACGGATGTCAATTTGAATCTTTACAATTTACAATTAGAAATTAGCGATATAAATGGCCTCCCAACCAACTTCGATACCGTTTTATCGACAACTCCCACTACCCTTACAAACATTGGCATGATGAAAACCTCGAATGCGCAAATTAAAATTGCAGCCCGTGGGACGAATAGCGGTGGCATGATTCCTTATGGAACCTTCAACGCGAACATCATCTACACACTGACGCAGAACTGATGCTAAAACTATTACCGTTTAGCGGGAAAAGATGATCGACTATCAGTGAGGCGATAGCCGCAAACCAAATATAACCTTAACGTGAGAGAGTGCCACAACAAAAGGACTCTCTCATGAACAACACCGCACAACTCACTATTAGCCTATTACTGAATTGCTTACTCATCGCCAATGTTTCTGCCGATGAAGTGTCCGCCTCCCAACACATTGCCTTGAGTGTTCCCAAAGTGGCTTTGCTAGCCGTGACGGAAACCGCTTCCAGCAACGAAGTACGTCTAGCCATTAGCGCCAATGATCCACAAACCACCCTCAAAATTATCCCAACCGGCATGGGCTTGAAAGTCACGTCTGCTGACTTGGTTTGCCCCAACGACTCCAGCACGACAACCATCACTTGTCATGTTGGAATCAAACGCTTGGTCAACAGCCCTCTAACCCTGACGGTAACATCCGCACAGGACAACGCCAGTGTCGCCTACCAGTTAGAATGATTACACCCCATCTTTCTTACGCCGCTGAAACCTGCGATACCGCCGCCACACCCAAAACAACGGCCC